>JBHLPZ010000006.1:20098-41080 GCA_048885325.1 Candidatus Odinarchaeota archaeon
ACTCTCGACCTTAATTTCTTTTTCTTCTATTTCTTGTTCCTCAGCTTTTACAATTGTTATGTCTTTTGTATCAATATTCTCTTCCTTAGGTATAGGCATTCTTGGTTTTACTCCTATAGCATTCTTCATTAAATCTATTAAATCATCTTTATTCACTTGTTTATATTTAGTTTCTCCTTTAGAAGCTATATTGTATATACTTTCTACGAATTGAGGTATATATTTCTCAATTAAACTTGCTCTTTTTTCTTTTTTATGTATTGCATGTTTTCTATTAAGATATACTCGTAATCTCCTACCTATTGCTTCAAGACAATATTTAATTTCCTTAATTAAATCTTCATCATCAGCTAAAGCATTTTTTGATTGTGATTTAAACATTAAATGTACATAAGGACCAGAAACATTAATTAACAATTTAATAGGTCCCTTTGGAAGATTGTTATCGTAAGTATCTAGTTTATAATTCTTCCAATTTACTGATTGAACCGCTTTAGTTATTGCACAATCAGCACTATCTCTCAATTTTGGAGTTCTATTCACAAATCTAGATAATACATCCCTTGATCTCTTGGGAGTATCTAATTTATTAGCGTCATTGCAATAAGCTAACGCAGCCTCAACTACATAAGCTAATCCTTTCCCGCTTGTAGGAGATCTTGTTTCAGCAGACACAAAATCATCATCTTTAGTATAATTTTCGATAAAATAATCAAATACATCTTGATAAGCAGTATTTTCACTTTCTTTAATATCTGTTAAAAATTTTTCATTAGATTTTTTAAACTGGGTCAATTCAATATCATTTTGAATTGCTATATTTGCTAATATTCTAGAATTTAACATGATTAACTCTTGATTTCCTACTGAAATATTTCTGAGTATCTCATCGCTTACTGATGGGTTTTCTTTTATGATTGCTTTTTTTTTAGAATCAATAATCTCATCATTAATTTTTTCAATTTTTTCAATTGGATCCTCAAAATCATCAATATTCTCAGAAACTTTTAACCCAATCTCTTTAATTAGTGTGTTCTCTAGGACTTGTTCTCCTACTGGTATTGCTGTATCAGTTGGAGGTGCCATATATTTTATAGATTTAAACGCATGAAATAAGGAATTAAATTGTTCAGTTGATAATTCTGAAGGCCTCTTTTTTGATAACTGAACCTCACTAATTAAATCTTCAAATTCTGTCCGATTTTTAATTTTTTTTAGTTCTATTAATCCACTTTTATTTGTTTGAAAAACCTGATTTAGTTTAACCTTAATTTTTTCTTTTTCTTTATTAGCAATATCTATATCTTTTATTAAGTTTGTAATGGTTTTTTCTATTTGCTTAATATCTTTTTTTGTCTCGCTTTTTTCAATTTTATTACTATATTTTTTTATATCTTTATCAATTTTCTCAAGATCTTTATTTAACGTATTATATTTTTCAATTAGTATCCAGTAGTTTTCCTTTAGTTGCTCAGAGGATACTTGATAGATTATTAATTTATCTCTTGGTTTTGTGGATTTTCCATAAACTTTCTTCTCAAACTTCAAATAAAGTATCGGATCGCCTTTCTTTTCTAATTTGTTAATAAATCCTTCCTCAAGAATAAAAAGGTTCGATTTATCTTGCAAATCTCTTTCTGCGATTTTAATAATCTCTTTAGCAGTTCGTGGGCTTATTCTAACGAAATTTTCTTGTAAAAAGGCAGAGATTGTAAGATTTTCAGATTTCGTTAATAAATCTTGCAAATCTCCAATATTAGTTGAAGAAGGATGAGCTTTAGCAAATCTAGGTTGTTTTGGGAAAGAAGACACCAATCTTCGATAAATATATTCTTTACCATAAGGATCAATATAAATAAGTGTAACATGAGGATTCATTAAGGCAGTTTCTTTTACATAGGTATCCACATAGCCCCTTATATATTTAACATTTAAATAATTCAACTTTACATAAGTTCCATGAAGGAATGGGCTGTCTACTTCAGAAGGATGAACCAAAAATTTTTTTTCATTTTTAGATGTTGTAAAAAATTCCGATACTGTGGCGTAAATCATATCTGATGTTTTTGATACTGCGATAATTGGTTTTCCAGTTGTATTTTGGGCATCACTAAAAGCACTTGGCGCTCCAAATCCCTGACTACCTCTAGTTTGTTTTAATTCAACACTTTTAGAAGATGCTAAATATTTACCAAATTTTCGTAAATCTACTTTATTCATACCTATTCCATTATCAAAAATTTCGAAAGTATAGTTCATTACGTTCTTTTGACTTATTTCTGAAGTTAGAAAAGACGGTGCTTCATATTCTCTTAGTCTAATTATTACTATTGGTTCAATATCAACAATATTTGCAACTGGTTTAATTATTTCATTCATATCATCTGTGATTCTTCTTACTTCTTCTTCGACTTCTAATTGTGTCTTATCCGCAATTTCTCCCGATTGTTCTTCTTTTTCCTCACTAAGAACTTCTTTTTCCTCTAGAGCTTTTGATTGAGTTATCCCTATTTCTTGCATTAATGCTAACTTTGCTTCATTGTTTAAGGGTTGAATTTCTTCATCTTCTTTTATTTCCTGAATTATTGATAGCTTTTCTAAAGATAATTCTTGATCCAAGGAGAATTTAATTTTAGAATCTTCCTCTTCCAATTCATTCCATTGAAATGTCTCAATTGCATCTAATGCATTATCTAAGAATTCAGCTACATATTGCTTACACAGGTTCAGGATATCTGGAACCCCGTATGCTTCCAGTAACCGAATTCGAATCCCACTAACTGAGTTCTTTTTCTCATGAATTGAGCGATGGTACCCTGAGTAATCTGCCCATCCTCTTTAGATGTCATTTTTTCCTTCACCAATCATTTTTTCAATACATTAATACTTAAATTATATATAAATACTTACATATTCGTTAATTAATCAGAAAGTAATATTATTTAACCCTATAATTATAATAATTCGGGCTATCTATTCAAAATTCATTCTTTCTTTCATTTTGAAAAGAAATTGAATTATTATTTAAATATTTTCATATACTCAAAATTTTTAAAAAAATAGTAAAACTAAATCTTAATTGGTTATTTTACGGTAATTTTCTAAAGCAACATCCAAAATTCTTGAGGCAACATATCTTTTTGTAGATTTTTCTACATGTGTTATATGTTTTTCTTTATCAATTATATATACTTCATTATCTTTACTGCTAAATCCAATGTCATCTCTACCGATATCATTAGCAACTATTAATTCAATTTCAGATTTTAATAACCTTTTATAAGCGCGGTCTATTAGTTGAGTCCTTGAGACATTAGTTTCTGCTTTAAATCCAACTATATATGTTTTATAATTCTTTCTCCTAGCTTCATCAATGATTTTAGGAGTTAATCTCATATTCACTTGTAATTCTTTAATTTCATCAGAAGAGATTTTCCCTTCAATATATTCTATAGGTTTATAATCACTAATTGCTGCTGCTGAAATGAACATATCATAGTCTTTGGAGGAAAGTTCGTTTTTAACAGCGTTAATAAAGTCATCGGTTGTTTCTACATTTGTTGTATTTATGTATTCAGGGATTTTCACCATACATTCACCTGCGATTAATAATACATCCGCTCCCCTCGCTGCTGCTTCTTTAGCTAATTCAATACCCATTCGCCCTGAGGATCTATTCGATACAAATCTTACTTTATCAATTGGTTCTCTTGTAGGACCTGCGGTGATTAATACTTTCATTCCCTCATAATCCTTTTTAGCCACTAATAAATCAATTACACGGTCAATTATATCATCTAGCTTCGCAATTTTTGCTTTTCCTTCGGAAATTCTTGGTCCAAGTATATCTATACCGTACTTTTTTAATGTTGATATGTTTTTTTCTAATATCGGATGAAACATACTTTCATGCATAGCTGGAACAATAACAATAGGTATTGAGGATCCAAATGCTGTTGAAACTACGGTTGTAACAGGCGTGTCATCTATGCCATTAGCTATTTTTGATATTGTGTTTGCTGTAGCAGGACATACTAATATTAAATCTGCTTTTCCTGTAGCATTTGGTCTATATCCTGCTAAAAGAACATGTTCCACCTCCCCTGTTAGTTTAGTGATAACAGGATTACCTGTTGCCCAATGCATCAATGATGGATTTATTAATTCGGTTGCTGCCTTGGACAATACACTAATTACTTCAGCACCCAAGCGCATTAATTCTCTAGCTATTATAGGAGCATTTATTATTGCAACTGAACCAGTTAAACACATACATATTGTTTTTCCACGTAAGATTGTGCCTTTTGTTTCAATTATATCTTTTGAAGGATGATGAAATTTCTCTTGCTTCATAATTCAACATCTACTAAAAGAGATTATACATAATAAAATTTAATGTTTAATTTAAAAATAATGATAGTAGTATCTATAATCCTATGTTAATATATTATAGAGTAGACCCTTGAACTAAGTAATAATCCCTTTTTTCTTCGAACTTCTTGTCAAGTAAAATTAAATTCAAATAAGTTATCTTGTATTTTGTTTTTAATTTCTCTTAACAGATTATTTAATGTATCCTCTGGAATATTTTCTAAATATTCAAAGAAATCACTTTGAATTATTGGACTTAATTTATTCATAAATCTTTCGATAATCTCATGCTTTTTCAAATATAAATTCTCATAGGTATGTAAATAAGTTCTATTAATTTTTTCCAACCATTTTTTCCCATTTTCCTCCAAAGTCTCTAAGATTTTTCTAGAACTTGTAGCATTAAAATTTTTAAACTCATTATGATATTTCTCTAGTTTTTCTTTAAAAAAACCAATGATATGGCTTTTATCTATTGAAGTTAAATTTGTATTAGAATTAAGAAATAAGATTATCATATATTCCTCAAATAGAAAATAGAGCTGAATTTTAATATTAGAACCATAAATTTCGAGATGAGATAAATTTTTAATATTAGTTTGCGTTGCAAAGACCTTAAATGAGCTAAAATACATTGATATCAGATCAACTTCTAAGAAATTTTTAGTATCTTCAGTTAAATACATCTTTATAGGTCCATAGTTACACCCTTCTTTTGAATCATATTCTAAAACCAAAATTGTATTCCCATATTGATCTCCAACAATAATTCCTAATATTGGGGGTATTTCATTAAAATTTTTTGAATTAGAAGCAAACTTTATTATAGATTTTTCAGTAAAAGAACTATATTTATTAAAGTTATTGGGTTGTTCTTTTATCGTCAATTATTTACACTTTTTTTTCCTAAATTGAGTATAATTCAATTTTAAATTTATTATTAAATAAAATTGATAGACTGTGTTAATTTTTGCTTAAGAGGATATATTTATTTTTAAGTTTTGATAGATCTCATTTTGATTTGCTACTTTGCACCTAATTTTAATTTGAGCCTTATTATTTTGAAAAAGTATGTGTTTTTCTAATAGCTGATTTACGGCTTTAATATATTCTCCATTGCGGCCTACTGCGATAGCTCTGTCCTCATAGGACAAAAATTTTATAGAAATTGATCTCTCATTTGAAAAATTAGATACTTCAATTTTAATATGATAAATAAAAATATCAGGGAAAAGACTATAAAGAAGATGAATTAATGTAGATTGTTCTTTAATTAATGCTACTTTTTTGCATAATAATCTTCTTAAATTGTACATATGCTTTTTAATTTCGTTATAAGTGATTAGATCTTTATTTACAACAAAAAAAACGAATTGGTTAATGACGATAACGCATTTTGGATGTATATTCGTTTTCTTAAAAAAGAAATCATACAATTTTAATTCAAAGTTTGAGTATTTCCTTACAAAAGATAAAACTTGATAAAAGACTAAGTCTTCTAAAATCGTGTATAGCACATTAGAATTTTAAGAAATAAAGATTTAAACTACTAAATTTAATTTAAAGATTTGGCTTCTATTTTACTATATGTTGTATCTCATATTTTAATATTCTAATTAGAATTAAGTTTTTATTTAATTAATAGAATTTTTAACATCTAAATTCAAATTTAATTTATTGGCAAATTTATTGATCTTATTAAAATTGTCTTGATTTACAAGATTTATTCTACCTATATTTAGAATTTGGGAAAGTTTTTGCCCATAATACGTTTTATAAAGGTTTGCTATGTCATATTGCAAATTTTCATCCTCTAAGGATTTATATATCGTAGATTTTTCAAATTCCTCTTTCCTAATTTTTATTATCTCATCTGAATATTTCATAAACGGAGTATTTTTCATTTTTTTTATTTTAAATACTTCTGTTGCTCCAAATTCTCTTTTAGAAAGAACTTTTTTAATCAATGAATGAATTTCATCCAAAAATTTTTTTCTAAATTGTTGTAGAGTAATGTCTTCTGAAAATAAAGACTTAATAATATCAGTATAAGGTAAATTTAAGCCAGCTAATTCTGTTGTTAAATTTAATAAGGATAGTATCTGATTAGTTTTTATTTCTGGATTTGTTTTTAACTCATCAAAAATATATTCTTTTTCTTGATTTATGAAATTAAACAAAAATTCTCTGAAATTTTTTATAAATTGATTATAATTTGGAATAAATAATTTATTAGGATTGTTATATACAATTTCATCAGCTTCAAATGGAGAAATTTTTTTATTTAAAACAAGTTTAATAACAGATAAAGGGTAATACCCTTCAATAAATTCCATACCACTAGAAACGCTATTTATTGCATCTTTAAAGGAACATTTGGTTATTACATTTATAGTTTTAATTATATTCCCTTCAATTTTAACAGGATTTTTCTGACAATAACATAAATCAAAAGGTTTTAAATCATGAAATAAAGGATTGTTTTGATCTGGAATTACAATTTGGGATCCATATGCATTAACTATATTTGCTTGACGAGGTTTACTAGCTAAATCCCATTCAATAATGATGATATCCTTGAGATCTGAGAATTTTTGGGAGATATCGTAACTACTTTCGGTAAGTTTTGAAACTAAAGAAAACCCATCTATAGAATTAACGTTATATTCTTCACCTTCACCCCAAAATTGATTTTTATAGTAAAATATATCTGGATAATTATTTAAATCATCTAAAAATAATTCTTTAATTATAAAATAATTTATGCCGATTTCAGAGGATTTGATTGTTGATTCATTTAACCCATAAAATCCAATATGTTTAATTATATAATTGTAAACTGGAACTTTTAGATTCTCCTTATTATGAGTGATTACATATGTATTCCTTTTCTTTCTGAAATCAACTTTTGTTTTCTTTAAATTATGGTATTCTGCAAGAAGTTTTAAAAATGCAAACTTTCTTAAATAAACCTTTCTCTCTAATTCCCTTACTTCCGCCTTATATCTTTTATATTCCTCATAATAATCAGCTTTGGGAATACTAAATATTTCAAATTGGTTTTTCATCAATCTAATTTTTTCGATAACAGAAAAACTATCGATCTCATTAAGGAAATAATTCAAAATTTCTTTATTAAACGATAAGTAATCATTAGATGAAATTATTTTTTCAAAAGAAGGTTTTAATTCAATTATTCTTTTCAGTTTTTTCTTAATAAAAAATATAGAAAAATATCTCTCATTAAATTTATCAGATTTAGTCATTTTTAATAATTTATCAATTAAAGACGATAAAAATGAATCGTCTTCAAATTGATATACATCTAAAATCTTGCCAATAAATTGAATAATTCGAAGTACATCAAAAAAATCATATTTCCATATAGCAGTTAAAACAAGCTTAAATCCTTTTTCAATATAAGATTTATATTTTAACAAGTAATCTCCGAGATCATTTTCATATGCAGACTTCAAGAACTCAAAAAATTCAATAAATAGGGTATTATTAAGTGCTATTTTGAGATATTTTTCGATTATTGGCTCACATTCATATTGATTGATAATTGCTTTATTTAAATAACTCAAACCTTCAACATAATTATTTCCATCTAAACAAGAATTTGCCAATATTAGGAAATTATTACTTTTTTTTTTTGAACCAAAATCTTCAGAAGTTAAATTATATTTGTTGAGTTCCTTAAGTATTTTTAGGGAAAGTTTTTCTTTTAATATAAGTAATAATTTTAAAATATGGATGCAAATTTTATCACCTAATTCAGTGTGGATCAAAAAAGTTGGGCAATCATGGAAGATTTCATAGTTTTTTTCATCAATTATTAAATGAAATTCACGATCCTCATCTAGAATAATACATCTTATGTTAATTGGAGTTTCTTCAAAAGAAATTATATTTATCTTATTGGTGGGAAATTCAGATGATTTTTTATATAAATTTAATCCAAACTTATCTTTTAATAATTCAACTAAAGAATTATCTACCATAATCCTAAAATCTTGATTTTATAATTTCAGAAATTAATTTTGGAAATTCATTCCAATCTTTTATTGTGAGTAATTGCCCTCCTGCAGTTTTAACCAGTTTTTCTGCTTCTTTTAAGTTATAAGATGTCTCAGGACAAATTAGAATAAAGTCTACGCCAAGCGAACGCATCACTCTCAATTCTTGCAAAGACTCTCTTAGATCAAAAATTTCAGCATCAGTAAACAACACATTTAATTTTTCACGTGAACTTGAATGTTCTTTAAATTGTTTATTTGCCCACTCAAGAGCACTCTGGATTCTTGTACCCCCACGAGCTGACACAGAAAGTAGTTCGTCAGCTAATTTTTCTAAATCTACTTTTTCGTCCAATTCTTTTAGAACGTGAGTGTCAGATTCAAAAAAGGTAATTCCGAACTCATCTTTTCGCATACCATAACACAACATAGTAATACAGATACTCATATATGCCAATTTATCACCGGACATTGAACCACTTATATCTAATTCAAAACAAGAAGATCGTAATCCCTTTGCTGTTTCATAAACATAAAAATCATCATAATCTATGTGATCGAGTTCTTTTCCTTTCTCTAGTAAATTAAAAATTGTTTCTTCTAAATCAATATTTTCAAAATCATCACCTATCGTGTATGGTCTTACTATATTTATTGGTATAGGACCAGTTGTAGCAGAACCTAAACGAGCTCTAGAATAATATATACCTAATTCTATCAACATTTTCTTAGCTAGTTCCTTAACTTTTTGCTTTGTACGTTCTGGTAAATTTTTTCGATGTATAAACCATTGTTTTAGTAAATTTTCACCGCTACCCGCTGATAGGCAAGCAATAGTTTTTTCTTGTCCTTCATTTCCTCCAATTTGTTGAGCTGCTTTTAATGCTTGGTTTAAATTGAAATGTCCTAAAGCACCTAGAGCATCTCGATTATCATTTGCCAATGCACTGCTTATTAGCTCTTTAATTCTGTCATAACTCAATTGATCTTGAATTTGATGCATTAAATTTGAGATTCTTTGGAAATCACCAGTATTTTTTTCAATCATCTTTTTTAATAGCTGATAATTTGGTTCTATTAATTCAAAAATCTCTTCTTCAGCCATGTTTAGTTTTTTTCCAACATCATTAATTGTTTCTGATTCAGGATTTAAGCCAATTTTCCTAAAAAATTCTGTTGCATCTCTCAACTGGTCTGGAGTTTCACATACTTCCAGAGCTTGTTTCATTAGGTTAGCCATTTGCTGTGCCATTTTTTGACTACAATGGATATTTGCACAACTATTTGCTAATTGTTGTAACCGATGAGAGAGCGATTTAAATGCCTCGTATTTTACTTTCTGATTCATAGCGTCTTTTATAGAGTTTTTAAGTGCTTGATTAAACAAGGAATTCCAAGATTTATCTGCAAAAGCACTTTTAGTTAAGTTTTCAAGTGATAAATTCATTTCAGTATTTTGATGTTGTTCCTGAAATTCATTTAACAGTTCCGCTCTAAGATTAGTTCCAAAGTACTGATCTAAGGAATTAACTAAGTTGAAATTATGTTCAAACGATGAATTTTTTAAAGAATTATTTAGTACTTTTTTTAGATTAAATTGAGGAGTTTCTCCCAAAGTCTTTGCAGCATTAAATAATTGATCTAAATTATTGATTTGATTTTGAAGTTGGTTTTTTAAATGTTGTAATTGTTTCTTAATATCTGGTTTCTCAATAGTATTATTTAGATATTTCATTGTCTGTAAAAGATCATCAAACTTTTTGGTTTTGATTAAATTTTCTAATTCTTCAGTTATATCCTTATTATTAAGAGCTTTACTAGTGATCTTCTCCCATTCTCGGAAGGAATTTGATTGGATCAGGTCATTTAAGCCTAATTCAACTCCTGCTCTAATATCATCTGGCTCTAGTGAATTTATATTCTGTTCTAAACGTTTTTTAGCTTCTTCAATTAGTTTTTCTAATGAGGAAATTTCCTCTTTATACAATTCTGAATCATCATTAAAAAAATGCATTGCTGATTTATACGGTTCTTGTTCTCTCTTTTGGTTTAAATCTTCAATAAATTCTTCTAATTCTATAATCGAATCTTTATCAATAGCTTTTGAAAGTTCAATTTCATCAATGAGTTCTTGAATTTGATCGAATTCAGATTTTAACTCATCACTTAAGATTTCATCTTCCTCTGATTCATTATTACTCGGGAAAAACGATTCCACCATATCTTTTTTATAATTTGGAAAGAGTATTTCAAAAGCAATGTCTTGTGCTAATTGTTGATTATCAGGAAAAGATGTCACTGTGCTGATTTCAATATAATCATTGGGCGTTATTTTCCCTTTTCGATAGTATCGCGATAAAATTAATTTTGGTATAGAAAGAACTTGTCGTGAAGAGGGCATTTGTACAATATCAGGATGATTCCTCATTTTTCTGATAAAATCAACAGCGAATTCGCATGGCTGTTCTGGGAATACGCTCATTTAATGATAATCCTCCTATGCTCCTAATGTTTTATGGATTACATTTTCAATAATACTTTCAACTCTTATTCCAGGTTTTGGTTTAATACTTCCTAATAATACATATTTTGAAATCTCAGAGAGATATTCATAAACTGATTGTCCTTCTTTTAATTTTCCCTCTTTTTCTAAAAACCGTCTCCTCCCTAACATCTTAGCGATAGCAATTCCTGCTCTAATAGATGCCGGTACTTCAATGTCTATTTTATTTCTTCTTGTTTCATCGATTATCGAATAAATTAATTCTAATTCTGATTCTTCAACAGTAAAATGTTCAGGTAAGTTAATTCTTATAATATCTAATTCAGTGGTCTTATCTGGATAAGTTAATTTAATCCACACTTTAATTCTATCTTTTAAAGCTTCTGAAAGTCGATGTGTTCCAGATAGTTCCTCAGGGTTCATCGCAGAAATAAAGAAAAAATTATCATCTGCTTTGATTCTGCCTAAATGGGGTATTCCAATTGAAGCTTCTTCTAAAGGTTCTAAAAGTGTATTTTGTGAATATTCTGTAGCTCGATTGATTTCATTTGCTAAAAAAGTTCCTCCTTCTAGCATAGCACTCAATAAAGGACCTGAGTTAAACGCTTCAAGCACGAATCCTTTTTTTAAAGTTATAGCAGGATCAAAAGAGCCAATAAAATGTGATGGTTTTATGCTTTCATCCATCGTCATCCAATAAAAGCTTTTATTTTTATTCTCTTTTGCCCTTAAACTTGCGAAATATCTACATAGAATGGTTTTGCCAACACCTGGAGGACCAACTAGGGCAGGAAATAGACCAGTGGCCTCCGCATCCCTTAATAATTCTAAAGCTTTTCCATATTGACCAGATAATACGATTTTAATATCTTCTTCCGAAATATCCTTGATAAGATGGTGACTAAATAGCTGTTCAAATCGTTCTTTATTTATCATACCAATTTCTCAAATGAATTATAGAAATAAATATCTAATCCTTTCTGGGAATATTAAGTTAATGATGATTTAAAACTTTGAAGTTAATAAATTAAAATAATTTTAATCTGGAAATAGAATAAGGAAAGCGTTTTTTAAGAATTTTCAACTTTTTTAAATCTTATTTTAATTGATATTTTGTGCCTAATAATATCTAATAATAATCAAGATTAACAAATATATTGTTTTAAATGATTTAATATTATAAGTAACTAAAAAGGTTTATAATAAAATTTGCACGATAAAAATCATTACCAGAAATCAATAATTCGATATTTTGAATCAGAAAATCAATTGGATTTATTCTTTTCATCTAAAAGAAATGAAAATAGGAAAAATAAAACTATAGTTGGGACACCTCATCCTTTCTTAAAATGGGCAGGTGGAAAAAGGCAAATAATTTCACAATTAGATAAATTTATTCCTCTTAACTTTAATAAATATATCGAACCATTTGTGGGTGGAGGAGCACTGTTTTTTTATTTACTACCATCAAACGCTATTTTAATAGATAATAATCTAGAACTAATTAATTGTTATAGAGTTATAAAAGAAAATGTCGATGATTTAATATTATCTTTGGAAAAACATAAATATGAAAAAGAATACTATTATAAAATTCGCGCTAAGGACCGTAATCCTAAAATATATATGAATCTATCTGATATTGAGAAAGCTTCAAGAACAATATTTCTGAATAAAGCGGGATACAATGGTCTATATAGAGTTAATAGTAAAGGTTTTTTTAATGTTCCATTTGGAAGGCATAAAAACCCAAATATATGTGATAAAGAAAATTTAAAAGCTGTGCATAAAGTTTTAAAAAATATAGAAATTTTTCATGGTTCCTTTGAATTATGTTTAAATTTAGCTGAGAAGGATGATTTTATTTATTTAGACCCACCTTATTATCCGCTTTCAGATACAGCCTTATTTACTAGTTATACGAAACAGGATTTTGGACAAGGTTCCCAAATAAAGCTATTCAAACTCTTTAAAGAATTGGATAAAAAAGGATGCCAATTATTATTAAGTAATTCTTACTGTGATTTTATATTAGATTTATATGAAGATTATAGGATTGTAACTTTAAAAGCTAAAAGAGCTATTAATTCTATTTCTTCTAAAAGAGGAGTGATAAATGAAGTGCTAATTATGAATTAAAAATTTTCCTCGAAATTTTTTTTAGTCTATAAATTTATAATTTAAATCATTGTACTTATTATTATTAAATAATTCTTATTTTAATGACTAAAAATGCAGTTAAAACAGACATCTCATCAAAATTATGATAATAGAATCCTTAAAATGAAAAATAAAGTGGTTACAGCTCCACACGAAGTATGTATTGAGAGAGCAAGATTATTCACAGAATCTTATAAAAAAACTAAAGGAGAAAACCCCATTATTCGCTTTGCAAAAGCTATGGAAAATCTATTATTGAATATGACCATAGAAATTTGGGAAGATGAATTAATTGTAGGAAATCAATGTAAAAAGTTTTTTGGAACTCCCTTATATCCTGAAATAAATGTGGATTTTCTAGAACAAGATGTGGATACTTTTGAAAATCGGCTTGCACAAAGAATGTATATTTTGGATGAGGAAAAACAAATTTTTAAGGAAGAAGTTTTACCTTTTTGGAAAAGTGAGGAAAATACTTTAAAAGAGCACTTTTTGGAAAGTTTAGATCCACAAGTGAGAAATATCATGGATTCATTAGTCTTTCTAGTTGAAACAGAATTAACTAATGGTATTGGACATTTTTTCCCAGGTCATGAAAATATTTTAAAACATGGATTAAATGGTTTGATTAAAAAAGCAAAAATCAAGCTGGAAGAATTTTTTGTTGACCCTACAAAGGTGTCTTTTTTACAATCTGTTATAATTGTATGTGGCGCAGCCAAATCATTTATTAAAAGATTTTCATCTCTAGCAAAGGACATGGCGGAAAAGGAAATAAATTTTGAACGACGTAAGGAACTTATAGAAATTTCTGAAACTTGTTTAAATATTTCTGAAAATCCGCCAAAGAATTTTAAAGAAGCACTTCAATTGTTATACTTCAATCATCTTATATGTGGACTAGAGGATGGGGGGTATGCTATTAGTATTGGGCGTCTTGATCAATATCTTCATCCATTTTTTATGAATGACATAAATAACGGAATTATTACTAAGGAAGAAGTTAGACTTTTAATTGAATGCTTTTTTCTAAAATTAACAACTCTATGGAACTATACCTTTTATTTTGCAGTTAATGCAGCAGAAGGACCTCCAATTACTGAGAATGTTACTATTGGGGGTTTAGATCGAAAAGGAAATGATGCTACTAATGATTTATCGTATATTATACTAGATGCATATACTTACATCAAGACAGTCCAGCCCACATTTTCGATAAGGATTCATCAAAACACTCCAGAAGATTTCTTAATTAAAATTGCAAAATCCGTTAAATCAGGTTCTAGTATCGCTTTATTTAATGATGATGTGATGATACAAGGTCTTGTTAATGGTGGTTTTACCCTCGAGGATGCACGAGAATATGCACCAATTGGGTGTGTTGAACCTCAACATCCAAGTAAGTCATTTGGCTCAACAAATGCATGTCAAATTAATATTGTTAAGTGCTTGGAATTAAGCTTAACAAATGGAAGCGATATGTTTCTCAGAAAAGAAATTGGAATTACTAGTGATAAGGAAATTAAATCCTATCAAGATCTATGGAATCTCTTTTTAGAACAGATGAGATTTTTTATAAAATATATGGTATTAACAATGAATACCCTTGATAGAACTATTGCTAAATTCAATCCTCAACCCTATTTATCTTCTACTATTGACAATTGTATTGAAAATGGCTTAGATGTAACTAAAGGTGGTGCGATATATAATTTTACAGGCCCCCAGTTGATTGGTTTGGCGACAGTTGCAGATAGTTTAGCAGTAATTAAAAAATTTGTCTTTGAGGATAAAATAATTTCTTTTGTAGAAATGGTACAAATACTCATGAAGAATTTTAGAGGAATTTACCAAGGAAAAAAGGGATCTGAGTGGAGAGAACTCTTTATAAATAAAGTTCCGAAATTTGGGAATGATAATGATTATGTAGATCAAATTGCTGTAGATATTGTCAAAGAATATTGTAATGAAATTTCAAAATATATTAATTATCGTGGTGGTAGATTTAATCCTGGGGTATATTCCACTTCTTTTCATTTAGCGTTTGGATCTTTTACAGGTGCATCAGCCGATGGACGAAAATCTAGAGATCCACTTTCAAATGGTGTGGGACCCACTCATGGAAGAGATAAAAATGGCCCAACTGCAATTCTCAATTCAGTAAAAAAGTTAGATACTGAATTAATAACCAATGGTACTTCTTTAATTTTAGATTTTCATCCAAATACTATTAAAGAAGAGATCCTTATTCCATTGATCAAATCATATTTTGAACCTAATGGAGGATATCACATACAATTTAACGTTGTTGGTAAAGACACGTTATGTAAAGCACAGCAAAATCCTGATGACTATCGTGGTTTAGTTGTGAGAATTGCTGGATATTCAGTCTTATTTACAGAACTCTCAAAACCCGCTCAGGATGATATAATCGCAAGAACTCAATATTAATCAATTCTATTTAATTAATACTTTAAAATAAAAAAGAATATTAGAAATCCTTATTTTTATTAAATATTAATACAATTAAGAAAAGGGCCTGTAGATCAGTGGAAGATCGCTTGATTCGCATTCAAGAGGTCACGGGTTCAATTCCCGTCAGGTCCACGTTTTACCAAATAAAAGCAAAATATCAAAAAATTCCAGAATTCATTTAGAACATCAATTTTAAATTAAAAATTTCATTAGAATTGATTTAATATGGTTGATTTTAACAATTTACCACGAGTACATGATCCCCAGAAAATTGAAAAAGATATATATGAATGGTGGGAATCACAAGGGTATTTTCGCCCAGAAAAGCAAATAGAATTAGGTTTAGTCGAAAAGAATGGACCTCGTTTTTGTATCACACTTCCTCCTCCAAATGTAACTGGTATACTTCATTTAGGTCAGGCGATAGTTCTTACTATTGAAGATCTAATGACACGATATGAACGTATGAAGCAAAAAGAAACACTATTTCTTCCAGGAACTGACCACGCAGGTATAGCAACCCAAAATGTAGTAGAAAGGGAATTAGCCAAAAAAGGGGTTTATAGGAAAGAAATAGGGCGAGAAAAGTTTTTAGAAGAAGTGTGGAATTGGACAAATAGATGTCAGAATATAATTCTAAATCAATCTAAAAGTATGGGAGCCTCGTGTGATTGGGGTCGTAATAGATTTACTTTAGATGAGCAGTATCATAAAGCAGTAATTACAGCTTTTAAGCTACTCTATGATAAAGGATTAATTTATAGGGGAAAATATATGGTAAATTGGTGCCCCGGAAATTGTGAATCTGCGATATCAGATCTAGAAACACAAGCAGAAGAACATGAAAGCCATTTATGGTACTTAAAATATCCGATTATAACAGATGAATGGAAGGGACCAAAATCAAGTTGGGCATCTGGAAAATGGGCGGAAGGTGCCACAGAATTTATAACGTTAGCAACGACTCGCCCTGAAACACTATTAGGTGATACTGGAGTTGCAATCGTACCGAAACATCCGGAGTACTCTAAATATAAAGGAAAAAATGCTGTGTTACCTGTGCTTGGTCGTAAAATCCCGGTTTTTGAGGATTCATATGTAGATCCGGAATTCGGGACTGGTGCTTTAAAAGTTACGCCTGCTCATGATCCAAATGATTATGAAATTGGATTTAAACATAATTTAGAAGCAATAACAGTTATAGATGAATCTGGTAAAATGGTTCCAAAATATTCAGGTAAATATGCAAATATGGATCGCTTCGAATGTAGAAATGAAATAGTTAAAGATTTAGAGAAAGAAGGTTTATTAGAAAAAATCGAACCATATACCCACGCAATAGTTCATTGTCAAAGATGTAATTCTATAATTGAACCTCGAATTTCTACCCAGTGGTTTGTTAGAACTCGAAATCTAGCAAGAGAAGCGATGGACGCTGTAAAAAGCGGCTTAACCATGATGATACCGGTAAGAGAAGAAGGACGATTCTATCAATGGATGGAAAATATACGAGATTGGTGCATTAGTCGTCAATTATGGTGGGGTCACCAAATTCCCGTATGGTATTGTTCAAATGGACATGAAATTTGTGAGCTAGAAGAACCTATTCATTGTCCTACCTGTAACGATAAAAACTTAAAACAAGATGAAGATGTTTTGGATACCTGGTTCTCTTCTGGATTATGGCCGTTTGCAACCTTAGGTTGGCCACATTTAGAGAGTGAGGATTTTAAAAGATACTATCCAAATGATATGCGTGAAACTGCATATGATATTCTTTTCTTTTGGGTTGCTCGGGAAATGATGCTAGGGTTGGAATTAACTAAAAAATCACCATATCAAACAGTTTATTTTCATGGAATTATTCGTAATGAGCAAGGGAAAAAAATTAGCAAATCCATGGAAAACATTGAACAATATGATCCTTTAAAAATTATTAACAAATATGGAGCTGATCCGCTACGATTCACATTTATTGCTAACACGGTACCAGGTAGAGATTTAAATTTGGGTGAAGGGCTTCTCAAAGCTTCAAAAAATTTTTGTAATAAGATCTGGCAATCAGCAAATTTTATCTTAGGTAATTTAAATAAAACAGAAAAGATCGAAAGTGTTTCAGACTTACACTCTATGGAAAGGCTTAAAATTGGAGACTATTGGATTCTCTCACGCTTGAATAAAATGATCAAACAAGTTAGAAATTATTATGAGGGGTATGATTACCTAAACGCAGCTCGATCTATAAAGTCATTTTTTTGGGAGGATTTTTGCGACTGGTATATTGAAATTTCTAAAGTTCGAATTTATGATGAAATACGAGGCAAAAATGCACCAATATCAGTTTTAATTCATGTTTTAGAAATATCACTTCGACTTCTCCATCCAATTATCCCTTTTTTAACAGAAGCTTTATGGCAAAAATTACCCAATAATGTAAAAGATAGGCCGGCTTTAATAGTAGCAAAATGGCCTGAACCTAATGAGTCGTTAATCAATGAGGCAGTTGATGAAAATTTTAATTTAATCATTACATTAATTCATGAAATTCGACGTGTAAGAAAGGAGTTTAATGTAAAACCTGGTTTGAAAATACCTTTAATTATACAAACTGGAGATAAACGAGAATTGATTGAAGAAAATGCTTCAGAAATTATCGCTTTATCTCATATAGATCAAGATCAATTTAAAATTGATGAAACTGAGGTGCCTAGACATTCTGCTCAAATTATCCTTCAAGATATCATAAGTTATCTTCCATTAGGGGAAATTATTGATTTAAAAGTTGAAACTGAACGTATTTCAAAACAATTTAAATTAATTGAAGAAAAAATACAAAAAAGTGAAAAAAAATTGAGTGGTCCATTTGCTATGCGTGCAAATCCAGAAGTAGTTCAAAAAGAACGAGAAAGCCTAAAAGAACTAAACGAAAGAAAGAAAATACTTGGAGATCAGCTTGAAGTACTACGTTAAAAAGGGATCTTCTAATAAATATTTTTTAAATTCTTTATTTTAATATATATACCTATAAGAGATTTCAAATTTCCATGTTGACAAACAAGATATAATGGAGTATGGAAAATTAGTAGTTTTAATTCCCGCATATAATGAAGAAAATACTATCTTTAAAGTTATTAAAGATATTCCGTCAATTGTAAATCTAAAGCAAGAAATAATAGTAATTGATGATGGGAGTACCGATAGTACATTTAAACAGGCAAAACATACAGATGCAACAATAATTTCGAATAAAAAAAATTTGGGATTAGGATTTACTTTCAAATATGGTTTAATAAATTCATTAAAACATGGAGCAGATATCATTGCAATTTTGGATGGTGATGGACAATACAATCCGAAAAATTTAGAATCCCTAATATTTCCAATATTAAACAATCAGGTGGATTTAGTAATAGGAAATCGTTTTTTATATGAAACTGTATATGAACTCAATTTTATGAAGAAATTAGGTAATAAATTACTATCTATATTTTTATCTAAAATTTTATTAAGACTTGATCAAGTTTATGATATACAATCATCATATAGGGCATTTAATAGAAAAATCGCAAAATTTCTTGTAAGAAATCTAAAAGGAAATTATAATTATGCCCAGGAAATGTTTATTCTATGCTGTCTATATGGTTTCATAATAAAACAGATACCAGTTGAATGTTATAAGAGGAATTCTGGTAAATCTAGACTAATTAAGAATCCTATAATTTACTTATTTAAGATTTTTTGGGTGATTTTTAAGACATATTTAAAAATCAAAATTAAATTATTATAAGAAGACTTTCCTAGTACTATTCTTTATCAATTTGTTCGATCCCTAGCTGTGTAATCATCATTTTTTTGAGTTCTTCCTTATTTTTAGGCAGGCCAAACATATCAGCATATTTATCAGTTGTTGTTAATTCATGAGTTCTTCCTTTTTTCACAGCAGATATGAGGTCATTATCTAAAAGATATTTAAAATGCTCATAAGCACCGCTTCCCCTTATTTTTACAACAGTTGATTTTAAAATCGGCTGCTTTAACGCAATTATGGTTAATGTTCTTAAATAAGCCTCTGAAATACCACCGCCTTTAGCAAACTTTGCTACTCGTTCTGTATACTCTGGTCTTAATTGCATTTGAAATCTATCGCCAACCTGGGCAACTATAAGAGCACTTGATCGTTCTAAATAGTCAAACGCTATTTGATGGACTAATTCCTCGACGTCTTTTTTTGGTATCTCTAATTTGGTAGATAATTCTTCAATATCTAATGGTCTTCCTGAGGCATAAAGTGCTCCTTCAATTAAATTTTTATTTAGTTCTGCTAATTCAATTTGTGCGGCATATTCTGAATCTTGAGAGAGTTTCTCTTGTTCTAATTCAGATTCAATTGTTACTTCGTTTAACTTTTCATTTGTTAAGGAGATTGTTAATTCTTCTTTAATACTTTCATTATTTGTCTCTGATGCATCATTAGATTTTTTTTCCTCATTATTTATTTGATTATTACCTACAATTTTATCATTATAGTTATTATCTTTCATAAAATTTCTCCTAAGGACATAAATTATTATTTCTTTAGAGTAATCACAAAATCCTTAAAATCTTCATCTTGAGATAAATTTAACCTATTATTATTGGATAGAAACATTAATGCTAAGAACATCTTTACAAACGCGAACTTCTTATCTATATCATTTTCTTCTTCATTTTTTATTATTTCAGCTACATCGAAAAAAGTTAGTTCCTTATTATCAAATTCAGTTTTAGCTTTTATTCTATTATACCATGATTCGTGTAATTCTTCTATACTTTGTTCTCTACCACTAATATGTTTTAATAACTCCTTTGGTAATTTTGCTTTTGATTTCATTTGTAATCTTTGTTCCTTTAATTCTTCTTTACGTAATCTACGTCTTCTTAATTTTTCTTTATTTTGCATTGTTTCTATAATTGCTGATCGCATCGCTTCAAATAATTCTTCCTTAGTAGATACTAACAATTTTGGTTGAATCGGTTGAGGTAAGGTTTTAGGAATTGATCTCCTATGGCTTTGTCTGAATTTTTCAAGCTCTTCTTTCTTTTGGATTTCTTCTTCTTCCTTTATTATACTCGAAATTTTATAATGATGTAAATAAGCAGAATTTTTTAAAGCAATTCCAGAAATTTTATAATTAATTAATTCTTCGTGAAGCATATTGCTAAAGAATTTATCAACTAGGGAAGCCAAATCATAAAAAGCTATATCAGAATCTTTAGCTAGTTCAAAATCCAGTAAGCTAGAAAAAGGAGGTTTTTGCCAAAATTTTAACTCCAGTCTTTCTTTCTGTAACAAAGCAGGATCTTCTTCTTCGCCCGCAATCAATTCTTCTTGTAAAATTTCATCTAATTCATCTTCCTTGGTTCTATCTATAAATTCAGGATGGGATACTATATTATTCAATAATTTTATAATAT
>JBHLPZ010000007.1:0-39155 GCA_048885325.1 Candidatus Odinarchaeota archaeon
TTATAACATCTCTGAAAAATCTAAATCCTGTTCCTCTGCGATTTCTTTCCATTGTTTTAATGCTTCCATTGCTTCTTTCTCATTCATTTGTTCTATTGCATAGCCTGCATGGACAATAACATATTTTCCGATCTCTGGATTCATGATTAATGCAATTATTACGTTTTGCTGTATTCCATCAAAATCAACAAGAGCAGTAGTCCCATCATCATTTAGTTTTAGTATTTTTCCAGGTATAGCAAGACACATAAGTTTTCAAATTTAGTAATTTGGATATAAATTTGTAAATGTTGTTGTATAAAAAAGAATTGTGATTATAATTTATTCTTGAGTCCTTCTAGAATAAAAATAAATTAAATCTTCAAGCCAATGGAATATTTCTTCTTTAGTTAAATTGTCTATATTAAATTTCAAGCGCTCTAATTCTCTTAATAGATTTTGCATCTCAATAGGAAGTTCAGTTTGATAAAGTTCAAATAAATATTCATTGGATTTTGAAATTAGTGATTTAATTTCTGAAACTATCGATTCATAATGAGGTGAATTATCAAAAGTACATAAAACATTAATTAAATTAAAAAGATATTCTGTTTTATTTCCTTTAAATGAGCTATCAAAATTATAGTAATAATCATAAACATCATCCAAAGGGATTAATTCTGTATATCTATTGTCAATTTTAATTATAGATTTAACTTTCTTGAATAATAAAGAAGGAGACCAAGTAAATATTTGATAAGTAGGCACCACATAACGAGATTTGATCTTAGGTATAAATTTATTGTTTTCTGTAAAATGCCCAAAAGGAATGAAAATAAAATCTAATGCTTGAATTGATGCCTTAGTGTTAATATTTAAATATAAATCTTCCAGTTTATGGATAAAATCTTCTTTATGACTTATTATGTCAAAATTGATTATATTATAATTTGGTCTATAAATATAAAATAATAATCCTTCAAATCCTCTGAGATCTAATTCTATTGCAAAATCTATTCTTTCTTTTAT
The DNA here is from genome assembly GCA_048885325.1 of Candidatus Odinarchaeota archaeon. Taxonomy (GTDB): domain Archaea; phylum Asgardarchaeota; class Lokiarchaeia; order Sigyniarchaeales; family SOKP01; genus SOKP01. The sequence continues at coordinate 1,009 of JBHLPZ010000007.1, forward strand.
ATTTTCACATTTATGAAACTTGACATCGAGTAAAACATGGGAATAACTTTCTATAAATTGAAAAAACCATGGTGGCTGACGTTCTAGTTTAATAGGAGCCATTATCTTTACATTATTTTATTTAATTAATTAATATTCTAATATTAGTATTCTAATATACCTAATAATAATGATACTTTTTATTCACTTGTATTTAAATCTTACAGAATAAAAATTAAAAAATAAAAAATTAAAATAAAAAAATTTTGTATAGGTTATTAACCTATTTTACAAACCTAGTTTTTCTAATTGGGACTTCATGCGAGTTCTATGAAATTTTAATCCAATTTCATCAGGGCTAACTCCCATTGCTAAAGATAACAGTTCAGTTAAATATAGTACTGGGATATCATATTCTATTTCATACTTTTTACTTAAATCCCGTTGACGTGTATCAAATTGCTGAAAGCATGCTGGACAATTTACACATATTACATCTGCTCCAGATTTTTTTATGCTATCCATTTTGATTTTAAAATTTGCTAAACCATGTTCTTCATAGGCATTGGTAACTGCAGATCCACAGCATAAAACCATTTCATCATAATCTACAACTGTTGCTCCACTTTCTGCAACAATTTTTTTTAGATTCTCGGGACGCATTGGGTCATCTGCTTCCATCCACTCAGCAGGCCTCATATAATGGCATCCTGGATGAACAGCAACTTTTAATCCACTTAAAGGTTTGGTAATTGCACCTCTGACTTTGTCAAGATTATCTTTTAATTCATCAACAAAATGCTTAACATTAATCGTGCCCTTAAATTCTTTTCCAATTTTAGCAAGTTGTTCATTAACTCTCTGTTTTTTGCGCGAATCATGTTTTAATTGGTGCTGTACCCCTCTTAGTGTGTTAGTACACCCATTGCATAATGATAAAATATCTTTGCCTTCAGCTTCAGCTAAACATAGATTTCTAGCACCTATCGCCAGCCAAGAATTATTATCAAAACTTTTCATACCTGTTGGATCTGGACAGCATGTAAATGGAGCTTGAGATGTTTCGATCCCAACCTTTTCAAAAACCTTTCTTGAAGCAGCTTCAATAAAAGGAATTCGGTTTCCAATTGTACAACCTTCAAATAATTTATATTCTGTCATTTCTATCCCTCCTTTTATTTGAGCTTTTTATCAGCTCCAATATTTTTCAATAAGGTTTGAAGTTCATTTACATCAGGTGTAACTACAGCTGGTAACCCTAATTGTTCTCTTCTTCTTTCAATTGCCGGTTGTGATGGAATAGCTTTTGCATTCTCAAATATTGCTTTTGCTTGAGAGTAAATAAATTCAGGTCCTTTTCCTTGTTCAATAGACATATTTTTTAGTAATGTAAAGATTTCAGTTAACTCAATATTTTGTGGACATACTTCATCACATGTATCACACACAGTACACCCCCATATCACTAAAGGATCTTCTGTAAAAATAGCATCTTTGTATCCTAACAAGGCATTTAAAATATTACTTCTTGGATTATATCCAGTTGTCGTGTAAAAGTCAGTGGTAACTTTAGAAACAGGGCAATTATCCGCACAGCGACTACATTGATAACAATATTTGATTAAATCAGACCCCACATGAAAGTCCATAACTTGTTTCCTAAATTCGAAATCTGTTGCCATTTTTTCTCACTTTTTTCTATATTTTCATATCTTTCATATTTTTATTGGCTTTAACCCGAGCAAGGGCAGTTATATCCAATCTATTATTTTTATTGGATATTCATCCTAAGCCAACATTCAACTTACGAGAGTAAACCTCCTCACCGTCTTCTTTTACAACAGTGATGTGAGCGGCGCACGATAGTCAACAATCAAAACATCTAACTACCATTTCAAGAAGGTTTACCACTCCTTCAGGTACATCTTCACTCATTTTATTTTTCACTTCCTCCTTATTTAATCCAGGGGTCTGGTAATTTTAATCCTTCTAATGCTTTATCTTCAAATACTTGTTTTGCCGTGTGCATAAGAGTTTTTTCTATTCCAGCAATATTATGATTTGTCGCAACGAGTAAATTCATCTTTTTACATATTCCTTCGGCATCAGACCAGATATTATATAATAAGAGCCCTCTTGGTGCTTCTGTAACACCAACTCCATTTCCTTCTCTTGGCTCAACATCTAGAGTTTTACAATCTGGATTCACTATATCCGGATCTTCAAGATATTTTTTAATTAACTCAATAGCTTCTACAGTTTCAATTAAACGAGCCCAATGATATGCAAATGTATGATGAGAAACCTCTCCCACTTTAGCTTTCATTGCTTTTAAAGCTTCATCAGCTAATGGAGTTGCCATTTTATCAGCCGCATTCGTCATTGCTAGACAATTAGCTCTATATATTCCTTCTGGATATCCTGCTGGTTTATAATACATATGAGTTGCATATGAATGTTCAGGAATATGTTCTCCTAAGGCGTCTAAATAGTCATGAACGTCATAATCAATTTTCTTTCCATCAGGGGTGACTATTCGAATGTCTCCGTCATAAATATCATGAACTCCATTCTTAGTTAAACCCACATAGTAAGTTGGGACTACTGCAACATTAGCAACCACATCCCAATAATCTTCTACAACCTTTAAACCAATATCTACTGTTTTCTTTGTAAATTCAATTTGTTCGTCTACTTGCTTGAGGAATCTATCTCGAGCATCTTCATCCATAGGTTTTTTCATACCTCCAACAATTGCAGATATAGGATGAACACTTTTTCCACCAATTTCAGCGCATAATTTTTGTCCAAAGTCCATCATTTTTAATGCCATAGCACCAACATCAGGCATTTTGGTTATTACATGTACTACATTTCTCAATGCAGGATCCGCAAAAGGTCCAAGTAAGAAATCTGGTGCTGCTAAAGCATAAAAGTGAAGAGCATGTGAAGAATATTGTTTTGCATTTTGCAATAATTGACGTAATTTATACGCTGGTTCAGGAATTTTAACACCCCAGGCATCTTCAACTGCTTTAGTTGGTGTTAAATGATGTGGAATAGGACATATACCACAAATTCTTGGAGTAATCCTAGGAATATGTTCGCAATATCGTCCTTCGCAAAATTTCTCAAAGAATCTTGTTGAGCTAATATTAAATTGAGCATCTTTAACCTTACCATCATCACCAATAACAATTCTTAATCCGCCATGACCCTCTAAACGAGTGACAGGTTCTACTTCAATTTCTTTTACCATTTTTAATCTCACCTATCTATAATTTTTGTTGGCTGCTAATGTGAACTTTTCAGTAAAACCAATCTTATCCTTAATTTGGGAAAGAAGTTCTTCTTTTGATAAAGCCACATTATAACCTTTTGTTGCTACTTCAGCAAATCTCTCTGCTTGATCAACATTCCATTCTGTCTGACCAAAACAGCCAGAACACGGAGCGTTAACCCGTATACACATACCACCACAGCCAGCTTTCGTAATTGGTCCGGCACAAAGGTATCCTTGTTCAATAAAACAATCATCCATGTTTGGTAATCCCTCATAATCTCTTTTTACTCGCGTCATTTGACTTTTGCTTCCAATAATTCTTGGGCATGTATCACAAACAGTTGAAATTTTAGTAAATTCCCTATGATCTCTTAGATAACCCATTATACTAGAAGCAATATCAGTTGTATCAGAAGGCATATCTGCTAGAGGAGTTAGTGGAACACCACGATATTTGACTTGTTTTAAGATATCTCCAGTTAAATCAAATCCTGCCATTAATGGGACATTTAAGAATAGAGCAAGAAATTCATATAAGTTCTTCTTATCTCCAGAGCTAAGACTATCAATATTTTTAACCATATCCCGAAGTTTATTTACTCTAACATCTACGGTAGTACTTGGTCCTAGACATCCAACACAAGGTTTACCATCACTCGTACATTTTAATGAACATCCTATACTTGTGATTGGTCCAAAACATAAAGTACCCTTTTCTAATAAGCATCCGGTTTCTCTTAAGACACAATCATTACAAAATGCTAAATCTGCTTTTGGTTGTGGTTTTTGACCAAGTAAGAATTGAACAGCACTAATAATTCCTTCTGGTTTTGGTGGGCATCCAGCAATATATGCATCTACTTTAATGACTTCATCCAAGGGTACGATTTTACTAGCAAAACCAGGCATATGTTCTTTAGGTTCACCAGCAGTATCTTTATTGGTAATTGATTCTGCTTCCTTAAACTTTCTATTAATGACTTCTTGAATATCCCAAAAATTAGCTAAACCATGTACATTTCCATAACATGAACAGCTACCAAACGCAATAATCAATTGGCATTTTTGTCTCATTAATTTAGCGCTTTCTACATCTTCATTAGTTCTTAAGCTTCCTTCTACAAATCCGACTAAAATATCTCCATCAGGTCTCGCTTTCAACGAATTATATTTAAAATCTACTACAGCTGGCCAATATACAATGTCTAATGCTGGGAGTACCGGTAATAAGCCTAAATGTGCATTAAGTAGGCTCTGGTGGCAGCCCCAGCAATTCCGTATGAAAATTAAATATTTTCACTATATCGGAGCATTGCATAAAAGCAACTTTGACTGCCATTTTCTTTACCTATTTTTATTTTTTATATTTGTTTTTTAAATTAGCTAATTTATTTTAAAGAAACTAATTGTATTTATTTAATTTTAATTTAATAAAAAAGCTTCTCCTTTTCTTTATTTAAGAGTCAAGATCTCATTTATTTATAATGAATTATTATTCATAATTACTTTTTTGTTGAATTAGGATAATTTCCATAAAGAATATTTTAGGTTAATTAGATAAAACCTAAATTCTTATAATTTTTGCTTCTTAATTTCAATTATGAGTATGAAAAAAGTAGGTTCAAGTGTTATTCGTTTAGCTCATGGTGCTGGAGGTCAATTACAAGAAGAGTTGATTGATTTTATTACTAAAAATATTACTTATAAAAAGGTCGGTAAAGGAATAGGTGTTGAAGAATTAGATGATGGAGCGACAATTCCATTAGAAGATTATGACAAAGAAATTGTTATTACTGCTGATGCTCATACTGTGTACCCAATATTCTTCCCTGGAGGAAATTTGGGAATATTGAGTATTTGTGGGACTGTTAATGATTTATTGATGATGGGTGCTGAACCATTAGCAATAACGTCTATGCTTATCATCGAGGAAGGATTAAAATTCGATATTTTAGAAAAGATAATTAATTCATTTAATTATAAAGCACGAGAAGCAAGTATTGCCATAATTGCGGGAGATACAAAAGTAATGCCCCGTGGTACATTAAATGAAATCATTATGGCAACTACCGGTATTGGAATCAAAGATAAGGAGATTAAAATTTTGGACAACAATCTACAACCAGATGATAAAGTTATCGTGACTGGTTCAATTGGAGATCACGGAACAGCATTAATATCCAGCCGTGAGGGTTTAAGTATTTCTTCAGATTTAGAATCAGATCTCGCATTATTATTAGAAATTTATAACGTTTTAAAATCAGATATAAATAGTAATTATATTCATGCGATGAAAGATCCTACAAGGGGAGGAATTGCCGCAGCATTAAATGACTGGGCAATGAAATCTAATGTTGGCATTATGGTAGAAGAAGATAAAATCCCTATTAAAAAACAAGTGAATGCGGTGTGTGAAATGCTGGGATTAGATCCCTATACTATTGCGTGTGAAGGAAGAGCATTATTATCTGTTGATCCTGCTCAAGCAGAAAGTATTCTCAAAAAAATAAAATCAACTAATATTGGAAAGGACGCAGAAATTATAGGACAAGTAAAAGCAGAAAATACCAAGAAAGTTTTACTTAAGACAATCGTAGGTGGAACAAGATTTATTGATATGCCTTTAGGGGAACCAATCCCGAGAATATGTTAAATTATTGATAAAATTAAAATTAGATTGAGTATGGTTTAAATGGAATTTCCTGGAACAAAACATTTAAGAAATAAAGAGTTTACAAATAAAGTCATTAGAACAATTAATAATTTGTTAAAGGAAATAAATAAGCCTATCAAACTAATGCATGTATGTGGAACCCATGAGCATACTATTTCTAAATATGGCTTAAGAACTCTTCTACCTAAAGAAATTGAAGTGGTATCAGGTCCAGGATGTCCTGTATGCGTGTGCCCAGCAGCAGATATTGATAAAGCTATTGAATTAGGTAAAAGAGATGATGTTATTATTACTACTTTTGGTGATATGATCCGAGTTCCTGCAACAAATATTTCATTAGCAGAGTTAAAAGCTAAAGGAGCGGATGTTCGAGTAGTCTATGGACCACATGATGCTGTCAAAATAGCATCAGATAATCCAAATAAGGAAGTTATTTTCTTTTCAATAGGATTTGAAACAACAGTTCCATTAACTGGATATGAAATAATGAATAATCCTCCATCTAATTTTTCTGTCATTTGTGCTCATAAATTAATACCTGCGGCTTTAGAACTTTTAATAAGTCAATCCCAACTAAAAATTGATGGATTTATATCTCCTGGACATGTTTCTACGATAATAGGCTTAAAACCATTTAAAATATTCTCGGATGCTTATAAGGTACCGAATATTATTGCTGGTTTTGAACCAAATGATGTATTATTAGCAATTTTTATGCTTTTAAAACAGATTAAAGAAAAGAAATATGAAACTCTAAATGAATATTCAAGAGTAGTAAAACCTGAAGGTAATATTGTTGCTCAGAAAATAATTGATGAGGTTTTTACTTCGGTTTCATCTCCATGGAGAGGTATTGGAAGAATTCTTGATGGGGGTTTAGTTATTAATAATAATTATGAGCAATATGATGCCGATAAAAAGTTCAATATTCAAATAAAAGCATCTCGAGATATTCCTCCTGGATGTTCGTGCCATTTAGTAATGGTTGGAAAGTTATATCCATATGAATGTGCGCTTTTTAGAAAGGAATGTACTCCTATTAATCCTATTGGTCCTTGTATGGTATCTCAGGAAGGAACGTGTAGTATATATTATAAATATCATAAAAAATAATTCTAAATCGACCATGGGAATGAGTTGTCATAGAGTTCGCTATTCCACAGATCTGTAGATGGAAAATTACATCGATAGCCTGTCTCATAATTTTTGTTAAAATATGTTTTTACATGCTCCCCCTCTACAATTTTATCAAAATCAACTCTAGTTAATCGCTTTTTTGAATTAATTTCTCTATATTTTTTTTTGCTGTATTCAATACTACATTTCCAAAAGTAAGTATTTTCTTTCAAAAATAGAACTTGTTCTCCCATATCTTCTTCAATCCAAGAAACAAAGCAAATGTCATCTTTACTTTCTAGACTTCTTGATAAATATTCTAATCTCGATTCAAAACCCCCCTCATTTGAAACCCAAACACCATCCCAATAGCTAGTAAGAACGATTATGATCTTTCCTTTTAAATCGCTGACAGTAGGCCAGTTATAATTGCTTTCTCTGAAATTTTTATAGGTATATAATTTTTTTAAGGTAATAGAATTTATTATGATTTCATTTAATTTTCCAATTCCATATAATTCATCTGGTGTATTATTAGGATCAATAATACTATCTTTTAATTCTATGAAAAGGGTTATTGGTGCATGTTCGCTGTTATGCTCATTAGACCATTCTATTAAAACACTAAGCCAATTTGAAAATAAATAATCACTTGGATTTCCTTCAACATTGAGCATAACATCATAATAATCTTTAAACAGGTAAACCTCAAAGTCATTTAGTTCTTGAATTTTATCACTGTGAATATCGTATTCAAGACCTCGTACGCCTTTATTTAATTGTTCTCTTATAGAACGTGAGTATGAATTATGGCTAGTTTTAAAAAAAGCTGCGTGATATGGAATTTCCCATCTGTTTTCTTGTATTTTCATGTCAATTATATTACCAATTTCTACTTATTAAGATTAATTTTAAGGCATTTAATACTTTTCCAAATAAAATATTAGATTTTTTTTAAATGAATTATTAATTAATTTTAGATTTTAATTATTTTTGAGATACTTTTGTGAATGAAATAAAAACTATAGAAATCAATATTGCTGGAATTGTTCAAGGAGTTGGGTTCCGTCCATTTTTATTTAATTTAGCTAAAGAACATGAATTAAAAGGATTTATCTTAAATAGAGGAAATGCTGGAGTTCGTTTGATATTACAAGGTGATGAAAAACTAATAGACAAATTTATTAAAAACATTACAATTAAATGCCCAAAAATTTCCTATATTGAGAGCATAGAGACTAAAAAATTAGATAATAACATTGAATATAGACATTTAGAGATAAAATCTAGTGAGCAAGGAAGAGGAATAAGTCTTACATTGCCTTCAGATATTGCTATCTGTGATGAGTGTTTAAAGGAAATGAGAAATCCTAGTATTAATAAATATTTTAACTATCCATTTATTGCATGTGCGGTATGTGGACCACGATTTACAACTGTAACTGAATTACCTTATGATAGAGAAAGATCTACGATGATTAAATTTCCATTTTGCAGTTCATGTCAAAAAGAGTATTCCGATTTTAATAATCGAAGATTTCATGCTCAAACCTTTGCTTGCTCTATTTGTGGACCACATTATCAATTATTTGACAATAAAAAACAGCTTATTTTGAAACCATCAATAAATGAGATGCTCCAAGAAGTTTCAGATCGAATTAATAGAGGAGAAGTGATTGCTATTAAAGGAATAGGTGGTACTCATCTAGTTTGTCTTGCTGATAACGATGATACGATTATGAAACTTCGATCAAGAAAAGGTGGGAGGAAATATAAACCATTTGCATTAATGGTTCCAAATCTTGAAATAATAGAGGAAGAATTCGAAATTTCCAAGAAAGAGCAAGAAATAATTACATCTTATCGCAGACCTATTATATTATTGGAGAGAAAAAAAAGTTCTAGTAGGATTATAAGTGACTGTGTAGCTCCTGGACTCAATAACGTTGGATTTATGCTTCCATATTCTGGAATTCATTATTTGTTATTCGATTTTATTGGTCAGAAACCATTAGTCTATACGAGCGGAAATAGATCTAACATTCCCATGGGAATTGAAAATGATAAGATATTTGACCAACTGAAGAATTTAGCCGACGCATTTTTGGTACACAATAGAGAAATTTACCAACGAGCTGATGATAGTGTTTTAAGAATCCATGATAATAAAATAAAGTTAATTAGGAGATCGAGAGGTTATATCCCAGAATATTTACCATTACCCTTTGAAGTTAATATTCCAGGAGCTATAGCAACAGGTCCCGAATTATCAGTAACTGGAGCAGTTTTACGGAAAAATCGAATTTTCCCCACTCAACACATTGGAAATACCACTCATTTAGAGACTTATAATTTTTTGAGGGATGCTATTTTTCATATGAAAAAACTATTGCAAATTGAAGCCTCTGAGATTGAATTTATTACTTGTGATGCTCATCCGGCTTTTGTTTCTACTAAATTAGGTAAAGAATTGGCTTCTCTATATGATGTGCAGTTGTATCCTATTCAACATCATTACGCTCATATTTTAAGTTTAATGTCTGAAAATAATATAAAGAAAGATGAAAAAGTTATAGGTATTAGTGTTGATGGGGTTGGTTATGGAGATGATGGAAATATATGGGGTGGTGAAATATTATTATGTTCTTATAATGGTTATAAACGACTGGGACACTTACAATATCAACCTATGTTAGGAGGAGACCGTTGTACTAAATATCCTGCAAGAATGGTTGCTTCAATAGTATTAAATTCTAGTGAACTAAAAGAAGCAAATAAAATCTTCGCAAGACTAAATTTAAAAAATGATTTAGAATATAAAGAAAAAGAGTTAGAAACACTTATTTCCCAATATAGAATTACAAATAATACCTTTCCAAATCAAAATATTCCTCTATCAAGCTCAATGGGAAGGATTTTTGACAGTGTATCTTACATTTTAGGGGTTTCAAATATTAAAACCTATAGGGGTGAACCTGCTATGAGACTGGAAGGTTTAGCAGCTAAAGGAAATCCTGAAAATGTAGATCTTGAAGTTAAATATTCTCAGGAAGATGGAATTTATGTTATTAACACATCAGATTTAATTTTAAAAATAATAGAAATGAAACAAAAATTCAAAAATAATAAAGCTGATATTGCTGCTGCTTTTCAAACTAAATTAGGAGATTCTTTTGCTGAGCTAGCAATGAAAATCGCTAAATCCCATGATGTTAATATAATAGGATTAAGTGGTGGAGTTGCATATAACTATGCTTTTTCAAATGCAATAAAAAAAAAGATAAATGAAAACAGTTTTTCTTTTATAGAACATAATCTTATACCACCTGGAGATGCTGGAATCAGTATTGGACAATTAATAGGGGGAATATTTGAGCATATAAAGTAAAAACTCGTAAAAGGATTAACAATATCCGTAGAAATGGAAGAAGCAGAATCAATTACTAATAAAGTAGAATAAATAAAAATGGAGAAAATTCATTTAATTCTACTCATTGCGATTGAATTTTCCAATTCGGCTACTTTTTTGACTGATTTCAATGGATAATCTCCCGTAAGACAAGCTAAGCATAATTTGCTCCTTTTTTTTCCAATAGCTTCAATTAAATCATCGATAGTTTGATATCTTAATGTATCTGCACCAATCGTTTTTCGAACCTTTTCAATGTAATCTTCATTTCCATATAATATTTGATATTTTCCTGCGATTAGTTCTTCTCTTGTGGGGAAATCTATACCCATATAGCAAGCAGATACAATAGGAGGGCAACTAATTCGAAGATTAACAGTTTTTGCACCTCCTTTTTCCCTTAATAATGTGACAATTTGTTGTGTTGTTGTTCCACGTACAATAGAATCATCTAAAATGATAACATCTTTACCTTGAACTATACTTTTAATTGGGTTGAGTTTTTCTTTTACTGCTATTTTACGGTTCGCTTGACCAGGCATGATGAAAGTCCTATGAACATATCTATTTTTCATTAACCCTTCAGAGTAAGGCAATTTTGCTTCTTGTGCATAACCAACAGCTACGCTACGCCCAGAATCAGGTACAGGAACTACAATTGCGTTTTTTCTAAATTCTGGATCTTTTAAAAGTGGATCCTTTTTGGCTAAGTTTATTCCTAATCTTAATCTTGCTTCCGCAACAGAAACACCATCTATAATAGAATCAGGGCGAGCAAAGTAGACAAATTCGAATTGACATAAGGCAGATCTCTCCTTTTTCATTAGAGCTTTAGATGTAATATCTTTTTGATGGCTTAAATGGACAATTTCTCCTGGTTTCACATCCCTCAAGAATTTACCTCCTACCGCATCAATACCACAGGATTCAGATGAGACTAAATAGATGTTCCTTTTTTCTGTTTTTAATTCACCAATGCATAAAGGTTTAAAACCTAAAGGATCTCGCATTGCATAAATATCTCCCTCTGGAGTTAAGAGAATCAAGGAATAGGAACCGTCAAAAAATTTACTGGTGATTTTTAAGACTTCTGGCCAATCCTCGGTTCCTAAAGCGATTGAAGCAATAAATTGTGCAGCAATTTCGGTATCTGTATTAGTTATAAAGACTTTGCCCATGTTTTCCATATCTTTTTTGAGATCTAAATAATTTGGGATTGTTCCATTGAAAGCCATTGAAAATTCGATTTCATTATTCTTAAAATGGTATGGTTGTATGTAATCAAGAGTAGAATATTCCTCTAAACCAGTAGTAGCATATCTATTGTGTCCAATTCCAATGTTTCCCCAGAATGTAGACAATACTCTCTTATTAAGTACTGTTGATACTAATCCCTTTTTCTTATAAGTGTATATTTTACCTCCAGTTTTAAGTATAGAAATGCCAGTGGATTCTTGACCTCTATGTTGCTGCGCAATAAGACCAGTATATATGATATTTGATACCGAATATCCTAGATCATTACAAGTTACTCCAAAAACAGCGCAATGTTCTTTTGGTTTTTCTCTAATGAGAATTTTTTTACTTTTAAATGTCATAATTTGTAGTATTTTGAGAAGGAGATTTACAAATTTATCTTTAGATACAATTAATTTAAATGAGTTATAACTTTTAATTATTAGGTTAATAGAATATTATTTAATTATAAAATAAGCTGTTCAAAAATTAGCGACAAAAAAAAATATCTTGCTTTTGTAATTTTAATAGGTGGAAAGAGTAAAAGATTCGGCTCTGATAAGGGATTATTTGAACTTCAAGGTAGGCCTCTTATATCTTATCAACTCGAAATATTAAAAAAATTCAAAAAAGATATTTTTTTAAATGCTAACTCGTTAAAGCAAACTCAGAATTATATTAATAGGATCGACTATCGACTGATTACAGGCTTCATTGTAGATGATAATTTAGCAATTAGAGATAAAGACACCCGGAGTCCTTTAATCGGCTTATATTCTACCTTTAAAGAACTTTTAAGTTTAAATTATGAAAAAACATTTATCTTAGCTTGTGATAATCCTTTCATTCAATTTAAAGTAATTAAATTCCTAATATCAAATTCGATTGATTATGAATGTTGTATTCCTCAATGGGAAAATGGTTTTGTTGAACCCTTATTCGCAATTTATCCAACTAGAAAAGCATTCCAACTAAGTAAAAAAAATTTAGAAAATAAACAATTTAAATTAAATAAACTCCTTGATATAAAGTGGAAAGTCAAATATATCTCAATAGAAAATGAGATAAAACCAATTGATAATAAATTACTAACATTTGTCAATCTTAATAAAGTAGAAGATATTAAAAACTTAAAAAAGATATATAAAACAATTTTTCAAGATTAGATTAATAAAAAAAAAGGATTTAAAAATAATTAATCCCTTGGCATTACGCCACCAATAAAAGCTAAAACTCCACCAACAAGTAAAAAATATATTCCAAGACCTGCTGTAAGATCAGGTACAACATAATCCCCTACAGCAATATGTAGCGGGTAAGCTCCTAAAGGACCACTAAAAAAGAAACCAGCCGTCAAAACATCATCAGGTAAATTATACCCCACAAATGCTACCATTATAAGAAAAACAGCTAATATAATTGCAAAAATTCCCCCAAGAATCGCTAATACTCTAACTTTTGCTCCAATTATTGATAAAACTCCACCCCATATTAAAACCAAAAAAAGTATTTCAAAGAAATATACTATCCATCCATAAGATGCTGCCATTGCGAGACTATCCTCAATGTTAACTAATAACCCAATTCCGGATCCCTTAATATTATACGTAGCAGATTCGTAAAACGTTAATACAAACGTGCCAACAAGAGTTATAATTCCTCCAAGGAGAGCTAATATCCCGCCATTTTTCATTTTCTATTTCACTTCTTTATTTCTTATTATTATAATTATATTTGAATTAATATTCATTTTATAATGAATTTTAGATATTTATTGCTAGATATGACCTTATTCATTATATAGCTATCTTTTCTGCAAAGAAGGTAGCAAAAAATTAAAAAATATTACCTAATACTTAGACCTTATAAATGATTTTATGGGTTAGGTTCGATTTTTAGACAAAAATTAAAAAAAAAAAGATTTAAAAATAATTAATCCCTAGGCAAAATGCCACCAACTAGACTTAAAACTCCACCCGCAAGTAATACAAATACACCCAGACCAAAATCACCAAGGCCAACATGTAGAGGTAATGGTCCAACGGAACCAACGGGGCCTGTAAAAGTAAATGCTAAGATTGCTATGTCATACCAACCAGCTAATGCTCCTGATAGAAATAATATGAAGAAAACGGCTAATAAAATTGAAAAGAGTGCACCAATAATAGCTGTAGCACGACTTTTGATTCCTATTATTTGCAACACTCCCCCGAATATAAAAATAATAAACACAATTACTGCTACTATTATTAATGTTTCTCCATATATTGTTGCCGCTTCAATCCAATATCCAGCATTCAATAGTAATCCCGTACCCCATCCATAGGTGTATGGCCCAAATTGATAAAATGAAAGAAGAAAGCACGCGAAAAGAGATATTATTCCTCCAATAAGAGCAAGAATTCCTCCAGTTTTCATAATTTAATTTACTCCTTATCTTTTTTTTTTAAATTAATATTTAATTATTATTATTAGATACAATTTATTTATTTATAACTATATGTTATATGACTATTTATTTATAAATATATGATATTTTTATCTCTTAAAAAATATAATTGGTTTTTTCAACTAAAATTCATTAAGAATATGCATTATAAAAAAAAAAAAGGTTGGTAATTTATTAATGAATTATTATTAACTCATTTTAATCTCGAATGTTAGGGAGATTATTCACCCGCCCCTGGTGCGCTTCTTTCTTGGGGAATATGGATTGGTGCTTTCATGGCGTTTGGAGCGGGAGCTTTAGGGTTAATAGGTGCAAGTTAAAAAATTTAATCTTTTTTCGTTATTTTATTTTTTATTAAACTAATCTTTTAAAATCTAAAATCTATTCTCTAAATTAACTTTAAAATAATAATAAATCTTTATAAAAATCATAGATTTTTAACAATAATAGAACTAAGTCAACATCAATTAAAATATTGCCATAATATAGGAAATTAGCGATGAGCGATTTAATCATAAAAAATGGAATTGTTTATGATCCACTGAATAAAATCGATGGTGAAAAGAAAGAGATTCATATTAAAGATGGAATCATTGTCGATAAAATCAATGGAGAGGCAAAAGTTGTCGATGCATCAGGAATGATTATCATGCCTGGTGGTGTTGATATTCATACTCATATTGCAGGAGCTAAAGTGAATACTGGTAGGGCAATGAGACCAGAAGATAAGGTTCCTGAATCTATTATGAAAAAAACTAAATTAACACGCTCCGGAACAGGATTTAGCGTACTTAGTACCTGGCTCACGGGGTATAGATATGCTCAAATGGGATATACAACTGCAGTTGAACCAGCTATGCCCCTACTAGAAGCCCGACATACTCATGAAGAATTTCTTGAAATACCTATTATAGATAAAGCTGCGATGCCAATTTACGGAAATAATTGGTTTGTCCTCAAATATATTAGAGATAATGATATCAATAGATTAACCGCTTATGTTAATTGGATACTAAAAGCTACAAAAGGTTATGCAATAAAGATTGTAAACCCTGGTGGTGTAGAAAATTGGGCTTGGGGTAAAAATTGTGAATCTCTAGACGACCCAGTTTTTCATTGGAATATTACTCCTCGGCAAATTATAGAAAACCTAGCAAAAGTTAACGAAATTCTAAAATTACCACATTCTATTCATGTTCACTGTAATAATTTGGGCCATCCAGGAAATTTTGAGCATTCTCTTGAAACGTTTAAAGTATGTGAGGATATAAAAGCAGGAAATGGAAGAGAACGAAGCTTGCATGTAACACATTGTCAATTTAATGCTTATGGAGGAACAAATTGGGGTGATTTTAACTCTCGTGCTGCAGAAATTGCTGAATATATTAATGTGCATAAACACCTTTCTATTGATAATGGTCAAGTAGTTTTTACTAAATATGCTACAACCACAATGACAGGGGATGGTCCTTGGGAGTTTGCACTTCATCATTTAGGTGGTGTTTCACCTTGGGGTTCTAAACCAGGAATTAAGTGGGTAAACGGACAGGTTGAAGGAGAATCAGGTTCAGGAGTAGTTCCTTATTTCTTTGCTCCAAAAAACAGTGTAAATGCTGTTCAATGGGCAATAGGTTTGGAATTAATGTTATTAGTTAAGGATCCATACCAAATTGGTTTTACAACAGATCACCCTAATGGAGCACCATTTACTACTTATCCTATGGCATTTAAGTGGCTAATGGACAAGAAGAGTAGAGAGGATATGTTAAAGAATGGTGTCCATCAGAAAGCAACAACTGCGACTACATTATCAGATATAGATCGGGAATATTCATTGTATGAATTAGCTATTGTAACTCGAGCTGGAAATGCAAAGACGTTAGGTATGAAAGATAGAGGTCATTTAGGAGTTGGAGCCATTGGAGATGTAGCAATCTATAAAGTAAATCCTGAGAATTATACTGGTTCTGACCTTGAAAAAGCTTTTAGTGCTGCGGCCTATACGATTAAGGATGGGCAAATCGTAGTAAAGAATGGAGAAATTATGGCGACCCCTATGGGAGCATTAATACGGGCAGAGGGGAAAGTTAAAGAAAGTCTTACTGAAGATATGCTAGAGGATATAAAACACAGTTGGAGAGATCATTACAGCATTAATTTCAACAATTATGCTGTTCAGGATGCATATGCTCCCAAAGAAAAGGTTCTTAGAAATTAAATTTTATCTTTACTTTTTGTTTATCTGAAAGAGATTAAATTACGCTTGATTTCGTTTACCATATGATTAAATAAAGAATGTTATTTAAATTAAAGTCTTTATGCCTTGTTTATTTTTTTATCTTCTACATCTATTCCCAATTCTATTAATTTTTCCCGAATATAATCACTGATGTCATAAATCTTTTTTTCTCTCAGTTTTTTCCTTGTTTCTCCTAGAATCTCGATGAGGCTTTTGATGAGATTATCTTTTTTATCAGTTTCCTCGAATGGTATCTCACTAAATCGTTGTTCTAAATCCGGAAAAATACCTAATATTTGATCAATAAAGTTGATGAATTGGAAAAATCTATCCTTGAATGTTGAATTGATTTCTCTACCTTCTTCAAGTATAACCTTATTTATTTCTCTAATTAGTGAAAATAATTCTGCTAATGCTATAGTAGTATCAAAATCATCATCCATGGCGTTAATAATTTTATTTTTAGTTTCATTTAATGTATTAATTAATTTTTCGATTGCCTTACTTTCTTTATCAATTAAATCAACTGAGTTCACTTTCTTGATAGTATTTATTAATCTGGTATAATTTTTTTTTGCTTGGTCCATAATTTCCAGAGTATAATTTATTGAACTTCTATAGTGGCTAGATATAAGAAATAAACGAATCACCATCGGATCATACTTCTTTAAGAGATCAGATACTAGAAAAAAATTACCTAAACTTTTCGACATTTTTTCATCGTTAATATTTACAAATCCATTATGCAGGAAGTAGTGTGCAAAAGGTTTTCCTGTATAGGATTCTGATTGGGCAATTTCATTTCTATGATGAGGAAACTTTAAATCTTGACCCCCTCCATGAATATCTATTGTTTCACCCAAGAAGTTTAAAGCCATTGAAGAGCACTCAATATGCCACCCAGGTCTCCCTTTACTCCATGGACTTTCCCAAAAAGGTTCTCCTTCCTTCATTTTTTTCCATAATGCAAAATCTCTTGGATCAAGTTTATCTTCTCCAAATGTAGTATCTTGATCGCCTAAATAATCCTCTTCTTCTTCTTGAACTATATCTTCTTTAACATTCTGTAAAACTGTATCATATTTTGGAAAAGATTTAACTGAAAAGTATACAGACCCATTCTTTTCATAAGCATATCCTTTTTTAATTAATTTTTTGATAAATTCAATCATAAAAGGAATAACTTCTGTAGCACGTGGATTTTTTGTAACTTCCTCAATATTTAAAGCTTTCATAACTTCTTCATATTCTCGAATATATTTCTCACTTAACCTCTTAAAATCAACATTTAGTTCATTTGCACGCTGAATTATCTTGTCATCAATATCAGTATAATTTTTGATTATATTAACATTATAATTTTTGTATTTAAGATACCTATGGATTATATCAAAAGCAACAGCTGATTTGGCATGACCAAGATGCGGGCTATCGTATACAGTAGGGCCACAAACATACATTTTTACGCTGTTTCCTTCAATAGTTTTAAATTCTTCTTTTTTAAAAGACAAACTGTTGTAAATTCTCATAATTTTCACCAAAAAGAGCATAAAAAGAGCCAGCGATGGGAATTGCACCCATGAATAATGGCTCTGCAGGCCACCTCCTTAACTGCTCGGATACGCTGGCTAATTACACATAATTTTACAAATGATTTAATCTAATTTCAATATTTACTTAAAGAATTATATTAATTAATCTAAAAATCAATTAATCTAAAAATTTATGGTTTATAATATGAAAAAGAATCTTTATCAAATTGAAAAATTTAGTAAAAAACTTTATTATCTTAGCTCTGATTTATGCATTTGCCACAACAACGACCATCTTTGGTGGCACCACATTTATCAAAATTAAAGTTAAAATTGAGCACAAAATCTTCAATTATCTCAGTAATTACATTTATATTCACAGATAATACAGCAGGATTTTTTCTAAAATGTCGATTAACTATTTGATCTAAGTCTTTTAATTTTGGGCTTGCCATTAATATACTTAAATTAGAAGCTCCACTTAATCTAAATGCATTTAGCATATAAGGGCATTTTTCAACTAGTTTTATAATTTCAGAAGGATTTAATGTTTGAATCTCAGCTCTCGCAAGAATCAAATCAGTTGTCTTAAAGTTAACGCCAGCTTGAAATTTTAAGATTCCAAGTTCCTCTAGCTTTCTTATACGCATGCCAATAGTTGGTTGGCTTCTATTAACTTTTTTTGCTATTTCTGTATGAGTAAGAGTTGGTTCTTTTTGGATTAATTGAATTATATTTCTATCAATTTCATCAATCCCAAATAATTCACTGGCCATTTAGAATCACTATCGAATTTATTATTTATTATAATAGATATGTCGATATGTTCATATTTAAATATTTCGGTTTCTAGACAAATAATGACGATAAATAAATTATAAGAATAATATTAAAAAATTAACAAAGAACATTATTTTCAATAACTAAGAAGAATACAATGAAATGGAATCGAAAAATAATCAATTATTAAAATTCTTGAAAGTATTGTGTGATGATACTCGCTTAGCTATCTTAAATAATTTAAAAGAGAGCGAAAAAAATAATGAAGAACTTCAAAACTTACTAAAAAAGAGTCAATCAACTATATCGCATCAATTAAATTTATTGATTGACAATAATTTAGTAGATTTCGAAATTAAAGAGAATTATAAGTATTATAAAGTAAAAAATCAGACCATTTTTAAATTATTGTCTCGAATAGAAGGATTCATTGAAAAAAATATTAGTGATGATTTTAGGGAAAGACGAAGAAGAGAACTTCATGATATATTGACTTAATTTACTTAAAATAGATTTAGTATAATTTTATGTCAGAAAAAAATTTAAATAGCAACACTGCAAAGAAGATTATCTTCATAGGTTTAGATAATGGTGGAAAAACTTCTATAGTTTTAAGCTTAAAAGGATTAAATTTAATGTCATTAAAATCTTCAAATCCTACAAGAGGAGTCGAAACATCTAATTTAAATATCAATGATGAGAAATTCAATATTTGGGACTTTGGAGGACAAGAACAATATAGAAAAATGCATTTAGAAGATTTTGAAAATAATTTTCAAGAAACTGATAAAATTATATATGTTATTGACATACAAGCTCAAGAAAGATATAGTTTAGCATTAGACTATTTAATGCTAATTATAAAAAAATTAGGAAATCAAATTGATAAAATTAAATTTTCTGTTTTTTTACATAAAACTGATCCCAATTTAAAAGAAACACGCCCGGATTTAACTGACGAGATAATAGAAGATCTAATAATCAAGATAAAAGATGTTATTCCTTCAAATTTTTGGGATGAAATTTATAAAACAACAATTTACACTGTCTTCGAAAGAGCAAATATTTAAAAATTGTTATAATATTTTAATACAAAGTTCAGTATTATTCTAATTCCTTTAGGATTAATATGAGTGATCAACAACCAAGGAAGAATTATCACATTGACTATTACATTTTTATCTTAATACTTATTTTAATATATTTAACAAATTTTTACAGTTATTTGCTTTTTCATAGTCTTGCTGAATTATTTAGCATCGTAATAAAGGTCACTATCTTTGCAATTTTATATAATTCCAGAGAACATATTGATAACAATTTCTTTTTAGTTGTTGGATTATCTTTTATTTTTATAGGATTTATAGATTTAATCCACACATTAGCCTTTCCTGGGATGAATATTTTTGATCCCAGTATTTTTGATACCAATCTTCCTGCTCAATTATGGATAGCAGCTCGGTATTTGCAATCAATATCGCTTTTAATAGCTTCTTTAGTACTAAATAAAAAAGTTAATGCGAAGTATTATCTACTTGGATTTACCTTTTATACAGCAATAGTAATTATATTAATTTTTTTAAGAACATTTCCCGTTTGTTACATTGGAGGCCATTTAACCCCGTTTAAAGTAATTAGTGAGTATATTATTGTTATTATTTTGGTAATAACACTTCTTGTAATGTATAGGAATCGATTAATTTTCGATTTTAATATCTTTATTTTATTAATATTCTCAATTGTATTAACAATTGTATCAGAGTTAGCTTTTACTTTCTATACTGACCCGTATAGTCCACCGAATTTGATTGGTCACATTTTTAAAATTTCAGCATTTTTCCTCTTATATAAAGCTATTATTAGTATAGGATTGCGAAATCCAATTGATCTTTTATACCGGAAATTAAAATTAAGTGAAAAACGGCTCCTTTCTAAAACAATTGCTCTTGAAGATTCTTACCTTAAGATTAAGGAAAGCGAAGAAAAGTATAGATTATTTGTAGAGAGTGCCCATGAAGGTATTTGGGCAATCGATAAAAATGCATATACTACTTACGTTAATAAAAGAATGACGGAAATTTTGGGTTACTCTGAACAAGAAATGATAGGAAAACATCTATTTGCTTTTATGGATAAGGAAAATGTTGAAAAGTCTAAGAAATATTTGAAAAGGAGGGAGGAAGGCATTAAAGAACAGCATGAATTTGAATTTTTACATAAAAATGGTAATAAAGTCTATACTAGATTAGAAACAGCACCTCTTCTTGATGAAAAACGAGAATACGATGGTGCAATCGCCTTTATATCAGATATAACAGAACATAAAAAAGCAGAATTAGCCCTTATAAA
Source organism: Candidatus Odinarchaeota archaeon (assembly GCA_048885325.1). Taxonomy (GTDB): domain Archaea; phylum Asgardarchaeota; class Lokiarchaeia; order Sigyniarchaeales; family SOKP01; genus SOKP01. The sequence continues at coordinate 22,055 of JBHLPZ010000007.1, forward strand.
CAGCGAAAAAAAGTATCGTAACTTAGTTGAGAATATACCTAATGTAATTTATTCAACTTTATCAAATGAAAAAAGAACTTTAATCTTTATTTCAGACCTATGGAAAGTCTGGACGGGTATAACACCAAAAGAGCATTATGATGATGAGAATCTGTGGTTAGAAGTTATCCATCCTGAGGATCGAGACAAAATCAAGAATCAAATTCATGAAAATATTTCTTTAAAAATAGAGTATGATCTAGAATATCGTGTTGTTCACAAGGATACAGGTGAAGTATTTTATTTAAGAGATCAAGGAGTCCCAATTGAGGATGAATCAGGCAATATTATTCGATATGATGGAATTATCTCAAATATTACATTACGAAAAAAATTCGAAAGAGCTTTAACGAAAAGCGAGAGTGAATTGAAAGAAAGAGTAAAAGAGTTTACATGCTTATATCGAACTTCAGGTTTCGCTTCAGATTTTGAAAAAGAAGAATCTGATCTATTCAATGAAATTCTAGAAATTCTTCCCTCAGCGTTTCAGTTTCCAGAAAAGACATATGCAAGGATCTTATTTGATGGAAAGGAATTTACTTCTAAAAATTTTATGCTCACTCAATGGAATATTAAAGCAGATATCAAAGTATATGATAAAAATTTAGGTTCAATTGAAATTTATTTACATGATAATAACTCACTCTTTTTAAAAGAAGAAGAGGAGTTAACCCGTACGATTGCTGAAATTATTAGCCGTTTTATTGAGCATAAACAAGCTGAGCAAAAGTTAGAACAATTTGTATCTACTGTTTCGCATGAATTGCGGAATCCTATAGCTGTTTTATTGATGTCATTAAATTACTTAAATAAATATCGTGAAAATATAACAAATGAGCAAGAATATAATTTGATGCGGGGAATTATGAGAAATGTTAATTTGCTTAATGAATTAGTAAATGATCTTTTAATGTTATCAAGGATTGATGAGAAAAAAATGATCTTAGATTTAGAGGTTTATTCTCCTTTTGAACTTATCTCCGAAGTTCTTGATTTAATGGATCCAAACATTAAATCGAAAAATATTATAGTTGAGTTAGATTTAAAAAAAGATCTGCGGATAAATGGGGATATCAATCATATTAAGCAGATTTTCAGAATATTTATAGATAATGCTTGGAAATATTCTGAGAAGGAATCCAAAATAATCATTAAAGCTGTTGATCACTACAGTGGACAATTTAATCCTGAAAGAATTGATGGAATATTATTTCAAATTATAGATTCTGGAATAGGAATTCATAAAGAAGATCTTCCTTTTATTTTTGATAGGTTTTATCGAGCCAGATCAGTCAAAGATATTCCAGGAACAGGGCTTGGATTAACAATCGCAAAAGAATTAATCCAACTTCATCAAGGAAAAGTATATGTAGAAAGCGAATATGGAAATGGAACAACAATTTCCATTTTTTTTCCAAGAATTTCACGATAAAAATTGATAACTTTTAAATAATCATTCAATAAATATAAAAATTAAGGCATCTATTTTAATAAAGGGCTTGATGATGAAACCTCTAATTATGATTGTTGAGGATAATGTAGACCTCTTATATGCAATCAAATTAAATTTAGAGGCTAATGAATATCGGGTTATTGCAGCAAAAAATGGAAAAGAAGCCCTTGATCTAATATTTCAGTTAGATGAACTGCCTGAAGTCATTATAAGTGACATTATGATGCCCGATGTAAATGGATATGAACTTTTTACTGAGGTTTCTAGGAACCTAAAATTGAACCAAATCCCTTTCATCTTTCTCACTGCAAAATCATCTCCGGATGATATACGTTTTGGTAAAATGTTGGGAGTAGATGATTATTTAACCAAACCTTTCAATGAGGAAGATCTATTAGCTATTATTTCAGGGAAAATAAATAGAAATAAAAAAAGACAAGTTATAAGTGAAAAAATGGATAGTTTTTTGGCTTCTCTCGATATAAATATCGAACCATCAATTTCATTAGAGGATCAAGGCAAGATTATTTTAATTTTAATGTTTTGGGATGATAAATATGGCCCAAAATTAATGGATCATTATCCATTAATTAGTAATCTTAAATTTTCTTTCGAAGATATTGGAAATCAACTTTTTCAAGCCACATTATTTATATACGGACATGGCAAAATAACTAATGCAGAAGGAATCCTTCTAAATCTTGAAAATATTCAAATGTCTGGTTATGCTTACTTTAATTCTTATCCTGATAAGAATGAAAGATATGGTCAAAAACAGTATATGCTAGCAATAATTGCACCTAATATAAACTATTTTCATTCCTTAAAAATTAAGAAACTATTTAACTTAGTTTCAGATAAGATTAATAGGAAAAATAAAATCGACCTGAAAAGGGTTTGGAAGGAAGTATTTGAGATTTTAACAACAAGTGTAATTCAAGTTAGCACTTAAATCGAATTGGAATAAATATTACTTGTAAAAACAAAATTAAGAATTAAACAAATCAGTAGATAAGTAACGTTCTCCTGTATCACAGACTATAAAAACTATATTTTCTCCTTCTACGAATTCCTTGGACACTACATGAATTGTTGCCCATGCAATTGCTCCAGAACTTATTCCTGCAAAAATCCCTTCTAATCTGGCTAATTTTTGTGCTATCTTAATAGCGTCTTCATAGTCAACTTGAATAACTTTATCATAAATATTAGTATTTAATACATCTGGAATAAATCCTGCGCCTATACCTTGAATTTTGTGAGAACCTGGGCTGCCTCCCGATAAAACAGGTGAATCCTTAGGTTCAACTGCAAAAACTTTAACCCGTTCTCCAACCGTTTTTTTAAGGATTTCGCCAACTCCAGTAATTGTTCCCCCTGTTCCTACTCCTGCCACAAAGGCATCAATTCTTCCATCTAAATCATTAAAAATTTCTTTAGCAGTTGTTTGACGATGAATTTCTGGATTTGCAAGATTTTTAAATTGTTGTGGAATAAAAATCTTATCTTTTTCTTTTGAAATTTCCTCAGCTTTATCAATTGCTGCTTTCATTCCTCCTTCTTTAGGAGTTAGGATTACATTTGCTCCATAAGCTTTCAGAATTTTTCTACGTTCAATTGAAACACTTTCTGGCATAGTTAATATCAAAGAGTATCCTTTAGCAGCACATGTAAGGGCCAAACCAATCCCAGTATTTCCAGAAGTTGGTTCCACTATGGTTGTATCCTTATCAATTAATCCATTTTCTTCAGCAGTTCGTATCATTGCCATTCCAATTCTATCTTTAACACTTCCTCCGGGATTAAAATATTCTAATTTCGCGTAAATGTTAGGTTTAGGGTTAATATCTTCCATGATCCGATTTAACTTAACTAAAGGAGTTTTTCCTATTGTCTCAATTATATTATTATAAGTATTTGCCATATTATATTCACCTTAAATTTCAATTAAATTCCTCCACCATATTTACCATATTGAATTTCTATATCATTATCCTTGTCATCTAGCTTGACTAACAATTTACCTTCTAATTCTCTTATTCGTTTTTCTAAACTTGAAAGTGCTATTGATATGGGATCTGGCAAATCCCCGTGCCTTAGATCAATTTTTTCAATTTTCTCGCCTATTCTTGAGATTATTTTCCCAGGTACTCCTACTACCACCGAATTAGGAGGAACATCATCTATAACAACTGAGTTTGCTCCAATTCTTACATTATCGCCCACAATTATTGGACCTAATACTTTTGCGCCAGTTCCTATTACCACATTGTTCCCGATGGTAGGATGTCTCTTTTTTTGATTTAAACTTGTTCCCCCTAATACTACTCCAGCATAAATAGTAACATTTTCACCGATTTTCGCAGTTTCCCCAATTACAACACCTGCCCCATGGTCTATAAAAAAATCACTTCCTATATCAGCACCTGGATGGATCTCTATAGCAGTCATTTCTCTTGCGATATCAGAAATATATCTAGGGATAAAAGGCATATTAAGTTCATAGAAGAAATGTGCTATACGATACAATAAAACTGCTTTAATCCCTGGGTAACTGGTAAGAACTTCTAAAATCGTACGGGCCGCGGGATCTTTAGTAAAAGCGGCATTCACATCAGAAACAAAGAAGTTAAGAATTTTTTGTAAACACCTATCTACTTCTTCATGATCCAAATCTGAAGTCTTAAAATCTAATTTTAACATACATTCTGTGCAATAATTATAGCCTTTTTCAGTTTTACTACTTATACTTTTCCCACAGCTTAAACATCTAAGAAAATCATCCATTTGCATAATTAATCATTCTAAATCTTTTTTGGAAAATATGGTTTATACTTATTAAAGAATTAGGACTATATTATCATATAATTTTTGGTTATAGTTCATAAATAAATAGGAAGTGTAAATTAAATGACTATTGATTGGGAGAATATTAGAACAACACAATTTCCAGCTCTAAAAAATCTTACATATATTATGGCTGGTTCTGCTTCTCCATTAAGTGAAGCAGCGTATAGTAATGGTATAGATTATTTTAAAGATATGCTATATTTTGGAGATATTCATTTCGATACATTTTGCGAAAAAATAGAAGAAATGAGAGAAACTATCGCAGAATATATTAATGCTAAAGCGGATGAAATAGCTTTTTTACCAAATACATCTTCAGGTATGAATATTATCGCTAGATTTTTAAAAAAAGGTGAGATTCTATATCCCTCAATCGAATTTCCAGCTTCTATTCATATATTCAAACGATTAGGGTTTCCTAATAAAAAAATAGTAGATCAGAATCATCGTTATAATATTAATGATTTTAAAAGTAGCCTTTCAAGTGACACTAAATATATAATACACAGCCATGTTCAATCACTTACCGGCTTTAGACAAAATCTTGAAGGATTAGGAGAATTCTGTAAAAATTTTAAACTTCTTAACATAATCAACGCTACTCAATCCTTTTGTTCTTTTGAAATCGATGTGAAAAAACAAAATATTGATATACTTGTTAGTAATGCTTTAAAATGGGGAGCATGCGGTTACGGAGCTGGATTCTTATATATAGATAGTAAATTACTTAGTGAAGAAGTAATACCTTTTTCAAGTTGGTTAAGTGTTGAAAATCCCTTCTCTCTTGATAATGATAATTTAAAAGTTATAAATAAAACAAAATATATGGATACTTTTGGTGGATGTCCAAATTTTGCTGCTCTTTTATCTTTAAAAGGTAGTTTGGATTTAATTAAAACTCGGATCGGAAATGGAAGTATAAAAGTTGGGATTAAAAAAATTCAAGAACGAATCATTCATTTGACAAATATTTTCATAGAAGAAATAAAAGAATTTAACTTAAAGATTATAACACCTTTAAATCCTGAATTTAGATCGGGTATAATTACTCTTCAACATGATCAAGCTGAGAAAATATACAATTTGTTTATCAAAAACAATATTTATGTCACTTTAAAGAGGGATCCTAATTTAAAAAAGAATACCCTTCTTAGGTTCGCATTTAATTACTACAATAATGAAAATGACATTAAAAAAGTAGTAATAATACTCAAAAAATTAAAACTATGAATATTTAAAATTAGTACGTATGAAATTCATATTTTATTTGAACTTTATTTGAAGTTCATTTTTGTAATCTATAATTTGAATAATAATATTTTAATTGTAATATTAAATAATCAATAAGAATATTTTTTATAAGAAGATATGTGGTAAAAATATGGAATTAGGGCATAGTGGAAATATATTGAGAGTTAATCTCTCAAATGATAAAATCTCAATTGAACATCCAGAAGAAATTTTTTACAGGAAGTTTATAGGAGGAGAAGGATTTATTGCTTATTATCTCCTCAATGAAGTCCCTAAGGGTGTAAATCCTCTTGATTATAAAAACAAGTTAATTTTCGCTAATGGTCCTTTAACTGGAACTAGTATTCCTTGTACTGGAAGAAATAGCATAGGCGCAAAATCTCCATTAACCGGGGGATTTGGAGAAGCTGAGGTAGGTGGATATTGGGGAGCTGAGTTAAAACATGCAGGGTTTGATGCGTTAATAATTGAGGGAAAAGCAAATAATTCCGTATATCTCTCCATCCAAGATGAGAAAGTTGATATTAGAGAAGCCAGTCATTTATGGGGAAAATCTACTGGTGAAACACAAAAAGAAATTATTCGTGAAGTGGATGATAAGTATACTCGTTTAGCTTGTATTGGTGTTGCTGGTGAGAATTTAATAAAATATGCTTGTGTCATTAATGATTATAGAAATGCAGCAGGACGTACAGGAATGGGAGCTGTTATGGGTTCAAAAAATCTGAAAGCAATAGCCGTTAGAGGACATAATAAATCAAAAATATATAATAAAGAAAAAGTAAGGGCAATTTTAAAAGAAAGTTATGAAACATTTAAAGGTTATAGCAATTTTTTTGCTTATGGGACTGGAGGGAATCGAATGGAAGAATTTGCATTATCAGGTAATCTTCCTACGAGAAATTTTAGGGATGGAGAATTTAAATTCGCAAAAGATATAGATCCAGCTATCATAAGTGAGAAAATTGATTTAGAAAGAGACACATGCTATGCTTGTCCCATTCGATGCAAAAAAGTTGTAAACATTTCTAATCCGATTGATATAGATCCATTATATGGTGGTCCAGAATATGAAACCATTGCTTCATTTGGTTCTAATTGCGGCATAAATGACATAATAGCAATTTCTAAAGCAAATGAAATTTGTAATAAAAGTTCATTAGATACAATTTCAGCAGGAGTAGCTATTAGTTTTGCAATGGAATGCTATGAAAATAAAATATTAACTGATGAAGATACTAATGGATTAAAACTCAATTTTGGTAATAGCGCTAGTATGTTATCTTTATTGGAAAACATTATAAATCGTGAAGGATTAGGCGATATTCTTGCTGAAGGTGTTAAAAAAGCTGCTAAGAAGATAGGAAAAAGTTCCCAAAAGTATGCAATGCACGTAAAAGGTCAAGAAATACCGATGCACGAACCACGTTTAAAGCAGGGAATGGGTATTGGTTATGCAGTATCACCAACAGGTGCCGAACATATGGCTAATCTACATGATACAGCAATAGCGAATAAGGAGAGAATAAAAGGCTTTGCCTCTTTTAACATTTTCGACGCACTTGCTTTAGATGATTTAGGCGCAAAAAAAGTTAAATCGGTAATTTCTTTTACCAATTGGCGAGTTGTTGAAAATTCTCTCCTTTTCTGCTTCTTTAGTCCATATACAATGAACCAAGAAAATAACTTATTAAAGGCAGTTACTGGTTGGGACACATCTACCTGGGAATTAATGAAATATGGAGAGAGAGTAACAACTATGGCAAGAGCTTTTAATATACGAGAAGGATTTAATAAAAACGATGATTGGCTACCAGATAGATTTTTTGAACCGCACACAACAGGTGCATTAAGAGAAAAGCCAATTAATTCACAAAAATTCAAGGAAGCAAGAGAGATGTATTACAAAATGATGGGTTGGGATGAAGATGGCATACCAACTAAAATGAAACTTGAAGAATTAGACATTGAATGGGTAAAAATCTAACAATTTTTTCTTTTAAGCTTTATATAAGCCAATAATTTCAGCGGATTCTAATTTATGTTCTTTAACTTTACTCATGAAATTATTTTTATTAATACCTTCCAATCTCTCGATGTTTAGGGCGTAAACCCTGAAAAAATATCGATGAGTACCGCTTGGAGGTGCTGGACCTCCATAACATGCTTTTCCAAAATCATTTTTTAGTTCATTTCCTGGAACTGGTCCACCCTGAGGAATTTCGGTTATGTTGGAAGGAATATTACATATTAACCAATGGATCCAGTCCCCTATAGGGGCATCAGGGTCATTACACGAAATTGCAAAACTTTTTGTTCCACTTGGAATATCTTCCCATTTCAAATGGGGTGAAATATTTTCTCCACGATAACAAAATTTTTTATCCATTAATTCTTTGTTTTTAAAATCATTACTTAATAATTTCATAAGACTAAATTATAATTATTGAATATATAACTATTACGAAAAATCTAAAGATTATACCAATATATAAATAGACGTACCTTTACTTCACTTATAGAGGTATATAAAATCATATTTACAGAAGAGTATTATAGTAAAACTTACATTATCAAAGGTACGTTTTATGATCATTGATGAGAAAGACATCGAAAATCTTGAAACGCAACTACAGCTTTTTATGGATACGGTAGACGATTTAATATTTATTGTTGATACATCAGATGAATTAAGATTAGAGTATGTTAATAATTGCTCTTTTTTATATAAATTAGGATATTCTTCTGTCGACTTAATAGGAGAACCTTTTCTTAGTATTATCCCACCTGAGGATATTAAGAAGGCTATAAAAGTATTAAAAAAAGGAGTTGAGTTTCCTGATAGAGTTCAAGAGATCAAGGTCAAGAATTCTAAAGGAATGCCAGTATGGGTCGAAATAAAGTCAAAAAAGTTTAAATTGGAAGACAATTCTAAGAAATATTTTGTTATTTTAAAGGATATCTCAAGAAGAAAAACATTAGAAGAAGAATTAAGAATTAATGAAGAACGATTTAAAAAGATCACAGAAACTATTCCTGAGATAAGATTTTGGAAGCTCTTTAATCCGAAGAAGTATGAAGAAGCGCTGCAAAGTTCCTATGAAATGTTAGAAATGGTAATGGAGAACATCCCGCAATATATTTTTTGGAAAGACACAGATTTAAATTATCAAGGATGTAATGATAACTATGCTAAATTGGTAGGAATTGATAATCCTGAAAATATAATTAATAAAAGAGATGAAGATCTTCCTTGGACTCCACAGGAAATAACAGAAATTCAAGCCCATGAAAAAAAGATAATAAAATCTGAAAAACCTGAATTTCATATTATTAATTCTTGGGTTTTAAAGGATGGAAAAGAAGTTTGGTTAGATATAAATAGAATTCCTTTATATGATTCAGAGGGAAAAGTTGTTGGAATATTAGTTACATCTGAAGATGTGACTGAAAGAATTTTAGCAGAGCTTAAATTGAAAGAATCAGAAGAAAAATATCGCCATCTAATTGAAAGTTCACCTTATTCAATTTTACTATTTGATATGAAAGGAAAAATAGTCGATATTAATTCTACTACAGAAAAGCTATTTGGATATAAAAAAGAAGAGCTAATTGGAAGAACCTATGATGAACTTCCACTATACCCTCCTACTATCTTTTCCATTTTAAATAAAAAGTTAGTTAAATTATACAAAGGAAAAGAAATTGAACCAACTGATTTTCAAGTCTATAGGAAAGATGGAAAGATAGCATGGGTAAATACAGAATTAACATTAATCAAATTTGGAGAAAAAACTTACTTTCAAGCAATAGTGCAAGATATAACGGATAAAAAAGAAACAGAAGCAAAATATCGTGATTTATTAGAAACTTCTACTGTAGGTATATTAGAAATTGATTTGATAAACCGAAATATTTCTTACATTAATCCAAAATTATTAGAGATCATAGGATATGAGACGATTGAAGCTGTAAACCAAGATTTATTTGATAAAGTAATTCATCCTGATGATGTAAAAAAATTATTTCGATCGTCTGAGGATAAAGATTTAGAATTCAGAATTAAGACTAAATATGGTAAAATAAAGTGGTTGCAAGGAAAACGAACCAACCAATATGATGATAAGGGCAATTTAATAAGTTTTCGGTTATGGTTAGAAGATGTATCAGAGAAAAAAATGTATGAAAAGTTAATCTATGAACTCAATATAGATTTTCTTAGTTTCTCAACTGATATTCAGCACAATATAGTTTCATTGCTTAAAACAAGTAATAAACTACTCAATGGTAAATTGGCTTTATATTTAAGGAAAATTGAAACTGAGGAAGGAATTAAATATAGAATCATTTCATCTCTAGGAGATATGTATGCTTACAATTTAGAAGATTTTAAAGGAAATTCTTTTATTATTGACTTATTTAAGGAAAAACATGATTTCCCTCAAACTTACTATAGTATAGATGAAACTGAGTATGCAAAAACTGATGAAATTATTAAAAAGAATAAAATTAAAGCTTGTTATGGAAAACTAATTAAATCTGGAGAAACTTTTGATGATGCTCTCTGTATATTATATCAAAATAATCCTATTCTTACTAATCAAGATAAATTAGTATTATTTTTAATTAGCGATGCAATTGAAATTGAAAAACGAAGATGGGAAGTTCAACAACACTTAGAAGAACAAGTTAAACGATTAAGTGAAATAGATCAATTAAAAACGGATTTACTATCCAGGACCTCACATGAATTAAAGACACCTTTAATCTCTATTAAAGGATTTACAGAGCTCTTATTAAATCTTCATAAAAATAAATTAGATCCAGAAGTGCTTTCAATTTTAGAGGAAATTAAGGAAGGAAGTAAACGTCTCGAAAATTATATTAATGCAATAGTAGAAAGCTCCCAACTAGATCAAGGATTATTAAAAATAAATCCTTTAAAAGAAGATTTATCAGCTCTTATAAAATATTGTGTAGCCCAGTTAAAAGGTACAGCAAAATTAAGAAAGCAGAAAATTAATGTGAATATTGATGAAAATTTAGTAGCAATTTTTGATAAAGAGAGAATTTATGAAGTTCTTTCTAATTTGTTGATAAATTCTATAAAATATACCCCAATAGGAGGGGATATTGAGATTCAAACTGATGAAAAAGATGGTTTTTATATAGTTGCTGTTAAAGATAATGGAATAGGATTAACAGAGAGCGAGAAGGAGCAATTATTTGCGCAATTTGGTAAAATCGAACGTTATGGGAAGGGATGGGATATAGGTATAGAAGGAACAGGTTTGGGATTATATATTTCAAAAGAGATCGTGGAATTACACGGTGGTAAAATATGGGCAGAATCAGATGGCCGAAATAAAGGTAGTACCTTTTCTTTCTCTTTACCGATATCATAATCTATTATTAAGAACTCAAAAATAAATTAAACCAAAATTTATAGATTCTGTCCAATACCATAATAAATAAATAAAGCAGAAGGTACCATTATAAAAAAAGATGATATACTCCAGACTGTTTTAAATGTTACATCTTGCCAAGTATTAAATAATACTATTCCATATAAAATAAAAATCATTCCAAGGATTCCAAGGATGAAAAATCTCAACTTTTTTTTTAAGTTTTTATCTTTAAATTTAAGATATAATTTCGTTGCATATATTAAAGTTGATATAGTTATAAAACAAGTATAAAATACATACTCTACAAGTAGAAACGTCCAGCTATATACTGGTACCCAATTAGTTTCACTACTGATCCTTATTCCTTCGGGAACTGCGATTAATAAAATAAAACACCCGATACCATACAATAAAATGATCATTGAATATTTTTTGTAGGAATAGATTGAATCAATTTTTAATAAATTATGGATAAAAACTACGATAAATATAAATGCAAAAAGGATTAAATAAGATGTTAAGAAATATAAAATATATAAAAGAATATCAATTCGAGTAGGAGTAACAAGTAGAAATATAAGATTAATTATAACTGCGATTCCAATTAATATATAAAAAACACTTAAAGTTAGAGAAAGCTGTGATCTACTCCTTTTTAATATTCTAAAAGCAAGGAAAAGAAAAACTATACCGAGTAAAGGCATTGGAATAAGAATAGACAATAAACGGATTAAGGCGGGGTCTTGGTATATCATATTTTATAAGCATTTTTTTTAATATTTTTAATTATTAATGAATTTAAGATTAAATTAATTATTCTGATTTAAATTTCATTTGAATATTTATTAAAAAATTTAATTAATATAATTTACGAATAATTCACGAATAATTTTTTCAATAGTCTTTTTTTAACAGAAATTCCTCTAGATTAAACTAAAATTGAGAGGTTCCATTTTAAAATAGTCATATCCAATAATCTTTGGTGCTAAGATCATTTCTTTAACCTTTAAGACTCCAGTAAATATAATTTCATATGCAAGGTAAGATGCTGACATCCTGACGATTGGAGCAAAAGAAATTGATGGTATTCTTCCTGAAAACAGTTCTTTTAGTGCTCCTTTTTCTCTATCGAATTTCTCTATTATTCCAGGAAACTTTTTTAGCTTATTGAAAAATGCTTTTCTTATTTCAATAACCAGGTCTCTAGAACTAAATATTTCTTGAATTGATATTTTATGGGTTTTAAGTCCATAAAATGTTTCATAATCCATAGCCGTTTCTGTGAACCACCAAGCACAAAGATACGGTATGGCCCATGATTCTAATACTGGTATCTTTTTTTTAATACATTCTCTGGTTATTAAAATTGAAATAATTGGATCATCAAGTGTTAAAGCTACATTTGAAATATTATTTAATGTATTTGATATATTATTTGTATTTATTTCTTTAAATTTTTTTATATCTATCTCAGGATTTATATCTTTTAGAAATTTTTCAATTACATCTACTTTATATTTTCCAATATCTTTTCTTGTACATAATTGGCGATTAAGATTAGAGACTTCAAATTTTTCATTATCACAAATAAGGAGATTTTCGCATCCAATTCTAACAAGCTGTTCTGTTAATGGACCACCTAATCCTCCTACTCCAAAAATAGCAATAGGTGTTTTCCTTAATTTTTCTTGTTCTTCAATTTTAATTATTCCAATATTTCGAATTATATGATTCCAATAATCTTTTGACCAATATTTAAGTTTCTTATTATCAAACAAATTAAAATACCTTTATCGAAAATTAGTTAAATATCAATTAATCTTTGGATTCAATCTTCATTTATAATATGTTTTAGGATAATGTGTCTTCTACCTATTATTCCACCAAGACTTTTGGCATAATCTGTGCCCATTTTAACATCTTCACCTACAGGACCAGCGCCATATCTTATTTTTTTTTTCCATAATTGAAGAGAGCTAGCTCCATACATTAGATGTCCTAATCCTTTACTCCTATGTTCTGGTTTTATTGCCATTGTAAAAAAAATACATGAGTCAAAATTTCCCTTTTCGTCTTTTCTAAAAGGATTTGGAAGGAAAGTACCACAGGCTACAATTTCATTCTTAGGTTTATATCTAACAAAGAATACCATAAAATTATACCCAAATTCAAAAATAAATTCTGCATAATTATCAAAAAGACTTAAATTCCTTGGGGAAATTTGAGCAGATTGAGGTAAATTTTCTAACTGTATCTTTAAAAAAATTGGTTTTAGCTTTGCTAATTCGTTAATATCTTTCGGATTAAAATATTCATAATTACTAAAATCATATTTTTTTATTTTCCAAGGGTTTAATCTTATTAAGTATCCTTCCCAAGTATTTTGTACATTATATACAGAAAAGCCTCGTTTTAAAAATAACTTTAGGTAGATTGGTGGATTTACAGGGTTTTGAACAAATAAATTAGAAATTCTACTTTCTTCCATAAAACCCCAACCAAAAATAATTCCTGGGATATTAATTGGTCCTACAATTGATTTAAAATTATTTTGTTTTCCATAAATGATTAATTCATCAATAAGTCTGTTAATTTTATCTGAATAATCATTAACTACTCCAAAATATCCAAAATATAAAATATCTGTATTATTGTGATAAATCAATACATTACCAGCAGGGTTTCCATCTTCAAGAAGAATTATTGATTTTGCTTGAAAAGTGTTTAAATCTCTAATTACATATTTATAAAGCTCTGGCCAAATAGGAATATTTATACCAAGATATAAATATTTCAAAATTTCATTAGGATCATCTAATATTCTTACAGTTAATTCATTACTAAATTTGATAAGAGGCATTAATTATCTTTTTTTTATTTATTCTTAAAAAATACATGCATAAACTTATTAGTAATAAAAATAAATTATTGATCAAATTTTACTAAAGATTCAAAAGAATCTTCTTCAATTGGCTGGTTTAAATTTTCTAAGAGTTCATTTGTTTCAGGAATTATTTTCATATTCTTATCTAAATTCCCTTTAAAATAGTTAAAAACTATTTGATCTTCAAACTTTGCAACTTCTTTATTATAATTCCAAGAGGGAACATACCCTCGTGGTCTAAAACCAGCATTATAAAAGATTTTTTGATGCTTTGGTTTATAAGAAGATACATAGCATTCGGCATAATTAATATCCATTTCTTTTATTATTTCTTGTAATTTTTCTATGAACACATATAATTCTTCTAAATCTGTGATGTTGTAATTTATTTTCTCGATGTTTTTACTAAAAGGATTAAGAAAGAATTTAAAGTTAGAGTATTTATTCCAAATAGAAAATTTTATATTCTGATACCCAAATTTATCTTCTTTTATTTTTTTCCTAACCGACTTCCTAATAATATTTATTTTTCCTTGATCAAGAGTAATGTTAGGATTTTCAACTGTAGGAAGGCCAAAGTGATATCTATTATTTGTATAATTATAACAATTTAATACTTGCCTGATAATTTGAGGTTTTTCTTCAAATCGATAATCATTTAGTACAGCTTTACTGTAAATTACATGTAATATATCAGATTCAACCTTACTATAAAAGATATCTTTATTTGGTAGAAATGCAATTGGTTTCATGCCAATTAGAGAAGTAAAAAATTGAGAAATTGCTTCATTTGTACGCATTTCCCCATACCATAGAAATATTTTATCCTTATATTTTTTCCACAAATAGGTTATACAGCCAATAAAAGCTTTAAAAATGTCTATTGTTTTATGAAATTTCTTTTTAATCATAAAACCATGAAGAAATGCTCTTTTTTCTTCGAATTCTAAATCTGTGCCAAAGCATCCTACAATTTCATTTGCTGGTGACTTAAATATAAACCATTCATAATTAGGATGGATAATCATATCTTTTATGGATTCATTATCTTCCAGGTGTTTATAAGGGTACGTTCTTTTATATATTTCTTTAAAAATATTAGCTATTTCTTCCGAATCTTCTGGTTTAGCTATTTCTACCATGGGACATATTTTTTCAGATTTATAGTAGAAGTCTAATTCAAAATCAAGATTTAATATATGTTTAAGATCTAAGTTTGAGAGATATTGATATTTTTCTAAAAACTCATCTATATTAGTGATTTCTTTTTTTTTGAGACTTATACTATTTGATATCAAATTTATCCTTTTTTCCTAATCATTAGTAATATTTTTGCTTTTAGACCTTTTAAGCTTGATGCTTGAAATCTTTTTTTAGTTAATCAAAACTATAGTATAGAATTGTTATTTCAACTAGTTAAGATTACAATTTGTAAATATTTAAAATTTATTGTTTAAAATGAATCTTCGTGAAACTGTAACAATATTTTGACTTTCTTTTCGATCTTAAATTAGCATCCGAAAATCTAACTCATTTTCATAAATTTAATTTGAAAAATAGGAAAATCCTTTATTCGTAATAAGCATCATTATACTTAATCAATTGAACCTCTTTCTATGTTTAGATAAAATGTTTTTAAATCATTAAATCTAGAAATCATTTTTCGAAAAGGTTAAAATTATATAAAGGTCCATTGATAATTATTATAAAAGGATCACGTTCTAGTAAAAATGCAATTTAGTACTTTTGAATTAGAAAGCAGTCTTAATCACATTAATGAGTTATTACTCAACAATGAAAATTTAAAAGCTATAAAATACCTTGAGAAACTTTTAGATGAAAATCCTTCAAATAATCAGGCTTGGCTCTTATTAGGTATTGCTAAGCGACGATTAGGCACTTTAGATGAAGCAATTAATTGTTTTTTTACAGCTACCGAACTTAATCCTTCCTTACTTGAAGCTTGGGGTTTATTAACAATTACTTATTTAGAAAAAGGCGAGAAAAATTTAGCAGAGAAAACTCTCGAGAAAGCAATTCAATCAAATCCAGAGGATAAGAAAATTCAATTTTATCACGAAAATTTAATTCGCCTATATGAAAAGTTTGGTCCTTTTTTCTAACTTAGTCTTGAAAAAATTCAGGATGGTTTCTTTCAATATTATTTAATGTTGAGACTAAGTGGTATAGCAATTTTTCATCGCGGTATTCATTAATAGTTTCAGAGAGTCTGTCCAAAATCTCATTTGCGAGCTTAATTTCTTCTTTACTGTAGTTATGCGTTTTATTCTTGAAAATTAATTCAAATTCCTCTTCAAACCATCTTAGTTTCTGTTTGAACTCCCTCTTAATATCTTTGTAATCATCAAAATTTAGGTTCATACGTCTCCTCTGCATACCTCGAGAGGCTATTAAAAAACTTATTAATAGGCTAACAATATAATCAAATTTTTTCTATTTAAACCTATTCCGAGTATTGATTTTTCTAATTAGTAATATGAAAAAAGGGACTTTCAATTTGAAAAATGTAGACAATTTTTCTAAACTTAATTTAACCCAAATTAGTTTTAGAAAAGGATAATTAACTATATAGTATCTTGGGAATAATATTTTTTTTGTCGTTATAATTAATATTTTATTTTTACTTAGTAACTTGAAATTTATTCCTAAATTATTATTTTAAGAATTGGACTCCGAATTTTTTAAGAAATCATTATTTACTTAATTATATAAGAAAAAATATTCTAAAAATTTCATAAAATTTACATAATTTTCTGAAAATGATGCGGTGGTTTTTATAAAAGAAGGAAATGGTGATTTTGAAAAACTAGAAATAGTGAAGAAATATTTTGGACGCATTTTTAGTGTTCTATCAAAAGATGTGCGGTCAAAGTTATTAAAATTACAATTATCTGAGAGTGAATTAAAAGAAATAAAAAAAGAATTAGCATTTTTACCAGAAGAAAAACAAAAAGAGTTTTTAAAAGAATTAACTAGAAAAAAATGAATTAAGTTTTTTCCTTTATTTTTTTCAATTAATACATTTTTTCAATGTAGAACTATATTGAAATTAGATTTACAAGGATTTTTCCAATTAAAAACATCACCTTATAAATTGAATAAATATAAGAATTAGTTCCAACAAATAATTTGATTATCAAACCTTAATACTAAATTTTTTATTAAAAATTACTTTTCACTTCATAAGATTATTAT
>JBHLPZ010000008.1:0-35868 GCA_048885325.1 Candidatus Odinarchaeota archaeon
GAATATCTTAATCTATTCTCAATTTTTTCAAGATTAATTCCAAGTCGTTTAAAAAATGAGAGAGATGTTCTTTCTCCACATGAGGCATAGTAACTACTCTTATAAGATTGAAATCTTCGAATTTTCCTAACATCCAATTTTTCTTACGTAATTCTTCGTCTATTTTACAAATACTTTTTCCATTTTCAGTTGTAATTCCTACTATATTCATAACTGGTTTTGTTGCTAACTTAATTCCTTTAATATCCATTATTCTATTAACCAGATAATTAGTGTTATCCATACACTTTTTTACTATTTTTGTAAAACCCTTTAATCCTAATAATTTCATAATTGCCCAAAAAGCTATTATCATACCCCCTGGCCGAGTACCTACAATATGAAAATGTTTAAAATTTCCTCCTGCCAAATAAGGAGTCTGAAAACCAGTTTTTTGCAAAATTGAAGAATCTCTTACAAAATATCCTCCAGAAGGGATTAAACCTAAACCCATTTTGTGGGGATCTGCTGTAATAGAATCAACATATGCTACCGAAAAATCCCAAGATGGAATATTATAATTTAATCTCTTTAAAAATGGAATTACAAAACCTCCAAAAGCAGCATCAACATGGAAAAAAATATCCTTATTTTTAGCAAATTCTCCGATGGCTTCAATAGGATCAATTAAACCTAAAGAAGTTGTACCTGCAACTCCAACTACGCCACATGTATTATTATTAATTAATGACTCGAAATGGTCTAAATCTAGCGAGAAATCAGGTCTTAATCTCGCTTTTCGAAGCTTAATATCTAAAAAATCAGCAGCTTTATCAAAAGAAATATGAGCTGAAATTGGAAGCACTACTTCAGGATTTTTAATATCCGGTCTTAATTTTTTAGCAATTCTCATAGCAATTAGATTTGCCTCAGACCCTCCTGTAGTAAAAGTTCCAATAATATCTTTACCCCCATATAATTCACCAATTTCTTTTATTAATTCCTCCTCTAATTTTGCGGTCCCTAAAAATAATCCCGGATCTCCTAAATTCTTAGAAACAAAGTTGCAATATATTTCTTTACCAAAATCTAGCGGTTCTGTACACATCGAACCTAAAATGGATCCTGAATCATAACTATAATCTTCTTGTAAACGTTTTTCCAGTAACTTAAGTATTTCTTGCTTGCTAAGTCCTTCTTCTTGCATTTTTTTCTTTTTTATTTATTTTTATGATTGTATCGTAAATACCTATCATAGAGAAATATTTAATCAATTAAAATTTTACAAAAATTATTTCTAATTATTGTATAATTCCACACAATTCATTATTACTTTAAGTTAAACAAATCGTGTTGAATCTCTCTCTAAATATTTAGTTAATGCCCTATCGAATTCACTACTTAAATTGATTTTGTAATAATTAGCAACACAAATTAAAGAAAAAAGGAGGTCAGCAAGTTCTTCTCCTAAATTCAATTGTTTTTCATTATTTCTTTTAGGTTTAAATCCTTCATAATAATTTAATTCCCGAGCAACCTCCCCAAGTTCTTCCATAATCGCACTTAGCATAGCTAAAGGAGGCCAATATCCACCATGACTTATAATCCAATCGTCGACTTTTTGCTGAAGTTCTTTTAGAGAATTATTGGATGGCATATGCATATAATTTCCTCTTAATATTTAAAAATTGAAGAAACTTCCTTCTCTATTTAAATTTTATAAAAGAATTAATTAATTAAGTTATATCTTTTACGTGCTTCCCATTCTGCTCTCTTGCCAGAGTTATACCTGTTAACAGCACTATAATAACCCGTAATTCTTGAATAGACATTTACGTCAAGGGAATTACAACTAGGGCAAGTAAATTTTCCACCACGAAACATCTTTTTACAATGTGGACAAAATGTAAAATCTATAGTATATGAAAAATAAGCAGTATTAGTTTTTAAACAAATATTTTTTGTGAGCTCCCATAAACCATGGATATCAGGCTTCTGCTCTCCAAGCCAAATATGTGTGATCACTCCACCATTCACAATTGGATGATAATCACCTTGTAACTTAATTCGTTCAGACAGGGGAATATCAGCATCATACCGAATATGACTTGAATTTGTATAATAAGCAGAGTTTCCAGAAGATTGAACAATAGCCTTTTTTCGAAAGTGTTTTAGATCTAACTTTGCTAAACGCCCTGCAGCCTGCTCTGCAGGTTGTTCCCATAATGAATAAGAATATCCATCTCTTTCTGTCATTGTATTACATTTGGCAACCATATAATTTAAAACACTTTTTCCCAATTTATATGCACTCTCACTTTCATGTAATTCTTCATTAGTTAAACTCTTAATCGCTTCATTTAATCCAGTAAATCCAATAGAAACATTCTGGTCCTCTAATTTAAAAATTGGATTCTTATTAATTTTTCCACTACAAAGTGGTAGATGCCCTGATTTCAATCTTCTTTCCATTAAATACCATTTCTTTATTAAGATTCTGGAACATAATTCCATCTTTTCATCCAGTATCTTAAAATACTCGTCCTCATTATTTGATAAATACGCATACCTAGGTAAATTAAGACTCACGCTCTGAAGTGAACCAATAGTAACGTAATTTTCCCACACATTAGCATATTTTCTTTCTTGTGGATCCAAAATACATTTACTTATTATATCATCACCACTTAGAAATTTCCTGCAACATTGGCTATGTATTTCATCAGGCATCCAATCTGGACACATATTTAAGAAATAAGGAGTTCCCATTTTTGCAGCTTCTTCCATAATTTTTAGATATGAAGGCTCAAACTCTTTTATCCATTCTTTTTTAATTTTTACTTCGTGTTTTGGAAATGCAAACAACTTACCATTATGATCTCCTTGAATATATACGTCTGTGAGAGCATCAAATAATTTTAAACACTCCTCTTTATAATCCCCATATTTTCCAACAGTTATACCATGAGGTCCCACAGCAGGTATGCTCAATAATCTATCTGGAATAGTGGGAGTGCAAGAAATTGATGTAAATGGAACCTGACCTCCCCTTGCGGCAAAAATCTGATTTGTTTCAAAAATTAGACACTGCATCGATTGCTCAATTTCCCTATTAGAGAGGCCCTTAACGTAAGGAGCTAAAAATGTAGTTATATAATCATAACCTTGTCCACCACTAAATTCACCTTGAATGATCCCTAACCATTTAGCTAGATGAGTTACTGCCACTCTTAAACTTCCAGCAGGTCCTGACCTGCTACAATGTACCCAACTATCAACAGGGGGTAATCCATGTTCAAGAATCATCCGAGGATCCCATTCTTGACAAAATGGTCTTAAATCAAAATATCTAAGCATGTGAACGTGAATATCACCATATAAATGAGCATGAGCTTCTTCTGAATCTAAAATTCTTAATAAAGCATACTCGTCAGAAATTCTATTTGCTGCCCAGTGATGAATACTCTCTGGATTCATATCTTGATTAGCATTTTCATTAATACCTTTTTCTAATATAACTTCATAGTCCATTAATGGCATACCAATTCGGGTATACAGTTTACGTTCTTCTTCAAAATGCTGTTCTGATAGAATAGAACATACTATTTCTCTAATATGTGGCCCAGAAAGAAATTTAATCCCTGAAGATATAATCCTCCGAACTACTAATTCTGTTATTTTATCAGCAAATTTCTTATCTAATCCAGTCTCCCTCATTAAGCTCTGTTCAATTTTAACAGGATCAAAGGATACAACATCGCCTTCAGTCCTAAACACTCTAGGTAACAAGTTTTTTAAAATCCCACTAGATAATTTTTGATCACTTTTTCCTTTAATAGTTTGAGAATCTGGCACTAAAACCATAACAACCTCTCACATTTTTCAAATTTTAATATTCTTATAGCTAAAAAAGGCATAATATTTGATTAATAATCAAACAATTTTGTCGGCATCAATACTTGAGACAAAAGATTTATTAATTACTTATTAACGTTAATATTTTACCTCTTCTGATATAAAAATTTATTTATCTTTCCAATTTAAACTTATTTTATTAATCTAATATTTCAAATTTTCAATATTGTTCTCATCAATTACGAAAAATTTCAATCCTTTTCTAACTAAATCGGGGATAATATCTACTCTTTCATTAATAGAATCGAAAATAAAAAAGTGTCGTCCTTGACGATTTTTTAATTTTTTATGAAATTTAAAAAGATTTTAATTATGAATATATTTAAATAAAAAAATATTCATATCTCTTAAAAAGTGGATTCTAAATGAGAAATAAATTAGTTAGCAAGAATAATATTGAACCTATTAAAGTTTTAGATGGAGTCTACAGAAGAACTCTTAGTTATAGCAATAATCTTATGTTATGTCATTTTTTTCTTAAGAAGGGTTCAGAGATCCCTATTCATTCTCATAAACAACATCAAATTGGTTATATAATAAGAGGAAAATTAAATTTTTTCACAGAAAATGATAATTTTATTGCGAAAAAAGGAGATAGCTATTTATTTAACTCTAATGAGAAACATGGAGCTATTATATTAGAAGATTCAGAAGTTATTGACGTTTTTAATCCGTCAAGAGATGATTATAAATAAATTTATTTAAAATTATGAAATAAGTACAGAAACAGTTTAATTTACCATTGATATGCCGCTACAACAAAAATAGAAAAGATACTAAACAAGAGTTCTGCGATTACCCAATCCAGGAATAACTTCTTTTTCTGATCTCTATTTTCTTTAATTTTTGAAGCTAATCCAAAACTAAATGCCGAGTTAATCCCTGTAAAAATTGTAACCGTGATAGTTGGAGCATTATATTCTAATTCAATTAAATCTAATATAGAATCCAATAAAAACCATCCTCCTAAAAACAGGATTAAAGCAAATAAAAATGTCCAACCTGAAAATTGGATGATCTTTTCGAATATTATATCCTCTTTTAAGGAACTTTCTATAGGTTTTTTTGTTTTTTTCTCAACTTTTGACATCGTTTCTTACCTATCTCAATATAATTGACTTTAATAATAGATGCTTCTTAATTTTTATTTTTTCATTTGATAATCATGATGGTCTATTTTTAAGGTGCAAAATTGCCTTTGCAATATCTCCTTCACATTCAATCAAGACAGCTTTAGCTTCTTCTTTATCTACATTTGCTTGTGCAGCAACAAGCATAATATCATTTTCCGTTATAGTTGGTTTTGCTTCAATTTCATTTGAGGATTCAAGGAGTTCTGTTTCTCCTTTTTCTTCAACCAATAGTTCATCTGGAAAATATTCTCTTGTTTCTCCTAATACTTGGTAAATTTCTTGGCCCATTTGTTTCATAAGAATTACTTCTGGTTGTTCTATTACGAGAGTTTTTTCTGTGCCTTCGATAATTACTCTAGTAGCTTCAATTTGATCCATATCAATACCCTGTTGCTGCATTCTACGGCGCATTTGTCGTGAACCTAATTGACTTCCTTCTCTTTTTTTAACTGCTTGTGGTCTTTTTGGTTTACTTTTTTCTTTTTTTAGCATTTCTTTTGGTAATTTTACCATTTTAAACACAGATTTTACCTTTTATTTAATAATATATAATTAAAAAAACTTTAAATTTTTGATTTATCTATTCCTTTTCTAACATTTACACCAATTCCTCTCTTAAAGCTTCTTAAATAAGGAACAGGCAACATTAATTTACCTATTGCTAATAACTCATCCTTTTGATTTACAACAATAACTTCATCTAAGGCTCTTAAATTATTATCAATATCTAGAATGTGTTTACAAAACACATTCCTACCCATTTTAATAAAATCTGATATTTCATTTTTAACAATAACACGTAATTTAGGTTTAGGGACATTTTTAATAATTTTTTTTGCAGAAAATAAGCTTAAGGTAAAGAAACCATTAGTAGGTCTAAAATTTAATAACAAATTTTCTTTATAATAAATATGTCTCATACGCCCAGTATTTTTGGAAAATTCAATATGTATATTATTATCATTATCAAATAAAACATCAGTTATTAGAGGTCCGAATTGGTAATCACAAATGGCTTTTATTTTTCTTATTGTTATTAGCAATCCTTGTTCCATGATAATTTAAAAGAAATCTTCGATTTAAAAATAAGCGAATAAATTATTTATTATTACATACTAAAAGTCTGCAAAGAATAAGATATTTTCTTTAGGAATAAAGTCTAGATTCCATTGCATTTTCCTTAACTTTATGCATTACTTTTTCAATTGCTTTAAAAAAATCATCCTGAATTATAATCTCTGCGTCTTTTCTGATCGCAAACATTCCTGCTTCAGTACAAATAGCTTTTATATCTGCTCCGGTAGTACCCTCTGTTAATTCTACTAATTTTTTAATATTAATCTCTTCTTCAGTATTTAAGGGTCTCATATGGATTTGAAATATAGCTTTCCTTGCTACCTCATCAGGTATAGGAAATTCAATCATTCGGTCAAATCTACCTGGTCTTAATAGAGCAGGATCTAAAATGTCAACTCTATTCGTTGCTCCGATTATTTTAACATCTCCCCTTTGCTCAAAGCCATCCAACTCACTCAATAATTGCATCAAGGTTCTTTGAACCTCTCTATCGCCTGATGTTGCTATTTTCAGCCTTTGAGAGCCTATAGCATCCAATTCATCAATGAACAATATGGTTGGGGATTTATTTTTTGCTAAATTGAAAATTTCTCTTACTAATCTAGCTCCTTCACCAATAAATTTTTGAACCAATTCAGATCCAATAATTCTAATAAATGTGGCTTCTGTTTCATGAGCAACAGCTTTTGCAACTAAGGTTTTACCGGTACCAGGAGGACCGTATAATAATACTCCTTTAGGAGGCTCTATTCCAACTTTCTTAAAAAGATCAGGTTTAAGGAGTGGTAATTCAACAGTTTCTCTTACTTCTTGTAATTGTTGATCTAAACCACCTACATCTTGATAAGAAATATCAGGAATAGAATCGACAACTTCCATACCTTTAACAAAGGGATCTAATTTTGTAGGTAATACTTCCATAATTGCGAAAGTCCTTTGATTTAAAGCGACTCTCATTCCTGGATTTAATTTTTCATTTTTTACTTTCCTACTCATATTGACTACAAAACTGGGTCCTGTTGAACTTTTTACTATAGCTCGTCCTTTTTCATCTAATAAATCTATAATAGTTGCAGATACTAAAGGTGGTTCTCTTAAGCGATCAATCTCGTTTCTTAAACTATGTAATTCTTGTTCTAATCGTATTCTTTCAGCATCTAATAATTGCTTTTCAGTCTCTAAATTACGAAGCCTTTTTTCTAAATGCCTAGTATAAGTTATTAAATATTCTCCATCTTTAGTTTCTTCTTTTTTTCTTTTTTCTTTAGTTGTGGTCAAAAAGCAAAATACCCCTTTATGATTGTTTTAATTTTATAGATTATTAGTTAATTTTATTATAACCATTTATTCATTTAAATTTAAGGTAATACCGATATATCATAAAAATGTCGTTTTCTAAAAAATTTATAGGTTATATTTTATAATGAACTACACTTTAAAACCAAAAATTATAAGAGTTCTGAAACCAATTTTATTCATATAAAAATCTCCTCAATTAAATAAGAGGCTAAATTGATAATATGGCAAAAAAAGGATTTACCAATCTCGATAAAGAATGCCCTATCTGTGGAAGTATAATATGGGGGAAAGGAATAAAAGTTTTAATAGAAGGCGCTAAAATTACTGTATGCCAAGTGTGTGCAAAACATGGAAAAGAAATTTATACCCCTCAAATAAGTAAACCTAAGCCAATAAAATCATTACCTAAAAAAAGTACTTCTAAAAAGTTAGAGATCGACGATGGTTTAGAAATCGTAAGTGATTACTACCATAAAATAAGGAAAGTAAGGCAATCTTTAAGTTTGAATCAAGATCAATTTGCTCAAAAACTTAATGAAAAACCCTCATTACTAAGGAG
Source organism: Candidatus Odinarchaeota archaeon (assembly GCA_048885325.1). Classification (GTDB taxonomy): domain Archaea; phylum Asgardarchaeota; class Lokiarchaeia; order Sigyniarchaeales; family SOKP01; genus SOKP01. Next base: position 7,963 of record JBHLPZ010000008.1, read on the forward strand.
AATTGAAGCTGGTAAAGTTGAACCTACAATAAAGTTAGCCCAGAAAATTGAAAGCGTATACCATATTAAACTAATAAAAAAAATAGATGAATCAGAAGCAAGTGTGCCGACTGATAAATTTATAAAACGATCAACAGGTACATCCTTAGGCGATATAGCTTTTATTAAAAAAAAAGATAAAAAAAACTAATCTTCTTTGTTTAATTCTTTAACTTATTCCTTTTTCGAAATTAATACCTTTGCTGAATTGTATGCACCTGAATATCCCAATTCTTCTGGTATATTTGAGGTAAAGATATTAACATTTGCATTTTTTTTCAAGCCTAATGGTGATCCAGAATATATCATCGCAACACCTGAATTTAAAGTATTATTTTCTTCTAAAAAATAAGTAGCAGATCCAAGATCATTTGAAACTAAAACTTTTTCGCCTACTTTAAATCCTCGTTTCTTAATATCCAAAGAACATAAAAAAATTTTTTGAAAAACTTCCAAGTTTTCTGGATGTAATTGACCAAATTGAGAATGGATATAACATTTATGAGATGGAGTTATTAGCAGAAATTCATTTTTTTTACATTTCAAACGATCTTCTAATTGCTCTTTTCCAAAATCAAACTTAATATTATGGATTTGTATTCGGCCATTAGATGTAGGAAAATGGAGTGTCTTAAAAGGAACAGAATTTTGATCAAATAGTAAATAATAACCTTGATCCTCAACACTTTTTTGTATTTCGAGAGGTAATAATGTTAAACATTTATTATAGAGAGAAATTTCATCCTCATTAAAAATCGGGTCATTTTTAAAGCCAAATTTAGATGCGAGGCGCTGGAAAAATTCATAATTAGAAACACAATCTTGATAGGGACACGGACCTCCCTGATTAATGGATATTCCAGGGATATAATAAGGAGTAATTAAATCATTTGTCTCGAGATCAAATTTTGAAGGAATAACAATATCAGCATATTTTGTAGTTTCATTTAAAAAACATTCTAGTACAACGACGAATAGATCCTTTCTCATTAACGCATTTAGAATCTGTTTTTGATGGGGAAGTGAGCTTGCGGGATTAAAATTGTATATGAAAACTATTTTATATTCATTAGAAGATAAAATCGTGCCCAATTTAATTAAATCAATTTCAACCATTTTTGAATCTGAAGTATCTTGGGTAATATAATTCAATAATGGAACTGTAAATTGATTATTGAAATCGCTTTGTGAGTAAATCAAACCTGTGCCGGGGATCCCAAAATTTCCAAGGATTATTTGAATTAAAGCAATTGACTGTACTATTCTACCACCATAAAAATCTTTTTGAACTCCGTAACCTACATTAAAAATTGTCTGATGTTTAAACTTTATTAAAAAATCTACGACCTTTTCTAATATGTCATAATCTATTTCTAATAAATCTTTAATTTTATTTTCATTAAACTTTAAAGCCTCCGTTAATATCTGTTCATATCCATCAACGTGATTTGATAGAAACTCTTTATCTATACGATTTGCTTTTATTAACTTTTTAACAATTAAATGAGCTAACATGTGATCTGTACCAGGTTTAGAATAAATAAAATAATCAGCTCTCTGTCCAATTTTAGTTTTACGAGAATCAACTACAATTAACTTTGCTCCTCTTTTTTGGGCTTTTTTTATTATATGATAAGCATGAATATTTCTATTGGAAAGATCACTTCCCCAAACAAAAATTAATTTTGCAGCCGGATTTTTTAATTGAAAAGGATTAGTCGTAGAATAGGTACCAAAAAGTTGAGTAAGCCCCGCACATCCCCCTTCATTACAAATACCACCAGTGGTAACCGAAGTTCCTAATTTCCCAGAAAATCTTAATGCCGCAAATCTTGAGATTAGACCGTAATTCCCAGAATTAAAAGCTAAAAGAATAGATTTTGATCCAAATTTGTGAATTATATGTAATATCTTTTCTGAGATTATCTCTAGCGCATTCTCAAGATCGATAATTTTGAATCGATTAATACCTTTACTACTATCACGAATTAAAGGTGTTTTGATTCTCTGAGGATGATAAATTAGCTTTTCTCTTTGATTATATTTAGAGCAGAAAAAGCCTTTTGTAAATGGATGCTGTCTTAAGGGCTTCGCTGATTTAAATTTAAATTCTGGAGCTTCATCATTCCATTGTCCTAAAAACACACAGGAGCCATAACAGTCTTTTGAGCAGGTTCCAAATCTTACTTTTTTCGATCCTCCTCCATTTAGTATCATAAGAACACCCGAATTAATATAAGTGGTAATCTTTAGAGGATAAATTTAAAAAATAAATCTTAAGGTACTAATTATTACTCTAATCCTTTTTTTCAGTTATTTTAAAATGACTTTTTTCAATACGAACAATTTTTTCTCTCAAAAATTGAATTAATTTTTCATTCTCTTGAGCTTCTAAAGGTTCACCGCATTCTGGGCAACGAAAATTGTGCTCAAAAGCGTCCTCAAAATTATATTTTGTACGAGGCATTTGACAATTCTTACAAATAAAAAAATAATTATTTTCTTCAAATTGTAATCTATCTCTTAACTTTCTTTCCAACAATTTTTTTTTTTCCATTAAAATTTCATCTAGCAAATCAAATTCGTGCCACCAAAAATAAATAAACCAACCAGTTGATTTATCCCTAATTCTTCTGAATTGCGCTAATTTTTCACTGTATAATTTATAGAGGGTTTTACGTACAGTATTTAATTTTAAAATTTCGGTATCATCTGGTTCAAAATCTACGTCTTTCCCTTCTTTTTCAATCCTTTCTTTAATATTTTCTGTAATATCTTCATCTGTAATATCTTGATTTTCTGAATTTAATAATTCAATTCCAACTTCAATTGCTATATCTCCCCCGATGATGTATAAAAAAGATTTTAATAGTGAATTTAGTTCTTTCAAGGCATTTCCTTCTAATAGATTTTTCTTTTATTGATACAAATAAATCTAATATGAAAATTAAATTTTTTTAAAATAATATTGAATAAAAACAATCTTAAACAACAATATCATACTGATTTTCAATTATTTCACCGTCTATATCCACAGAACGTAGAAGTTTTCCACTTCTTTTAGCCATAATCCTTATTAATCTCGAATCTTTTATATCTTTTGGAAGTTCTATATCATTAATTTTGTAGTTGTTTGAAATTATAATTGCCTTCCATTTTTCAGAAAGTTCAGACTTAAGGTCTGGGAGAGTATGTTCTATAACTGTATTTAAATTTTGATTAGTATTATTGATATAACCTGTACTAAATTGAATTCTTTTATTAACGTCATCCTCTCCTACTTTTTTCTTTGAGGGTTGAGGAATGTTTTTTTTGGTCGTGACTTTACAATTAGGATTGATATTAAACGATATTAAAAAATAACTATTCATTCTAAGAGCTTCAATAATCTCTAACAAAGATTCTTTATTTATAATATCATTAACTTCGGTAGTATAATTTTTTATTTGTCCAGTCGACCTCTTTAAATCCCAATTTAATCCCAAATTAGATAACAATTCACTAATATCAGTTCCTGTTACTAGTTTACCTTTAATTTCAATATCTTGATTTAACTTAGATATTGATCTAGTAACAAGTTCTAAAATCAAATCCTCATATTCATGAGATCCTTTTAGGGTAATTTTTGCGCTAGTTTTTGAAATCTTTAATACTGGTCCTATAAAGAAACCTCTAGAATATCTATAAAAATGACGGTGGACATTCATGTAATTATTGGCAGGATCGGATAAAATAGGTGATTCAATTAATTGTTTTAGAAAATGCATTTTCAATTCTTATGATGGGATAGATTATCTAATATTAATTATATAAAGAGATTATATCTTTAAATTTTAAGGTTAACATTTAAAATATTATTTAGAAAGAGAAATTTAAATTGAAATCATGAAAAAATTAAAAAAAAATAAAAAATTTGATATAACAAATTTATAAATATTTTTATTGATATTGATGCTGTTTACAATTTTTCTTCTCAATCAATTTGAAGTGCCTTCATTACCATTATGGATTTTAGCGTGGGTTTTTCTTATAATCGGCTTAATTGCTTTAACGGTCTTAATAGTATACACTAAATATGGCAGAGAAATTTCAATTAAGCTTTCAGTATTTGCAATTATTATCACAGCTCTTTTTTTAGGTTTTGCTACACATTTCTTTCTCCTCAATTTCGGAATCTAAAAACTTATGAAAAATTTTTTCCTTATAGATTTTGAAAAATCTGCTTATTTATGAAAAAATTTTTTAGAAAAGATCTCTAAATTAATTTGTTAATATTTAAAAAAGAAGAAAGCTATTCTTCTTTTAATCTATCTATAACTTAAACCATAATTGTGAAAAAACAAAATGTTATTTCAAGGAAATGAAACATTATTTTTTATACTAGGATTGATTTTAGGTACAATAGTTGTCGCATTAATAATGTTTATTTCAGTTCTTGTCGTTGTTTCTAAAACTAAGGCCTCTGATAAGAAATTTTTAATTCTACTTCTAGCTTTCATCGGAGTTTTAGTTATACCGATAATAGTCAATGCAATAATGTATGTTTTAAATATTATTGGAAATGGTCTAGCACAGATTAGAAATGCAATCTCTGGTACAGGAGGACAAAACTTCCTAACCAATTTTGGTCCGATTATTTTCTTCTTGCTACTTTTAGTATTAACAAAATTTTTACTTGATGTAACCTGGGATCAATCGCTATGGATCTCATTGTTAACTTTATTTATACTGTATATTATTTTCTCTTTAGTACCAGAACTATACAATCTTGTTCCATTCGGGGCTTAAATAAAATAAGACATGAAAAATTAATTACATTTTTTTTTTAGTTATTCAAAAATAGTAATTTTAGAATAATATAATAAAAAGAAATTATATTTTTTCCTTTAATTTAAGTCTAGGAGCTAACCCTAAACTCATCATTTCTTGGAGAAGTAATTTAAAAGCATATGAGCAAACAACTTTTGAAATAATAGTGCCTTCACCACATACAGGGCAATAACGTTTATCTCTATTTCTATCATAAACTGCTAATAAACCACACTTTTCACATACTAAAATAACTGTTTTATCCGACTCATCTAACAATCTTTCTTTCAATAGTAAGGCTGATCCATGACCAACTAAACAATCGCGTTCCATCTCTCCAAAACGAAGTCCACCCTCACGTGCACGTCCTTCTGTTGGTTGTCTTGTCAAAATTTGTACTGGGCCTCTTGCTCTTGCATGTAATTTATCTGCAACCAGATGATATAGTTTTTGATAATATATAGGTGCACAATAAATACCAGCCTCATACTTTTCACCTGTGATTCCGTTATACATAACTTCTCTCCCGTTGAATTCAAATCCAGCTTCAACCAACTGCTCTTGGAGTTTAGTGATATCTTTCCATTCAAAAGCGGTTGCATCACCGAGTTTACCAGTAGTACAAGCTATTTTTCCGCTAATTCCTTCAAATAATTGTCCTAAAGTCATTCTGGAGGGCATAGCATGAGGATTTACAATTATATCTGGTATTACCCCAGATGAGGTAAAGGGCATATCCTCTTGAGGTTGAATTAATCCCAGAACTCCTTTTTGACCATGACGGGAAGAAAATTTATCTCCTAATTCCGGAATACGTAAATCTCTTACTTTTATCTTAACTAATTTATTCCCATCTACGGTTTCTGAGATTATGACGGTATCTACAATACCTTTTTCATTGTGTCGCATATTTTTGGATGTTTCACGCCTATTAGGTTGCATTAATTCAAATTCTTCATATGACTTTATAAATCTTGGTGGAGAAGTCCTCCCTATTAAAACATCCCCTCCATTAACGGCAGTTTCAGGTTCTATAATACCATCTTCTTCTGATAACAATCTATAAGACTCAGCAGATTTAAATCCTCTTACTCCTCTCTCTGGGATCTCAAATTTATCAATTTCTCCTCCAGGATATTTTCTTTCTTCTGCATCATAAGTTCTAAAAAAGTGACTTCTGGCAAGACCACGATTTATTGAAGCTTTATTAATAATTATCGCATCCTCAATATTGAAACCTTCATAACTCATCATTGCAATAATGAAATTTTGTCCCGCTGGTCGCTTATTAATTCCAATAATTTCCATTGGACTTGTTTTTACTAGAGGTTGTTGTGGATAATGCAGAGTATGACCTCTTGTATCAAGTCTTAAATGCATATTTGCTGCAAACAACCCTAATGCTTGTTTTACCATTCCAGCTTCATAAGTGTTTCTAGGAGATTGATTATGTTCAGGAAATGGAATTATTGAAGCACAAATTCCTAAAATAGCTGCTGGTGAAATCTCCATATGAGTATGTTCGGCACTTATATCCTTCTCAAACATTGCTATGTAAGCATTTTCCTCTTCTTCAGCATCTAAATATTCTATTATTCCTTTCTGGATTAAATCTGACCATGAATATTTATTTTGTTTTAATTTCTCAATATCTTCTTTTGAAATAAGTAACTGTTTATTTTTAATTACAAATAACGGTCTAGTTGCCCTTCCAGCATCACAATTAATTTGTATTTCTCTTGAATCATGATAATATCCAATATTTACATGTTGACCTATTTCTCCCTTTCTCCTTTTTTCTCTAAGTTGACGGATGAAAGGATTATGCTTTTGGTGGATGCCGACTAACTTGCCATTTAAAAAAACTTTTGTCTTTACACCCTTAACATTTTTGACTTCATTTATAGGAATTACACCTAAATCAATTAGAATATTTTCAATTATTCGTTCATCAGCGCCAACTGATATAATTGATGCCAACCCAAGATTTTTTACCAAACCACAATTTGGTCCCTCTGGTGTTTCTGCAGGACAAATTTTACCCCATTGCGTAGGATGTAAATCTCTGGCTTCAAAATGAGGTTGGCTTCTACTTAACGGAGATATTACCCTTCTTAAATGACTTAATGTGCCAACATGATTTGTTCTATTTAATAACTGACTAACTCCTGCCTTACCACCAACCCAATTTCCTGTCGCTAAGGCGTGTCTTATTCTTTCTGTGATCACATCAGCTCTTACCGCTGTTTTTATGTTGGGTGCTCTTCCTCTAACTGCAGTTCTTTCTAATTGATATTTAATGTCTTTTACTAGATTTAAAAAAGCTACTCTAAATAAGGAAGTAAATAACTCTCCAGCCAATTTTAATCTTTTATTTGCATAATGATCCTTATCATCTGGTTCTCTTAATCCTAAAGCTAGTTCCATAACCTTCTGTGCCATTTGTCCCAAATAATAAGCTTTTTTTATCCTATCTTCTTCTGCGTTACCAATATGAGGTAAGAGATATCTGTCTAATACTTGAAGTGCTCGACGAATACGATAATCCTTCGTTTGGCCTATCGCAACTCGTTTTCCAATATAATCAAGAGCATTTTGTTGGGATTTTTCAGCATCTTTTAATACTTGTATTTCAGATGCGACATCTATAACAGGGATTAATTCTTTTTGAATCTCTTCATTTTCAGAAATAGCTTCAAATATTTCTCTATCAGAATGCAACCCTAATGAACGCATGAGAATTGCTAAAGGAATTTTACCTGGAACAGAAGGAAACGACACTCTTAGATTACCATCTTTTTTCCTTTCAATTGTTACTGGAGCTCGGAAGCCACTTCTAGTTGAAAATACCTTTGCTTGATGAGTTGCACTTGAACTCCTACTAGCTTCTTCTGCAAGGATTCTATTTGGGGCTAGATCTTCTTGTGTAACAAGGACCCGTTCAGTTCCGTTTATTATGAAGTAGCCTCCTGGATCTAAAGGGTCTTCACCTCGGTTTATTAATTCTTGCTCGGATAAATTTTCTAAAGGGCACCGACTGCTTTTTAACATAATAGGGATTTTGCCTATATAAATTTCTAACGTTTCTTCAGCCTCTTCCCTTTGAGTACGCTCATCAATAGTAATTGGTGTCATTTCTAATGTAATGTCAGCAGCATAACTCAATTCTCTGATTCTAGCTTCGATTGGGGTTATTTCCATTGTTGCCCCATCAGCCTCCCTCACCTTTGGTACACCTACTTTTATTTTACCGAATTTAATCTTGAATCCTGGGATGTCAGGTATGACTTCTCCTGATTCATCAACGATTTCTTGCATCTCAAGTTCAATAAAATTATTATATGAATCAAGGTGCTGACGGACTAAACCCTTTTCATCGAATAGGCTCTTTAAAACAACCCATTTATCGTTATTAGATAAATTTTCAGAACTCAATTTTATTTAAACCTATTAAATGTCTTTATTAAGAAGGTAATTAGACTTTTTCTTTTGTAACATACCTGTAATAATTTACGAACTTTACAGTTGTATGAGAATCTCTTATAATTTTGACGATATCTCCTTCTTTTGCTCCAACAGCAATAGCGACTGGATCCTTTTCAGACATTTGAGGTAAATCAATTACGCTGATCTGATATTTTTCTAATAATTTTTGTGACTCTTCTTTAGTTAAAAGGTGATGCTTAGGTACCAACTCATGAAGTAAGACATCTATTTTACGTTTTTTTGTCAAGAAAAAATCCTCTTATCTAATAAATTATAATTAATAAAGTGTAAGATTTCTAAAAAATTTTACTATTTACATCTCTATCAGTTTAAGATTAATTTTTCTAGGTTATTTTTTGTTTATACTTGAAAATCCAATATCCGCTTTTTTTGCATATAATTTCAATATTCTCCTCTGAGAATTTATTTTTTAAATAGTTTGAAATAAATTCTGCTCCCATTTTTCTTTTAATTACAAATTGAAATAGTCCATTTGGCTTTAAATATAAAGGAATCTCATCAAAAAGGTCTAAAAATTCTTTTCTTCCTTTTCTTAAAGGGGGGTTCATATAAATTCCATCAAAAATTACGCTTTTATTCTTTATTGGCTCAAAATAATTTCCCATCAAAGCAAAAACGCGATTTTTACTTTCTGGTAAATTAATTTTAATATTTTCTTTTGCACACCAAATTGCTCTTTTATTTATATCAATTAAATATACTGTACTCATTGGAGATTCGTAAGCTAACACAATTCCAATGACTCCATATCCACAACCCAGATCTATAATATTACTTGATTTTGGAGGTATTAACATATTTTCTACTAAAATTTTTGTCCCTAAATCCAATTTTTTATAAGCAAATACTCCCGTGACTGTTTTAAAAATAAATAAATGACGCCTTAAACTTACCGAGAGAGATTGAAATTTAACTCTGCTATCGGGGAATGTGCTATAATAATGATTTTTATTATTATTGTACATAATTTGATGAAATCTTATTTTTTAGTTTTAGATTCACTCCAGTGAGGATAAATACCCCGTTCCATAAACACTTTATTTATTTTTACCATTATCCCTGATTTTGATTTGTAAATCTTCATAGCGTTCATTTTAGCAATACCAAAACCAATTAATTCCTTCTTGAGAGTCATTAAAGCTACTAATGCGCCTAAATTTATTTTAGCATCAATATAGCAAACTCCTGCGGCAGCAAGATCAGCACCATGACATATTGCATCAACAGCTGTGTCTCTGACATATATCTTTGGAAGGTGAGATACCATTTTTTCCATAGGAGAGATAACTCCCCTTAAATAATACTCATCTCGCTCTTCTTTATATAAAGTAAAAGCATCCTTTACGTTTTGTAAGGTAACAAGACTATTATCCTCTTCAAAATTACCTACTCTTGTCCTTCTTAATTCAAGCATATGAGCTCCTGAACATAAAGCTTCACCTATATCAAAACACAATTTACGTATATAGGTACCCGCTTCACAACCAACCCTAAATAGAACATGATTTTTATTAACTTCAAGAACTTTGCTGTAATATATCTCTCTTATTCTTAACTTTCTTATAACTGAAGATTTTAAAGGAGGAGTTTGGTAAATCTTTCCCGTAAAAATTTTAAATATTTTTTCAATTTTTTTCTTTGGTTCTGGATTATGTAAATATATCACTCCTATGTATTCTTTACCTGCATCGAGTAATGCCGATAAAACCCGTGTTGCTTTTCCAAGAGCACAAGGTAAAACTCCTGTAACTTTAGGATCTAACGTTCCACCATGTCCAGCGTTAGATACGTCCAAAATTTTACGCACCCAAGAAACTATCTCATGACTTGTTGGACCTTTAGGTTTATCTAAATTTATTACCCCATATTGAAGTAAATCTTCAATTTTCCGTTTTTCTGGGTCACAACCATAATTATAATTAGTGCTATCTTGAGATTTTATTAATAACTGCTCAGGTTCATCAGATGGTAACTTTAATTCAGAGTAGTTCATCTTAAAATTATTGAAGAGATTTTTTTATAAGTAAATTAGGGTAGATTTAAATTTTATTTTTATTAATTCAATTTCTGTTGTGAATGATAAAATGTAAAAATAGGGTCTCTAAACTATATAGATATGTGATAAGAAAAAACATTAGATAGAACGGGCTATGGGGGATTCGAACCCCCGACCTTCAGGTTAAAAGCCTGCTGCGCTACCTGTCTGCGCTAATAGCCCTGACAATAATTATACTGATGATTAGTTATTAAATTTGAAGCAAAATTGCAATATAACAAATCTATAATAATATAAAATTTTTTCTGAATTTTTTTAGCTGTAATCAAGAATTATTTATACTTAAATTTAATCTACTGAAAATGCTCATATCCTTGAAGCTTTATTTCCAATTTGGTGTTATTCTTTCTAAAATATATTTTTTCTTCTGAAATTACTTTTCCTATTTTAAATAACTTTCCACCTCTTTCTTTAGCCTTACTTTGGGCGGTTTCAATGTTATTGGAGCTAATTGTAAATATTTGAATAAATTCTTCGCCTCCTTCGAATATAAGTTTTTCTAGAGGAAAATTATACTCTTGTGAATATAAGAGAGCCTCTTTATGAAATAAATTTTCGTTAAAGTCAATTTCAAAGCCAATATGAGGATTAGTTATCATTAGATCTCTTAGGGATTTTGCTAAACCATCTGAAGAGTCGATACTTGAAGTTGCCAACCTGTTATTAGCTAAAATATAAGCTTCCTCACCAGGATCTTTTGGTTCCAATACACTTAGAATTGAACTTTTATATTTTGGATATTTTTTTAGATTACCTTCCTTTCTTACGAGAATATCAAAACCCACACCAGTCAAACCAAATTTGTTATTTACAACCAGAATATCTCCTATTTGTATTCCACTTCTAAATATCGTCATTGAAGGATCTTTAAAACCAAATACAGTAGGATTGATAATTAATTCTTTGGTTTCATTAATATCGCCTCCTATATAATCAAGATTCCACTTTTTACAATAATCGATTATACCATTCATCAATTGATAAAAAAAATTCATCCTCAATGTGTTCGGTATCCCTAATGAAATGATGATTCCCTTTGGCTTAACACCTTTAACCATTAAATCACTTATATTCATAAGAACAGATTTGCGTCCAATCTGACGAAAAGTCATTTGCTCTGGTGCATCGGTTGTGGATACAAACATATCAGAATTAAGAATCAAATTATTTTGAAAACCTAGCTCTTTAAGTGAAAAAAAGAAACTATCGTCTTGAATTAATTTTTTACCTGTTTTCTTAAAGATTAAATTATCAATAATATTGATAATTTTTTGTTCTCCAAAGTCTCTTATATATTTTTTATGACTCATTAGAAAAATTTTATAATTTTTAAAATTTATATTTAATTAGTTTAATATCTTGCCTCTGTGGCTTAGTGGTATAGCAACTATCTTGTAATTTCTGTTAAGATTGCTAAAGATTCGTAATCTGTAGGTCGGGGGTTCAAATGCAGAGAAAATACTTCTCTAAAGAATAATTCCCCCCAGAGGCTTTATCTATATATCCTCAGCGGTTAAATATTTCTTTATCATTTGTAATGCAAGCATTTTAAAGGCATCATCTATATTTTCTCCCGTTTTTGCCGATGTCTCAATATATGTTAATTTAAGTTTTTGGGAGAGAATTTCGCCTTCTTGAGTTGAAACTACTCTATCATCTGTTAAATCAATTTTGTTTCCTACTAATACCAGTGAGATACTTGGTGAAGCTTTATTTATTTCAATAAACCAATTTTCAATATTTTCATAAGAAGCTTTATTAGTTACATCAAAAACAAGGATTCCAGCTTCTGCATTAGCCAGATAAGATTGTCTAACTCGCCTGAATTGCGCCTGGCCCGCTAGATCCCAAATTACAAAACGTACAGCACTCTGTAAACCCTCAAATTTACATTCTTTTTTCATAATTGAAGTTCCAATTGTTGATTTGTAATCTTGTGCAAATGTGTTTTCTATGAACCTATGTACCATACTGGTTTTACCCACATTACCATCCCCTCCCAAAATTAATTTAAATGCATACTCTCCAGATTTTACTTTAACTTTTTGGATTTTATCTACTTTTCTTTGAATATTATCAGTATCTCTTTTGGTTATTAGTTTAGGGATAACTGGACTTACTGACCTTCCATCAAAAATTCTAGCAATTTTTTCAGCGGCTAAATAAGCATAAGGAAATATCGGATCAACTCCAGCAATGGCATCTAAAATAGTTACAAATACTGCTTCTGGTCCAGCTTCACAAAAAATTAATCTATATTCTTCAGTATCGAAAGTACCTGTTCCAAAAGAACCAGAACTAAACTCTTCAGTAATTCTTGTTAATACTGGTTCTACTAACGCACTAACGCCCCCCACAATTTCTTCATCTAAAGTCTTTTCAGATGATCTAGCTAAAGCGTCAATCACTAATCCTTCTCTATTCACAACAAGTACAGCAACTAAATAATCTCCAACATTTTGCGAATACCATTCTAGTAGTGCCTTCAATTTCTTTGTATCAATTGACAAAATCTACAACTCTTTGTACAATTAGGGAATGTTGAAATAAGAACCTTATAAATTATATAACTAGTTAAATATATTCTAATAAAAATTTTTTTAAAGAAAGAGAGAAAGATAAAATAAATTTTTAAAATTTATTGTATTTAATTTCATTAACTTTTAATGGAAAATAATCTTAATTCATTGTATTGGCGTGTTTTTTAAATTTAATCCCGGCAGGAGTAGCCAAGCCTGGTCAACGGTGCTAGACTGAGGTTCTAGTCTCATAGGAGTTCGAGGGTTCAAATCCCTCCTCCTGCATCATGATATTTGATCATCGTTTATAAAATACTACGGTTCTTTAAAGAATAGTAATTGATAAATAGAAATATTAGAAGAAATCGGATAATTTCTGTTGTTTTATTCTGGGATTATTCGTTAAACTCTCTACATATTCCTCAATCAATTCCATTCGTTGAATTGTATACTTATCTAAATTAAATTCTTTACATAATTTAATAGCACGAGGAATGTATTTTTCAATTCCTCCTCTATTAACGGTTAATATAACTCTATTTCCACATTTAGGGCAATTACCTGCATTAGAAAGAGGTGGTCTTCTGAATTTTTCATTACATTTGACACACCTAAATTCTTGTATAGAAAACTTCCTTAAATTACCTAAAATATCAGGATTGAAATGACTAGTTAAAATTTTTTCAGCAACTTTTTTAGCATTTACAGATTTAATGATTTCAGCTAGATGTAATTGAGCATCTATTTTTTTATCCATAGATTCGTATGTTTTATATGCCGTGACTGTTGGTCCATCATTAATATTTTTAGTAGGTATGTTGAATCCAATGTTTTCATATTGTTCAGGAGTGCCTAATCGGCTTTCTACAAGTCTCATCAATTTTTCAATTTTTGATGGAGAGATATATTTCTCGCTTGCCTCATAAAACTCTAAGGGGTATTTATATAGTGTATCTACATTATGGACCTCAACATCTATTTCATTTGGGTCTAAGGATGTACCAATAACCAATGTAGCATCCATCCTTCCACCAATTTTGCTTGGCAAATAATGCCTAGAAAAATTCAAGAGAGGATCTAAAAGTAGCATTATCCCGTCTTCATCTCCATCACAATTCCTTCTTTTTGCCGCATGCCAATAAGGATGTGCATAAATCGATCTAGCAGGAGTGAATCCAATGATTCGACCAATAATTCCTGCACTTGTATGAGGAGCTAATCCCACTAATAAGTGTCCAACCAAATCCACATTTTCAGAAATATTATAAAATCTATCCATTTTATAAAAATACTCTAATTCATCGTCTAAAAACCGAGAAACTTTAACTAAATAATCAGCACAATCATTTGAGATAATAACGTCTTGTACCTTTAATTCAATAATTTGACTTTTGTCATTTAATAGATACCCCTTAAAATCATGGGTATATCCCAAATCTCTTAATCTTTCAATAGAGATTCCAATTTCTTCTACTTTAAAATGAGTTAAAGGTATATCGGTAGCATCATACCTTATTTCCGCAGTTTTATAGACTAAAACATCATTTTTTGCCCGTAAAATACCTTTCTCTATAGGTTCTGGTACCTTGAATGTATTTGTTAAACCAAAAATGCCCTTTAATTTTTTTGGGAAAAATAATTGAAGAGAATTTAAAACTGAATCTATATAAAATTTAATATTAAACATAGCCTCACTTGATGATTTCAGTGTTTCCCCACATTTAGGGCATTTTTCATATTCATTAGGATCTGATGCCGGAAATAAATTTTTACATTTTATACAGATTGACTTTAAATCAGTATGAGCTTTACACTTTGGACATAGATTAAATATACTTACTGTACCACATTTAGAACACATTCTCCTGCATACATCTATCTGTACTTTTTGTAATTCTCTTGCTTTTTCTACTAATCTAGAATTACCAACTTTATCACTTAGAGGGAATAGTGTATGAACTCCCTTCATACTTTTTCTTTCGGATTTCTCAGGACGTCCCATCCGTGTACCCATAAAATGAGGTGCTTTATTCTTCACCCTAATAGAAGAGACCTTGAAAAAATAACTAAATACATCATCTTCCTTACTATATTTAATTAATTTTTTATCTTTAAGATTAAATAACGTCTTATAGACATTACTCATGGCTTTTTTAAAAGAAATTTTATTATCTTTAACTTTATGTAAAACAAATGCTTTTTCAAGAATGCGTTTAATCTCTTTGGTATTTTCTAAGAAAATTTTCTCACTTTGTACTGAAAAATTAGTTATAAAAGCCTTTCTTAGAAGATCTAATTCATCTACTGAGATATTACCCCAAAAATCAGTATATGAGGGGTGTAAAGGTATATTGTAATTTAATGATATTTCTATTGCTTCGTCAGCCGTAGGTTTGCATTTAAAGGGATTAGATATATAATCACGAATTTTTTGATCTATATTTTCTAGGTTCTCAATAGCATTTTCTAATTCTAAAGCCCACCACTCTTCTACATAACCAGAAGGTACTAAGATATGATTATTTTCTGCGAATTCTCCAAAACCAAAAAGTATATCTCCTAAAAATAACACATTTTCTATTTGAGGAAAAAAATGTTTTGCCATTTTATAACTATTTACTTTAATTACGTTCCCATTTTTCAATTTAACAATAGGAGGTTCAATGGAATTAACGGGGCAAACACTGGTACTTTTACCAGGCCTTTCAATTCTTAATTGTGTACCTATTGAGACAAAATCATCTAAAGTCCCCATAGTTGCAGGATGGATTCCCGCTGCCGCTAAACCAGTATTCCTAGATCTTCCATACCTTATTCTATGACCGCCTATTTCAGATGGGTGACTAAAAACAGGTCTTCCTGCTATAATATCAGCAACAAACTTTGAATTAGGGAGAATTTTCTTCTTTTCTTCTTTTTTTGCTTCTTCTACCCCTACCTTATTTACAACTGAGTTTTTATCTTCTCCTTTATTAGCTACTTTTTTTAAATCAGCTAGCCAATTCCAACTTTCTAAATTCATTGACTTTGCTATTTTTAAAAGTTTTGGCGCCTTTAGAAGAATTCCATCATTTAATACTAAGCAAGCACCTCCACGGATTTTATTTGTTTCAATTCTTGGTAAATTACGAAACGCTGAGACTTCTTCATCTTCTGTTGAGTCCCCATTTATTTCTACAGGTAAGTGTTTTACTGCGAATCTTATCTCATCATTGGAAGAGGGATATTGTAAATGAACTCTTCTATCATATAATTTCACTTCTTCGACATATCTTCCAATTTCAGCTTCTGTGGCTGCATATTTAGGTATTTTTGTTTTTTCTCTTACAAAATCAGCTATTAGAACACATAGTGCCTGTGTTGTTCCTCCAGCAGCTCTTATCGGTCCTGCAAAATATAATGATAAATATTTATTTCCTTGCTTGTCATTTCTTATGAGAATCTTTGAAATTCCTTCTAAGGGAGCACTGACAACGCCCATAGTTTTTATTGCTAAACCTACTCTAATAGATCTTTCCACTCTTTCTTCTAATGATTGAATATTTCCAATTTTTTGATCCAAAATATCTGAAACTACTTGAAATACTATTTCATCATCACCTTTTCCATTATTCTTAAGTTCTCTTATGATATCAGCGACTCCTTCCGGTCCAACAAGCTTTTCTACTCTTCCAGCTAAATCTCTTGCTTGTGGAGACTCTACATATAATTCTGGGTCTAATCCTTTTTTACGGGCTCTTTCTGCGAGATTATAACAAATATCTACTTGTTTTTGAATTCCTAAAAAATAATCTTCCATTTCTTTGCTCATTTCGACCATTGATAGCCAACTTAAAAATGTGTATTTTAAGGTTTTCTAAGAAAGTTAACAATCTTAAACCAATAAATTGATTTATTAATAGGCTAATTGAACCCTTATTTTTTAATAAATAGGGATAAAGAATTTTTAGTTGTTTTAATAATATTGATATTTAAAACACTCCCTAATTATAAAAAGTAAAAAAATTGTTCTTTGCTTAATAATAAATCATTAAATTTTGTCTCAACATTAGTACAATAATTAATATTCTGGTAGAAAAAGATTTGGATAAGGAATTGTTAGAGCAAAAGAGGCTAATAATTAATGCACTCGTTAATTCTGGTATAAATATTACACCTCAAAGTATGAAATCAATATTAGATCTAAAAAATCTACAAAAAGATTTGAGTAATCTAATAAAAGAACTAAGTTTTATTCCAAATTTTAATAGTCATTTAACAGAAAGTATTTTAAAAAAAATTTCAAATGAAGAATTGCAAAAAGCACTAAAAAGGACAATCGAAAAGTCAAATGATTTACAAATTGAAAAGAACTCTACTGCAGATAGTATAACATTGAAAGAACCTAAAAATTCTAACCTTGAGATAAAAACTCAACAATCAAAAGTACAAATGGCATCATCCACCGAATTGCCTGAATTTGAAGATATAAACCTTAATTCTACTGAAAGCTTTTTAATAAAAGAAAAGTTAAAGATTCAACAATTTGGATCAACAAAATCCAATATAAAAGTCAGTCCTATCGCTAAAGACTATGAATTTGACTATACAATTTTAAAAGATCCAACAGGAAAATTATATACAAATGGAGAGTATTCTGATTTTTATCAGTTAACTCTAGATAAGTTCAAAAAATTACATAAATTAATGAGAAAAAGACCCGAGGTACTTTCTGCTGTTTCCATAAAGAATATTCTTAGATTGTCAAGAGATGTGGAAATATCCACTATAGGGTTGGTTAGAAATATTCGTCAAACCAAAAATGGGAATTATTTCTTAGAATTGGAAGATTTAACAGGTAGAATTAATGTACTTGTTAGAAATGATTCTGAAGATCAAGAATCAATAAAAACCGCTAAAAGAATTGTTTTTGATCAAATGCTGTATGTAAAAGGGATGTATAACTCAGGTGAAAAGTTTAAAAATGGAATAATTTTTGCAGATTATATCTCAAAAATAGATATACCCACAGACTATCAACCAAATAAATCTACTCTCCCAATTTCTCTTGCTTTAATTTCAGATACGCATATTGGTAGCAAAGAATTTGAAGAACCCTTACTTAAAAGATTTTTAAATTTTTTAAATGGTAAAGTTGGAAATAAAAAATCAAGAGAAATTGCTGGAAGAATAAAATATATTATAATAAATGGTGATCTAGTTGATGGGATTGGAGTCTATCCGAATCAACAAGATGATTTAATAATTTCTGATATTTATAAGCAATATAAAAAAGCTTCAGAGTTACTAGCTGAAATCCCAGATTACATTAAAATTTTTTATGTATCTGGTAATCATGAACCAGTTAGGAATGCAATACCTAGACCCGCAGTCCCAAAAAAATATAGCGGGGCTTTAAGTGATCTAAATGTTACATGTTTAGGAAATCCTTCTTTAATCAAAACTCATAATGTAAACACACTCATTTATCATGGAGAAAGTATTCATGACATGAATTTGTTAATTCACGATATAGATATAAATAAGCCTATTGATGCTATGAAAGAATTTCTCATATGTAGACATTTAGCGCCAATTTTTGGTGAAAAAACACAAATTGCGCCGGCAGAAAAAGACTTTCTTGTAATAGATCGAATTCCTGATATTTTTCATACAGGTCATATTCATATAAATGGAAGCGGAAAATATAATAACGTAACCTTGATTAATTCTGGATGCTTTCAAGCCCAAACAGATTTTATGAAAAGTTTTGGAATAGACCCAACCCCTGGAATTGTTCCGATTATTGAATTAGATACATTAAAGGCATTTGAATTAGATTTAAAAAGTAATAATTAATAAATTTAAATATGTCTTTTTCAATTCCCCGACAAAAAATATCAGAAATGGTATTATATATATGGAAAATCATCAACTTTCCAAAAATTCCATATGAAAATCTATTATTTAAAATTTCTTTTGATTTATTTCTTTATTCCCCAGTTGAAGCAAAAATATTCATTGAAAATGCTATTAAAAATAAATTTCTCATTCAGGATGATAATAAAAATCTAAGATTATCCGAGAATTTGAATTCCAAACTTCAAGCTTGGCAAAGTAATCGTAAGGATGAAATTTTACGTAAAATGGCTTCATATCAAAAACAAAGTGAACTTAAAAATACTCTTGAACAAAAAAATAAAGATGAATTTAACACGCTTTTAAAGAGTTTCGCAGATAAACCAACTCTTAATCGAGCGGTAGGTGTTTCAGAATCTGCATTCAGTTTAAAAAAAGTCGATTTAAATGAAGGATTAATACTTGGCAACGTTGTTGGATCGAAAGAAGAACCTTACCTATTGAAAATAGATTTAAATGAAAAGGAGTTAAAACACAACTGTCATGATTTTCAAACAAGAAGAGCCAAAGAAAAAAAATTCTGTAAACATTTAATTAGATTATTCCTGTTATTAAAAGAAAAAGACCAAAAAATAGCAATTACTTTTCTTAAGAAAATTAATGATAATATTGAAAAATGGGAATTTTCAGATTAAATTAGCTTTCTAAAAACATTATTCTTTATTTTAACCTTATCGGTCAATAATACTATTGGCTTATAGTTTAAAATACCGCTGATTCGAATTTTTTCTATTTGAGATAAAGTACGCTCGACTAAATCTTTTTCAATATCAAAATTAACCAACTTTGTCCTTCCGTAGTGTCCCATTGATTTAGTAGTTGCGGTTATTATTCCTGCTAGAGATAATTCATTTATATAATCACTTATCCTTCTTTGGGTTAATTTTTTTATTCCAGGCATTTTCTCAGCTAATTCTGAATGTGTTTCATATATATCTCCAGAGGTGATGATATGACCTTTTCCATACTTCATTAGAAGATGAATTGCAGTTAATGTCAATTGTGCCTGAAGTGGCATTGATAATATATACTCTACCATATGATCTTTTTCAAGATCTTTATGAGCCTTAACTATATCTGACTCTGAAATTATTTTGTGCTGTTTTCTCTCAGCAAGCTCTCCTGCTTTTCTTAGTAATTGAAGTGCTTTTCTAGCATCACCGTGTTCTTTTGCAGCTAAACCAGCACAAAGCTTTATAACACCCTGATCTAACACCTCTTCATTAAAAGCAATGTTTGAGCGTTGGATGAGTATGTCAGCTAATTCATTAGCATTATAAGGATGAAATACTATGGGTTCTTGCCCTGATAATCCAGATGTAACTCTTGAATCCAAATATTCCATGAACCTTAATTTATTTGATATACCTATTATACATGTTCTACATGAATCTAAGTTCTCATTTAACCTTGTTAAATCATATAAAATTTCATTTCCTTCTCTTTTTTCAATAAGAATATCAATCTCATCTAAAACAAGAAAACAAACGCTATTTTTGATGCGTATGTCTAATAAACCTAATAATTTTTTAAAAATTATATCTTTTGGAACTCCAGTCGGTGGTATTTTTTCTTTTCCTTCTATCGTATTATAAATATGAGCTAGAATACGATAAGGAGTAGAGACGATGTTACAATTTATATAAATCCACCATGGGAGATTTTTTTCACAATGCTGAGCTAATTTTTGGCTAACATACCTAATCGTGGCAGTCTTACCTGTACCAGTCATACCATAGCATAGGAAGCTAGGAGGCACATCTCCTTCTAGCGCACATGCTGTTATCCCTGCAATTTTCTTTATTTCTTTATCTCGATGTGGTAATTCTTCAGGAATATATGAAGGTTCTAAAGCTTCACGCATTTTAAATATTTTTGGACCTTTCAAATATTTCTTATAAAATCTGTCAATATTAAAAGAGTAATTATCATTATTCTTTTGATTAGTCAACAAACAATTACACCTACTTTATAATTATTGATAATAAACATTTAAAAATATCATGTTAACCGACAAATTAATTGAGAGCAATTAAGCTCTTAATATATATTGATTTGCCTTATCCGTAATTTTTAATATTACAATCTCACTTTTAAAAGATAATTATTTATCGAATAATATTATTAATGATTTATTATTTAGCTTTAAATTTAACAATCTTTAATTTAAATAAATTATTATTTTATGTAATTTCTCTTACAGCTCACTTAATAAATATGTCAGAAACGGATAATAAGGAGATTCTCATAAAGAGAAATACAAAAATAGCAAAAATTTTAGCGCTTAGTTTTGCCTGTTTATTTATTATGAATTTTATCATAATCTCTCTCATATTTACATGGACAGATTGGGTAGCTCTTCTAATTTTTAGTTTGTTATTTATTACACCAGGTTATATATCAAATGCAGGAATGGTAATAGTTGGTAAAGGTAAACCGATAGATGCAGGCAAATTTTATAAAGATGGGAGAAGAATACTAGGAGATCATAAAACATGGAGGGGATTAATTTTTGGCCCACTTTATATAGGTATACCGATCTCCTTTGGAATATTTCTATTATTTCTCGCGTTATGGCCTGCAATTGAGGTAATCCCGGTTTCTGGAGCGGCAGATGGAATTTATAAACTCTATTCCGATCTATTCCTTTATAAATTCTATTTTATTGGAGGAGAATTCCCAATTGGGGTATTAATGATATTAATTAGAATAATTCTTTGTTCTTATGGAGCTGCTATTGGAGATTTAATAGGGTCTTTTTTTAAAAGAAGATTAAATATTCAAAGCGGAGCACCGTTTTGGATAATTGATCAACTTGATTTTGTATTAATAGCAATTCTTTTTGCATCTATACCAGCGTTAATTTTCCCGGGAACTTATTTAGCACCCGATCTTTTCATAATAATCTTTTTATTGATTTTAACCCCTTCAGTGAGTATTATTGCGAATACTGTAGCCTACGTTGTAGGTTTAAAAGATGTTCCTTGGTAATTTAGTAGTTTAATTTCATGACTTTACACGAAATTTTTATTGGAGTCCCGCTATTTTGGAATATGATATATCTCTCAAATAATTTATTGACAGCTTTTATATAATCTCCATTTCTTCCTATAGCTATTCCTCTATCTTCAAAAGTAAGAAAATTTACTGATATTTCCCGTTTGCCAGAATAAATGTTGAATTCAACTTTAATATCATGAATATAGATATCTGGAAAGAAACTATGTACTAAATTAATAAGGGTATTTTCCGAACGAATTAATGCTACTTTTCTACAGAATTTTAACCTTAGGGAATTCAAGTGCGTTTTTGCTTCAAAATAATACTTGCTATCCACAAAATAAAAAACAAATTGATTAATTACTATAATATTTTTAGGATAAATTTTAGTTTTATTGTAGAAATAATCATATAATTTAAGTTCAAAATTAGAATATTTTCTGATAAAAGTTAAAGTTTGATAAAAAATTAAATCATCCAAAATTGTGTAAAGCATATAAAAGAATTTTATTATGAAGAGATTTAAAGTACCAAGAAAATTCATTATATTGACATAAAGTTTAATAAAGTAAGGTAATCTTTTTGAATTAATCGTATCTAAATGGTTTTCAGATGATGAAGAAGGCTGGATTTGAATTTAAAGACCATACTGCAGATGTACAAGTTAGAAGTTGGGGTAGAACATTAGAAGAAGCTTTCTCGCAAACAGCATTAGGTTTAATGTCTACCATCACACCTAATTTAAAAAAAATTTCCCCTCGCATCACAAAAAGTATTGAAATAAATTCTGAAGATTTATATGCTTTATGTTTTGATTTCCTTTCTGAATTTCTTTACTTATTTGATGTTGATGAATTAGTATTTAATGAAATAACTGTGGAGTTCATTAAAAAAAAAAATGATGGATATAAGCTAAAAGCAACTGCAATAGGAGAGAAATTCGACCTAAATAAGCATGAAATAGGAACTGAAGTAAAAGCAATAACCTATTCATTTATGAACATTGAAGAAAAAAAAGATAAAATTGAAATTGATATTACTTTCGATATTTAGAGAGATCTTGTTTTAACCTTTTACAACACCAACTGGAACTAATCTAACTACTTTTTCAACTATATTTAAATCATGACTTACCTGAACGACTTGATCAATATCTTTATAAGCACCTGGTGCTTCTTCAGCAATTACTTTCATAGAAGCTGCTTTAACTAAAATTCCTCTCATACTTAAATCTTCCTTTACTTTAGAGCCCCAGTATTTTTTCGTTGCCTTAGATCTGGACATAACTCTACCAGATCCATGAGCTGTAGATCCAAAAGAAAGTTCCATAGCTTTAGGTTTTCCTACACATAAGTACGATGCACTTCCCATTGTACCAGGAATTAATACTGGTTGTCCAATTTCTTTATATTCTTGGGGAAGTACTGGATGTCCAGGTGGAAATGCTCGAGTAGCACCCTTACGATGCACATTTAATTTCATTCTTTTACCATCTACTTCATGCTCCTCTATTTTTAAAATATTATGACAAACTCCATAAATTAAATGTAAACCCAACTCATCAAAACTCTTATTAAAATGATGTTGGAAGGACTCTCTTATCCAATGTGTTATCAATTGACGATTTGTAAAGCCAAAATTAGCAGCGCAAGCCATTTGGCTAAGATAATTTTGTGCTTCTGGAGTATCTGCGGGAACACATGCTAATTCCCTATCTGGTACTTTGATATTATATTTTTTCATTGCACGTTCTATGCTACGTAGTGAATCGCTGCAAACTTGATGACCAATTGCTCTTGATCCAGTATGAATCATAACCGTGATTTGGTCCTTTTCATTAATTCCTAACTTTTTCGCAATGAATTTATTGTATATTTCATCAACTTTCTGAATTTCAAGAAAATGATTACCGCTTCCTAATGATCCAAGCTGTTTCACTCCTCTTTCTTTTGCTTTTATAGAAATTAGACTAGCATTAGCATCATTTAAACAACCTGCTTCTTCACAATGTTGAAGATCTTCCTCAATCGCATAGTCATTATCTAAAGCCCAATTCATTCCTGTGTTTAATACTTTATCTAAGTCTGAATAGCTAAGGTTAAGTTTTCCTTTCGAGCCCAAACCCGAAGGAATATTTCTAAATACTGTATCTAATAGATTTGGGATCGTTGCTTTTATATCTTCAAGCATTAGGTTTGTTTTCAATAATCTAACACCACAATTAATATCATATCCTACTCCCCCTGGTGATATCATTCCCTTATCTGCATCTGTTGCCGCAACTCCACCAATGCAAAAACCATATCCTTGATGAGCATCCGAAAGCGCAATTACATGTTTTTCAACTCCTTGTAAACAAGCCACATTTGCTATCTGATCAAGCGTTCTATCTAATTTTATTTTTTCAAGAATGTATTCATTAGCATAGATATGTACTGGCACTTTCATTTGAAACTTCTCAATTCTACCTTCTACTCGCGCCATCAGCGTTTTAGGCGGTATTTCGTATACATTGTCATCAACTTTATTCACATTCATAATACAATAATTAATAAATGAATTTTCATAAATTTTTTCCTTTCCTTTAAAAATAATAGTCCTTTAAACCCATTTTGATCATTATTTAACAAATTTCTAGCAGACAATAACTATTGATAAAAAAATAATTAGATAAGATAGGTGATAAGCTATCTAAGAAAATATTGGTCATCTATTTTGGAAATTTTTACATAGTCTGAAAGATCTTTAATTAAGTAATCTCTCTCAAGCTGAAATTTCTTATCATCTAATCTAATTCGAAAAGAAAGGTTCTTTTTGTCGATTATTTCAATCCAATGAAGTTTTTCAAATAATCTTAATATTTTAAAACCAAAATTTTCTTTTTCACTATACCTCTTTATATCTTCTATTATAGAATCTAATTTTTTTCTAAAATTCTCCTTATTGTTAAAGTTAATAAGAAACTCTTTTTCCTCAGCTAAATTCATCCATAAAAAATAATCATCATCATCCAAAATTCTACTGTAATTTGTAAAGAATCTTAAATTTTCATTCATTAACTCTATTCTTTTCTTTTTCATTATTTTTTCCTCAAAATACAAATCTGTGGGTCTAAAATCCATTCTGCAATAATTGTCATGTTCTGAGTAAATAGCATTAATTAGTTTTATTCCTATAAAACCAAACGTTCCAGCAAAGAATTTATAACTTTCATAACTTATATTCCTGTAAATACCAACAATCTCCCATATTAAAGTTGGATATTTACTATCCTTTCCTGTAATGACTTCAAATCTATAATCTGTTGCTGTTTTATTCGCTAAAGCATAATTTTTAAAACGCTCAAGTAGATTTGTTACAGTTGAAATATCTCTTATGTCAATGTTTTTTAAAAGATACTTTCTGAAGGCAAATAAATAACTAGTTATCTTCTCATATGATAATCCACTATATCTATTCTTCTCTAATGATGGTTCATGCTGGGGTATCGTGGCCCTAAAGGAAAAACCTCTATAAAAACTACTAATTCCAATGTCAACAAATCTCTCCAAATCATCTAACCCCTTTCCCTTTTGGAATATGTCCATTGCCTTTTCCATCACATAATTATAAAAGGCAGATACACTTCTAAATCTATCATCCTCAGGAAATTTTTGCTGATTCACACTTACATATCTATCAATCCAATCCTTAAGTGCTGGAGATATCGAAATTGACTGGTGAGTTGTTCTCTTTTCAGATAAAAATCTCTTTGATGTCATTTTTTTGAAAATTTTGTCTATTGTTTTAATTTTCTAGTAATCACGATTCTATAAAAACATGCTGGATTTTTTTGAAGTATTGAATTAATTTATGATTTCTAATAATAGAAGATTCAATTCAATTGAAATAGTCAAAAAGTTCAGTAATTACATTATAAAGCAACCTTAAATTAAAGTTTAGCTTTATTTAAAATTATATCCATTAAAACTTGAAAAATAGTCATAAAATGAGAAGATGAGAAAAAAAAGTTTTATAAACTTAGGAAATGGACTTTATTTACATTCTTCTCACATTCTTTTAATGATAAAAGTAAATTCACGAACTATTTCTTTTAATCTTTAACAAATTTTTATTAATTATTTCATATCATCTAAAATATTTATGGAAATCATTAAAAACATATTTAAATTTACATGACATTTTTTGAATTGGACATTTTAATATAAGATTTTTGAAAAATTATGAAGGGGGAGTTGCCTTGGAAAAAAAAATAGGAAATTGGTTAATATTAGGAGGGAATATAATATTTATTATTGGTTCTCTGTTATGGATAATTTTTTTTTCCATTTTTACTATATTTTCATGGGAATTTTATATAGGTTTAGTTGTAATTCCAACAGCCATCGGGTTATTATGTATTATAATTGGGTGTATACTAAATGAAAAAAAGAGAAAAATGGGGATATTGTCTGAAAAAAATTATCATATCACTGGTCAGGTATTTATTGTTCTTGGGGTATTTATTTGTTTGGGATTGCTACTGGTAGATAGTCCTATTGGTCCTCCGATATTAGGCACCAGTACTATAAATGTTGGTACATTCAATGGTGTATTTTTGTTTATTATGTTTACTTCTGTATTTATGGTAATTATAAGTGGTTTGATGTTGTTGTTGAGTGGTTCCAAAGCATTCTTAATTATAGGACTTATTGCTCTGGTGATAGCTGTAGGGGTATTTCAAGACTGGGGAGGTGAAATCATTTCAGCTTATAACAAGATAATAGGTGGTGGACCGCCTGGGCCACCCATTTAACGATGCACGGAATTTTATTGATGTGTTAAACAAGTTTATGATTTCTAATAATAGAAGATTTAATTCAATTGAAATAGACAAAAGGTTCAGTAATTACATTACAAAACAATCTTAAATTAAAGAATAGCTTTATCTAAGATAATATTCATTAAAACTACAAAAATAGTCATAAAATGAGAAGATGAGAAAAAAAAAGCTTTATAAACTTATAATTTTAACAATATCTATTTCTGATAAAAAAAATAATTTTTAATAAAAGAATAAAAAATCTTACAATTCTATGGGATTTTTGGTTTTTTTATTATGAGGATAAAAGAATAGGATATAAAATGAGCTTAAAAGATTTGAGAATAAAAGATAAAAGAATAAGAGATGATAGAATAAAAGATAAAACCACCGGTATCTCATATGAAAGACTTAAATGCCCAAATTGTGGAATAAAAAATTTCGTCTCTCCTGAAAAACAAGTGTCTTGTTCCTCATGTGGCTCAGAACTTAACTATGAAACTCTAATGAGGGATTCAGCAAAATCCAGAAAAAGAAAAATAAAACTGGCTATTATAGTTATCGCAATAATAGTAATTATCTGTTTTCCCATTTTATATCCTTATATAGAACGTATCTTACTAATTGCTTTATACATTATAATCGTTATTACGATTATCATTACAGCGATTGCTACACTGGGTTATTGGTAAATAGTCATAAAATAAGAGAATGAGAATTACTTTGATAAAACAAAATTATTTTATCTCAATAAACTTCAATAGGCCAAGATCATCTAAATCATCAATCATAACCTGTATCTCCGCCTCTGGCTTGCCACTCTTCTCTGCTATCTCTTCAATCGTATGAAATCCATCAGCTAAATGCGCTATCTTATACATCTCCTTATCTAAAAAACCCTGCGTAATTACCTGCTTCGGCAACCGCTTTAAGGTCCACGCTGGCTTCTGATCCCGCGACTGACGTAAATCTTCCTCTGTAAGAACTAAGCCCCGCTTCGCAATTTGTTTCCGAGACTTTAAAAAATCCTTCTCAAAAATTTTTAAAATCGGAATCCTTAACTCAACTTCCGCAACCCTTCCATTCTGCAACATCTCATCAATTACCGGCTCAAAACCCCTAAAAAGACGGACATCCCCGCCCCAATCCTGAAGTCTCTCCCCATATCCAGCAACAAACTTATCAATAATATCACTTAACGCTTTATGCGTTATCTTGGCATCATCATTCTTGTCAGCCGCCGCCGTACATAACACTCCCCCCTTAAAAACTAACAA
>JBHLPZ010000009.1:0-35839 GCA_048885325.1 Candidatus Odinarchaeota archaeon
AAAAATTTCTCATTGTTATTCCTATATTTCTTATTAAATGAGGCAAAAAAATCCTCCAAATTACCCAATAATCTAACATTTAATCCATAGATGTTATACTCGTTCAAATAATTTAATATTAAATTTATATCATAATTATCATTAGAATAATAAGAAAATTCGTTAAAAAAATTTTTGTAATAGTAATATAAATTGGAAGGCATTGCTTTTATAACGTATAAGATAAAACTATTAGAAACAATTCCAAATAAATCAATTAAATTAGTAACAAATATAGAATTATTTTTAATATTTTCAACAATTTTTAATTCTGAATCAGTTAAATCTTTATCAACTAAATCATATTTATTAACAAATCTCAAAATGTTAAAAATCTCACCTAAATTAAGATTTCTAATGCACTCTACTAATAAATTGGAAATTATTTCAAATCGATTAGGAATTTTACGGGGATCGATAAAAATATCTAAATCTGTCGATTTCTCAATTAATTCTTTAACTTTTTCAAATTTATTATTTTTTAAAAAGTAAGAGATATGTCCATGATATTTATTTTCTAACTCTCTTCTTTCTGATTCACTTTGTACGCTCAATTTGAATTCGTCCAATCCCTTCTTCTATAGATTGATTTAAAGTTTGAATTCTCTGTTGATATCTATAAAGAATTAGCAATTCTAAAATCAATCATATAATTTTTCTATTATTAAAATTAATCCAATAAAGCTGCTATTCTATTTGCGACACTCTGAATGTTGAGAAAAACCATTCCTAAACTTGCGTTTGCATGGCATAATGTACATAATATAGCATTTTCACCAGCTTTAGATAGAATTATAATTCCACTTACACCCTCAATAAGAATCCTTTTTAAACCTCCGCGATCTAATTCCTCAACCGCTCTTTCTGATACACTCTGAATTGCTGCTGACATAGCAGATACAATACCATCATTTACATCACGGCTTAAAACAGAACAAATTGGAAGTCCTTGTACACTAACAATGGCAGACCCTTCTATATCCGAATTTACAGCAGATAATTTTCTTAATAGATCTGTAAGTTCACTGATGTTTTCAGACAAGATTTATTTCCTCCATTATGTATTATGTTGTAAAATTAATCTCCTTAACTTTTTCCTCAACAATAATGTAAATTAAATGGGTGATAAATTATTCTATTATATGATCTATTAAAATTAACTATATTTAATTATTAATATTTACTTTATTTATTTTTATTTCTATTTTTAGTGTGAAATAATAAGCTTTTAAAAAATATTTTTATCAATATTTACATTTACTGATTTTAATGAGTAAGGATCAAAAATTAAAAAGTAGACCTGATGAAAAGAAAAGTAAAGAGGAATTAGAAAAAGAAGCTGAAGAAAAACAACATGAAATTGAGTCACTCAGAAAAGCGGGAAAAATAGCTCAAGAAGTTAAAAGCTTTATTAAACCAAGGATAAAAATAGAAACCAAAGTTTTAGATTTGATTGAATCAACAGAATCTAAAATAGTGGAATTAGGAGGAAGCTGTGCTTTTCCTGTAAATGTAGGAATAAATAATATCGCAGCTCATTACACATCTCCATTAAGAGATGATAATCTTGTGATAAAGGATGGAGATATAGTAAAAATTGATCTAGGTGTACATATTGAGGGATATCTTGTTGATACGGCTTTTACTATAAATTTTAATGATGAAAAAGCATTAGAAAATATTATTCAAGCAACAGAAGTAGCTGTAGAAGCAGCAAAAATGATGGCTAAACCAAAAATTAATACAAAAGATATAGGAAAGAAAATCGAAGAAATTGTTAGAGGATTTAAATATATTCCAATTAAAGAACTAGGTGGACATCAAGTTGAAAGATGGACAGTTCATGGCAAAAAACAATTTCCTGAATTAGGATCTCAAAGTGGTGATATAATGGAAGAAGGAGATGTATTTGCTGTTGAAATATTTGCCTCAACAGGAAACGGCTCTGTTCATTACACAAATGCCTCATATATTTACGAACTTAATCCATATACAGGAAGGGTTCCTTTAAGAAGAAAATTTTCAAAACAGATCTTAGGATTTATCAATAAAAATTATAAAACCCTACCGTTTGCTGAAAGATGGTTAGGTAAAGAATTTAGAATGGGTGTTCTTTTTGGACTTCAAGAACTAGTACAACAAGATAAATTAAAAGTTCATAATGTTTTGGCAGAGCAAAAAGGTACTTATGTAGCTCAAACTGAAGAAACAATATTAATAACTGAAGATGGTTATGAACAACTAACTTAAGTAATATTTATTATCAATTGAAAATAAAAAAAAAATTCTGCATATGAAGAAATTGAAAATTGCTCTTGTTTCTTTAACAATTTCTCCAGATAGTCAAGATGGAAGTGCAAAATTTTTTTCAGGGATTTATAATTATTTGAAAAATAAAGGCCATGATGTTAAGGTTATAACTGGTAGATGGAACTTCAATTTAGGTGATCCAAATATTTCGCAAATTAAAATAATTCGAAAGAGTTATTTATGGATACCTCAATTCGCATTAAAAGTTATTAAATTTT
Organism: Candidatus Odinarchaeota archaeon; assembly: GCA_048885325.1. GTDB lineage: Archaea > Asgardarchaeota > Lokiarchaeia > Sigyniarchaeales > SOKP01 > SOKP01. Next base: position 2,568 of record JBHLPZ010000009.1, read on the forward strand.
TAAGAAATATTGATTTTGATATTATTCATGGAAATGGACCAAAGGGTACTTTACCCTTACTATTATACAATAAAAATAACTTCATCTCAACTATTCATGATCTAGGACCCATTGAATCTAGTTTTTCAGTCATTCCAATTGAGAAGCTTTTAATTAATAAAGTTATTAAAAAGGCTAATATCATAACAACATGTTCAGAATTTACTAGACAGCAAATTAAGAATTTCTTCCCTAAAATTGAACAAAAGAAAGTTCATAATTTATATTCTGCTATTGAAGGCAAATTTAAACCTTATCCTAAAAAAGCAGAACAACTCAAAGAAAGTTTAGGGCTAAAAGGTCCAGTAGCTTTATATATTGGACGTATAGCCTTATATAAAGACATTGAAAATGTTATTAAAGCATATGAATATGCAAAAAAAGAAATCCCTAATCTTGAATTAGTAATTGGTGGAACACCAGATTTTTATATGAAGGAAACTTATAAAAGGTGGAAACAAAAACATAAAGATATTCATTTTATTGGGTTCATTCCAGAAGCAAAACTACCTATTTATTATAGTTTGGGTGATGTTTTTATTACTTATTCATATTCTTCAGAAGGATTTGGACTAACTCCAATTGAAGCAATTGCTTGTGGGACACCTGCCATTTGTTCTTCTATAGGAGCTTATAGAGAAGTTTTACAAAACAATGCCATTTTTGTTCCGCCAAAAAATCCGAAATATTTAGCAAAAGAATTAATTAATTTAATTAATGATGATGAAAAGCGCACAGAATTACTTAAGCATGCTCAAAAATTTATATCCAGATATTCATGGAATTCTGTGGGAAAAAAATTAGAGGAAGTTTATGAAAAATTCTTGTCAATATAACCTAAAGTTTCATTTTTTGCTAAATTCATTCAAGGCAATTTCTATTGGATTTTCGAATTGTCTTAATTTTTCTTTTGTATCAACTTTATAATTCTTTTCTAAAAATTTCAAAGCGGTATCAATTATTAAATTGGCATTCTTTACATGTTTTAATGGAAAATCATTATCTATAAGAAATTGCTCTTGAGGATAAGTAGCTAATGGGAAAAATTCTATTGATGGAACACCTAATAACGCAGATTCTCTAACCATCGTGCCTCCTCCAGTTATAACCATTTTAGCAAAAAACATTAAATGTGCTAGATTATTTAATCCAGCGTAAACTCTTATTACATCTTGTTTGATAGGTTCCTTGAAAAATTTACTTAAGTATTTAAACTGTTCAACATTCCGGGTTAATATTAAAAATTTATAATCAACTTCATTTTCAAGTAATTTTGGTATAATTTCACTCAATTTGGTTTCATGCGGTGCCATTTTATCTGTTAAATAGCCTGCTTTTGATGGTTCTGTTCGACATACAATATATTTTTCAGGATTAAGCCCATGGGCTTTAATAATTTCTCTATTTGGTTTAAATTCTGAAAGCCATCCAACCTCATCAATCCCATTAAATCTAATTATTTTCTCCTCCTTTAATCCATAATCCAAATACCACTCAATAGGAATACATTGAGGAACTATAATTTTGTTAACATATGGAAATGTTGTGGAGCATGGACCATAAGATCGCGGCTCGTCATTAAACATAATATTAGGAATTTGAAGACCGAACGAAATTCTCATCGCTTCTGGAGAAGTTATACAAAACAAAAAATTAGGCTTTCTTTTGATTATAATTTTTATTAACTTTGATAACCTATTTGAATATGCTAATAACTTTCCTTTTAGTGTCCCGCCACCATAACTTCCTACAGGAGTATAATTAACACCCCACCGATCTAGTAGGAAAAGAGTCGAATCAAAATCCCTAGCTGTTATAAAAACATTATGATCATCTATTAATTTCTCATATAAAGGTCTTAACATGGTCACACTTTTAGGTTCGCAAAAATCTAACCATACTTTCATGAAATCCCTTCTAAGTATTTAATTAAACACGTGGTTTATAGTTCCAAAATTCTGGGTTTTTATTAATCCATTTTAGTTCTTTCTTTATGCCTTCGACTAAACTCGTTTTTGGTTGATATCCTAATGTTTTATGAATTAAAGAATTATCAAGTATAAAATCTTGTAATTCTCCTGGTAATCTTTTTCGATCTGGTTGATATATACTGGCTTTTCCTGGTGGAGGATTGTCAAAAATGGGCTTTATAGAATTTCCAAATTGTTTTATTAAGATATGTGCTAAATCAATAATTGAATATGAGGTTCCTCCACCAACATTGAAAACCATACCATTGGCCTTTTCATTTTTTATTGCCATTATATTTGCTTCAATAGCATCCAATATATAAACAAAATCCCTTCTTTGTTTACCGTCACCAAATATAACGGGTGATTTCCCATCTAATAGACGTTTTATGAAAATTGTTAACACTCTTCCGTACCATTCTCGAGGACCATATACTATTCCATATCTTAGAGAAATAGTTGGGAGATCATATAATAAATAATATTGACTACAATATTTCTCTCCGGCTAATTTACTTACGCCATAAGGCCAATGAGGCAGAAGAGGATGGTTTTCTGTTTCTGGAATAAATTGCGCTTGACCATAAACGCCTCCCGATGACGCATACACTACTTTTTTAACATTATTTTTTAATGAAGCATTTAAAACATTTAGAGTCCCAATAATATTCGTTTTTAAGTCATGCAGGGTATTTTCTATTCCCGTAAAAACTTCTAATTCAGCAGCATGATGAGAAACAATGTCTATATTTTTCATGCATGAATTTAATTCGTTAAAATCTAATATATCACCATTAATAATCTCAACGGGTTTATTTTGGATGAATTCTTTATTTCCTGTTGAAAAATTGTCGTATATAATTATATTCCTTGCTTTCTCTTCTATAATGCGATCTACTAAATGAGATCCGATAAATCCTGCTCCGCCTGTTATTAAAACATTTTTATCTTTGATTTCCATTATGATTCCTTTTTAATTATTTATTTAGGATTCTTCTCCACTAAATATTATCAAAAACCTATTATTTTGTTGAAAATGAATTTAACTATTATTATATAGTTAAATACTGTCCCTTTATTATATCTTTCATTATATGTTTCAATAAAACTTCACATCTAAAGAGTTGTAGAAAAATTAATTTAAATTATGTTTAATTTCTTAAAGTCATATTTTATTTTTAAAAAAACAATTAAAAAATCGATTCTATGATTTTAATATCACAATTTAATTGGGAAATACTTGAATTTTTTTATCTAGTCATTATATTTATCAGCGGCTTTTTTGTAACCTACGCATTTATACCTTATCTCATAAAATTTATGAAGAGTAAAGGGTTTACTGGGTATGACATACATAAAAATGCAAAACCTGAAATTCCTGAATCAGGAGGCTTAAGCCTTATCCTTGGTTTAACTGTAACTTCGTTATTCGCCATTGTATTTTTTCCTATTTTGCGTAATGAATTACTAGTTTTTCTCTTAACGATTTTATTATCTGGAATAATTGGCTTTATTGATGATCGGATAAAATTAAGATCTTTATATAAGATTTTATTAACGATTTTTACAGGAGTAATTATTTTTGTAGCAAATTTTTTTGGTTTTATAACCATTGATTCTCCTACAATACCTTTCCTTGGGTTTACTAGATTAACAAGAATTTATCCATTTGTGGTTCCCTTAATCGTTGCTTTTTTTGCGAATACATCAAATATGTTAGAAGGATACAATGGTGAAGGCTCAGGGACATCTTTAATTGCATTATTTTTTCTTCTAATTTGTGCAATAATTTGGAATTCTGCTGAAGCTATTATATTCATTATCTGCGGAATTAGCGTTTTGATTCCTTTTTTCCTATATAATAAATTCCCTGCTAAAATATTTCCTGGAGATGTAGGTACTTTAGCCATGGGCTCTCTATTTGCGTGCATTGCATTATTAGGATCTTTAGAGGTTGCAGTATTTTGCGCGCTTCTCATTCAAGTTATTAATAGTTTTTATGTAATTAGTTCTGTAAAAGGTTTTTTAGAAAGCAGTGAGATTCAAACTCAGAAAAATGATATAATCCTTTTAGAGGATGATAGAATAAAAGCTTCAGATCAAAAAGATGCAGCATTAACCTTACCTAGATTAATCTTAGCAAAAGGATCATTAAAAGAACCAGAATTAATAAAACAATTTTATATTATTTCGATTATTTGTGGGATTTTTTCCATAACAGCATTTTTATCTATACAGTGGACATTTGGTAATTTAAGTGATCTTACATTTTTTCTTCTTTTCATGATTCTTTTAGCTTTAATAATATTAATATCATACTTTTTTCCCAGAATAAGAGTAACTGTAATTTTAATGATAATTCTTTTAGGTATAATTAGTATATCATTGATTTTTATCGATTCTATTATCATGTCGATTTTTCAAGAGGATATTAACTTAGGAATAATCACTATTCCCAGTAATATCCTTTTTTCAATTCTTTTAGTTACCCCAGGATTGATATTATGGTATTTGTTAACAATCAAATTTTTTTGGAGAGAAATTGACAAAATGAAAGAAATGGCAACTTAGACTTAAATGTACACCATGTTTTAATTCCATTTAATTAAAACCCAATATTAATATTTTTCATAAAATTTTTGTTATCATAATTTTTATTAAATTACTTTAAGAAAATCATGAAAAAAATATTAGTTACTGGTTCTGGAGGTCCAGCAGGAGTAAACTTTCTAAAATCATTGAACTTAGTTAAGGAGAAAATCCAATTATATGGTACAGATGTTAATCCTTATCATTTAGAATTTGGAAAACCCTGGACAAATAAAATGTTTCTAGTTCCTCGTGCAGATTCAGATCAGTATATACCAAGTTTAAATAAGATAATAATTCAATATAAAATAGATTTTATCCATCCACAACCTGATATTGAAGTCTTTAATGTTTCTGAAAATCGTGAAAAACTTAACGCAGTTATATTTTTACCAAAAAAAGATACAATTCGAACTTGTCAAGATAAATTTTTAAGCGCAGATATTTGGAGAAAAAAAAATTTTCCTTCTGTTAGAGCCATTGAAATAAGGGATACCCATTTAGAAAGTGATCTGGAAAATGCCTTTAATTGGTTAGGAAAAAAATTATGGATTCGTGCCAAAAAAGGTGCGGGGGGTACTGGAAGCACTCCAGTTAAAAATGTAGAAACTGGAGTTAATTGGATTAAATATTGGCGTGCTCGCGGAAAAAAATGGGATTTTATTGCCCAAGAATATTTACCAGGTAGAAATATAGCTTTTCAAAGCATTTTTAAAAATGGAGAATTAATTACTTCACAAGCTAGAGAAAGAATTGAATACATATATCCTTACCTCGCTCCTTCAGGAGTAACAGGAACCCCTATAGTAGCTAAAACTATTCATGATGATAACATTAATAAAGTGGCAACCCAGACAGTATTAGCAATTGATCCAGATGCAACAGGTGTATTTTGTGTTGATTTAAAAGAGAATAAATCAGGAGAAATTTGTCCTACAGAAATTAATGCAGGAAGATTTTTTACAACGAGCTATTTTTTCTCCTACGCTGCAGATAAATTCAAAATCCCTCTTGCTAATATGCCATATATTTTAGTAAAATTAGCATTTAAAGAATCGATACCTGAGGGTCCAAAATTCAATATTTTACCAAAAGATCTTTATTGGATAAGGCATATAGATTGCTCTGAACATTTAATTGAAGGAAAAGTGTAGCTTAATCACAAAAATATTTTAAATTTTATTATTCATTCTTACATCTACAGGGCTTATTACCGCATTTTTTACACTGATTTGGATAATTATTAAAGAGAGCATGCTCTAAATCTATATTCATTAAATTTGCTAATGAATTTGTCCACGCAATGATGTCAGCTAATTCTTCTGAAACTTTATTAATGTCAATCTTTTCTTTTTTTAATAGTGTCGCTAATTCACCGATTTCCTCAACTAACCAGATGAATGTGTTTTTAACTCCTCTCTTACAATCTTTCTTAAAATATAACTCTTTCATTAATTCTTGAAACTCAGAAATCTTCATAATAAAATTTTCAAAGTATAATAAGAATAAGTTATTTAGCCAAATATCCATTCAAATATACCAATATGAGCAAAAATAACAATTAATATTAAAGCAATTGTCACAATAACTGTACTAACAGGTCCCACCTTTATACCAATAGAACTATCCTCGAAAAATCTCATTAACCCAGCTCCTCCCACAGGCATTGGAGCAGTTCCACTTCGTCTTTTTTGGCGCCTTGATTGGGATCTTTTTCTAGTAGACATGATTTTCTAATTTATCAAAAAGTATTTAATAAAGAATTATTTAAATATAGAAATCTATTAATATTAAGTTTTATCCCGAATCATAAAAATAAAATTAAATAAATTTTTATTATTAATTTTAATTATCTGTAGTTAATTTAAAGAGAAAAATATAATAATATGTCTAGAAGAAGAAAAAATTGTTTATTAGCTATAGGATTGATTTTTCTAATTATTCTCATCTCAAATATTCAATACAATTCTGAAAACAGCAAAAATAATGGGGATAATATAACTCCAAAATTATCTGCAAGTCTAGATGGAGCAGAGAATATATTAATTACAGATCTAATACGAACAGTAAATATTAGTGGGTATGATCTAGTAAATTTTAAAGACAAATTAACGATTTTAAATCAAAATGACAACCCAATTACTTCAATATTTTTTCCAATACATTTAAACAAATCAAACGATGTAATATTTTGTAAAGCAACAGGTGAGGGCAAGAATACATTGTTAACTGAAAGAGCCCATCTCATTTTAAACGATTATGAACTAATAGCTATCTATTTTGATTCACCACTATTACCCCACCAAAAAACAACTATATCTTTTTACCATACCCACACAAATTGTCTAGTTTATTATACACAATTAAATGAAGAATATCAAACTGTGCAATATATCAATATCACAGAATCTATTTTTCCAATTTTACCTTATAAAGCAGAAGGAGGGACGATCCAGACAAGCTTCATAATGCCTGAAACCTCAGATCTTATATGGTATGAAAAAGTTATTGATCTTGGGCTCCCTATCATTGAAACTACATTGGTATATGATTTGACGCAAACTGTTTATTTTGATCATGTAGCCCCATTTCTAGCTAACTTCAATAAAACTCAACGAGATGTTTTAATTACTTTCCAGGACAATAGATTTACCAAAATGGAATGCGAAAAAACCAATCGAGAAATAAATATCTCACCATGGGGTATAATTAAAGTTAAAGAGAATTACATACTCCAGAATCTGGGAGCTATCGATATAAGTACTTTCCCTTTACACGTTCCATATAGCTCCAAAAATGTGCATGTGTATGATAATATTGGTGAGATTGGTGAAGATATTGTTTTAACTGATAGTGATAAATTTCCAAATAAAAAGTCATTCACTATATATTTATCTCAAAATAGAGTCCCATTAAAACCATTATCTAAAATTAGTTTTACTGTAGAATATGAATTAGACATATATGAGTATATTTCGATAAATTGGTTTCAAGAATCAATCCAAATCAATTTATTTACAACAACCTTTGAATTTTTGGGTAAAGAACAAACAATTAATGTTGTTATTCAAGGATGTAATAATTTAGAATATGTGTCGCTTCCACCTGATGCAATAATTGATTCTGGAGGTGCAAAAACTTTAGTATATAACTTTGAATTCATTACCTCAATTGAATCAAAAATGATTCAATTCACTTTTTCAATTGATCTCTTTGAATTATTACTTAGACCAATATTAATTACTTTAATAATTGGACTTATAGCATCAATTTATGTTATAGTAATTAAAATCAAAAAAGAAAGAGAAGAAAAATTTGTTATTGAAAAAGTTGAAATACCTGTACAAGAGCTTCGCGAATTTTGTTCATTACATGAGGAAAAAAATGCTTTAGTTTTAGAAATTAGAAGAGCGGAAGAAGATGCTAAACGCAAAAAAATAGCAAAGAAAGTTTTCAGTAATCTTTTAAGCAAAAATACCACTAAAATAGAGCAAATTAAACAAGAATTACTTCCATTTAAAAAAATTTTAATGGAAACAAGTGAAACTTTTGAAAGTATAATCAAAAAATTAGATGTTTTAGATGCTGAAAGAGAAAGCGTGAATGATAGTCTAACTTTATTAGATAATCGATATAAAAGAGGTAAATTACCCTCTAAAGCTGCTTATCAAAAACTTCTTGAAGATTTTATGAAAAGGAGGAGAAGGATTGATAAAACAATTGATAAAAACATTCAACAATTAAGAAGCTATTTGCTATAAACATTATTATTTTTCTCTAAAGGGAGTTTTTTTATGAAACCATGGCTATTTGACATTTTAGCATGCCCAATAGATAAACACTTCCCTTTAGAATTATATATTTTTTCATTTGGAACAAAAGAAGATGAATTTCAATCGTTTATAAATCATTATAAGAAAAGAGATTTAGAAATTCGTAAAAAAGAAAGTATTATTGAAATAAATCGAGAAAATGATAATTTATTTATCAAAGATAACATTATCATCGAACCTACTCCCCTTCAAAAATACCTTGAGTTAATAGTTTCAAGTATTAATGAATTTAATTATATATATGATAATTCATCAAATAAAACTAGTAAAATATGTTTTAAAACAATTAAAAATGAAATTAAAACAAAAATTATAACCTATTCTAAAGATATACAGCTTGACAAGATTGAAACATTATTACCGGAATTAATTTTTCTAAATAAATTTAAACTCGAAACTGAAATTGAATCAGGGCTTTTATTCTGTCCAAAATGTAAACGCTGGTTTCCCATAAGAGACAGTATTCCACAAATGCTTCCAGATGAATACAGAAATGAAAACGAAGAAATTGACTTTTTAAAATTTAATAGCAAATTATTGGGGGAAAAATTTTTTAAACACGATTTAAAACCATTTAGTATTTAAATTCTAATATCTTTATTTATTACATAAGTAAAAGCCCGGTGGTGTAGCGGCCAAGCATATGGGGCCTTGAACCCCGTGACCACGGTTCGAATCCGTGCCGGGCTATAAATACGCGTTTTTTTTGTATAAATCGAAATAATTAATTTATGTTCCATAAGACAATATTATAAATAACCATTTCAACTCAATCTTAATTCAAAAAGAATAAGTTACAAGAAAGTTAAACTAACAACGATTTTTTACCTTAATAAAGTTTAATTTAGATGTCCTTTTTAAACAATTAATATGAGAAGCACTATTAAAAATATCTTAAATCTTTTGCGAATAAGACAGTATTATAAAAATGTCTTAATTTTCGTAGGTTCTTTCTTTGCTGGAAAATTATTGGACGTTTCACTTTTACCCCTTCTTATTTTAGGCTTTATTATTTTATGTTGCATATCTTCAATCAACTATATTATAAATGATATAATCGATATCGAAAAAGATAAGTTACATCCGGAAAAGTTAGATAAAAAAGCCCTTGCTTCTGGAAAACTTTCTGTAATGTTTGCCCTTGTATTAATAGCATTTCTTTCTGCAGCTACAATAATTTTATTAATATTTTTAGTTCCAAATCTAAATTTCATCATCATGTTGGTATTAGTTTTTGGAACGGGACAATTATATAATTACTTCTTTAAGAAATATGCATTTATTGATGTTTTGGTTTTAGCACTAATTTACCTATGGCGTGTATTAGCAGGGTGCGTCTTGATAGATGTTATTGTATCTCCATGGTTAATTTTAGCGATTTATGAAGCTGCGTTATTTTTGGTTATTGCAAAAAGAAAAGGAGACTTAATCTTATTAGGAGAAGAAAAAGCGGAGGTACATAAAAAAATCTACAAACAATATAACATGAAATTGTTAGAACAAATCCATACGATTACTGCTGCTACTATCTTAATTACTTACAGTATGTATTTGATAACTCAATTCTATCTATTCGAAGATCTGAGGTTTTTTTATCAATACTTAATAATCTTATCTATACCAACTTTATTTTATATCATCATGAGATATATGTTTTTAACCACAGCGAAACCAGAAATAGCAAGGAACACTGAAAAAATAATTTTCGATAAGGGAATCCTTCTAGCTGGATTATTTCTAGGTGCAATATTCTTCTTTACTTTTTATTATATGGATATAAAGCAGCTACTATATGATTTGTTTAAAATAACTCTACCTTAACTTTTAATTTAAGCTAATAACACCTTATAATTTGAAGATTATTCAATTTGTGAATCCAAATGTGATATGGTTTCATAACAAATTCCTAAACATCCATTCAAAATTTTATTTGAACATTTATCTGGAGTGTCTTTTGTTGAATGAATATATTTTGAATCTTTATCTGAATGGAAACATGCTACCTGAAAAGAGCTTTTAGTTCTCTTGCCAAAACGCTGAAATTTTAAATAATCACCTGCTGGTTTGCGCACTTTATTATAAACTTCTAAAGGTATATTTAGTTTCCGTGCGGATTGTTGAATTGTTTTGTTTAAATTCTTATTAAGTGCTTTTTTTCTAATAAGTCCTTTTTTATTAAATAGCCCTATATAGGTACCTACCATATCTATATTAATATTCATAGATCTGTCGAGATCATATTTATTTTTGAGATAATCTTTATTTTTTTTAATGTAATTTTTTGAACCCTTCAATCCCCATTCCTCTGCTCCACACCAAACAAATATAATATCATAATTTTCAAGCGCTTTATTTTTTATTAATTTCGCTAATTCAATTAAAATAGAAACCCCACTTGCATTGTCTATAGAACCAGATGATTTATTGGTAATAAAGAAGAATAAAAAAGTCGGAATTACTACGCTTAAAGAAATTATTGAAATTATACTTACTAAATATATAAAAATAACATTATATTCGGTAATTGAAAACAAATTTAGTAGATTCCCAAGATCAAGTACGAGCCAAATTGAAACAAAAATAGTTAAACCAATATATGGTAAAATAATGATTTTAATTATGAATAATAATGCGTTTTGAACTTTATACGAGATCCTTGAAGACACAGAATCATAATGAGCAGAAAAAATAATAACTGGCCTATTTTTTACCCTTCTTCTAGCTTTTATGGTGGTAATTAGGTTTTTAGATTGTTCTTTTTGTGTAAACGAAATCTTCCTGGTTTTTTGAAACAAATATTTAATGAAAAAAAATAGTACTATTACTAATAATAGCTTATAAGCAAGTAAATATGCTAATATCATTAAATAAATAGTTTTCATTAAAAATCTTATTGGACTACTCCATGCAAAATATTCCAATTTGAAATTAATAGTATTATCAAATAATTCTTCTTGCAAGTAATTAACAGCTCTTGTTTCTCCTACCGTTGCTGCCGAGCGATCAAATGCTAAATTATTAACATGTCTAATAGTATCTAATTCATCAATTATCTTTTGTTCCAATACAATAACCATTTTATCTCAATTTATAATTTAATTGATCCTTTATAATGTTAATTATGCCAGAAATTAAGCATAAAGTAATTTTTAATACTACCTATAAAGATTCATGTTTTTTAAAAAACAATTCAAAAGGCTTAATTTTGAAATATTTAAAATTTACTATAATAAAACTAGTCCAATATTTTCACAGAACGTACATTCTGATTATTTTTACATAACAATAAAAAAATGGAAAAACTTATAAGTTTACAAATCAAACAAAATAATTAACTATTAATCTAAAAAAAATAAAAAATTAAAAATCATTAAGTGATATAAATATGGAAATGGAAAAGAAAAATGTAGCAATCATTATTCTTGCCATAGCATTAATCGCCTCAGGTGTTGGCAACATTATCCTTGTTCTACAACCACAATTCTTTGCCGAAGCGGAGGAACGAGTTGTTTTATTCGGTAATATGTATATAGCTGAAGATATTGACCCTCAATATTCATGGGATTCTGCTTCTTTTGATGCTGATATGATGATTTACGAGAGTTTATTCAAGAATAATTTGACTGCCCCTTCCTTAGGAAAAGAAATGAATATGATGCCCTTACTTGCAACTGATTTAGGTACTTACGATCCAACAGGAACAATATTAACTGTTAACCTTAAATCAGGAGTCAAATTCCAGGATGGTACCGATTTTAATGCCGATGCTGTCGTATGGAGTTTTATGAGATTACATTATCTGATGAATACTACTTGGAATGGAGCCGCTCATCCTTGGGGTACTCTACCTGGTACATGCTTTTATAACATCCCAACTATTGTAGATTCGTTATATTATGTTGAAGGTGTTCCAATTATTAAAAATGTCACAGCCGTTAGTCCAACACAAGTCAAGTTTTATTTAAGTCAACCTTATGGAGTTTTCAAGGCTTTATTAACATTTCCAGCATCAGCTATCGTGTCTCCTTTTTCTACACCTCGACTAGATTATATTAATCCAGCTCAAGTTGATGTTCCAGGTGCTGGCAATCCTTTATCAACATATGGACCTTGCATTGGAACCGGTCCTATGATGATAACAAAACTTGAAACTTATGAAGTAAGATTCGTCGCATTTGAAGATTATCATCGACCAAGAATTGGTTTTGATGTTTTAGTACATGTCAAAATCCAAGATTCTGATGCCAGAAACATGGCAGTACTAGCTGGGACAGTTGATATTATAACTGATCCTTACGAACCTTATTTCCCCACAATGCAAGCTGAGCCAAAGGTTACTCTTTTAGATACAGGTACAATAGATTCTATTACCCAATATATGGGTATTAATAATAAATGGTATAACATAACATGGAGAAATGCATTTTCATATGCATTTAACTATTCTGGAGTAATTGATGCGACATTGTTGGGTTATGGAGTCAGAATGAAATCACCAGTACCACCGGGAATTAAGTTCCATAACGACACATTCAACTGTCCAACATATAACCTTGCAACGGCTAGAGCTTATATGCAGAGCATGGGTTTTGGAGTTGGATTTACTACAGATGCACAATGGGCAGCAGCGACATTCCTTACTATAAACTACACCTATAACCTTGGTAATCCAGTCAGAGAAGCTGTATTTGATATAGCACAAGCGGCCTTTGATAAAATAGGAGTAGTTGTAGAAGATGCAGGTATGACATGGGAAGATTTCAAAGACAGATTATATAACAGAAGAGTATCCAGTGCCGGTTATAATGCTATGCATATTTGGTGGGTAGGATGGCTCCCTGACTATAACGATCCCGAGAACTTTATCAACCCATTAATGAGTAATACCTCCTCCAGTAATGCTGCTCAAGTAAATGATCCTTATCTAGAATCATTAATGCTTGCTGGAATCAAGGAAACTGATGAAGATTTAAGAAAACCAATATATTGGGAGATTCAACGATATGTCGTTGAGGACCTCAGAAATTGGTTATTCGGCTACCATAGAATGAACTATGATTGCTTTGCCAAAGACCTTAAGGGTTGGTGCGGAAATCCAATCGCATATAATGATTTCTACGGGACTTACTGGGACGGTCTCCTTAATCCAGGTGAATATGGATATATGGGAGATGGCTACGTCCCTCTCTAATCCAGAGGAAACCAGATATGCGTAATTAATCAAATTAAATTATAATTTTTTTTTATTATCTTTTATTATTATATATTATTCCCAAATTAAGATTACAAAAGAATGAAGCAATAACAATCGATTAAACTATTTAAAATTGGTGTACGGATTTTTGAACAGACTATATTAGGGATAGTTTTAAAAACCAAGAAATCAATGAATTAATTGAAAAATACATGAAAAAGGAATGTAAACTTAATGTAGATTTTTGGAATCAATTTTGCTTTATCACCATTATTTAGTATTAATATCAATTTTAATGCGGGAGGCAGCAATAGAGGTTTGAATTATGGTGAGAATATATAAATTAGATTACGAAATTTTAAAAATCTCAACACCATCGGGAAAATTCCATTCTAATTGCAGTAGACCTACTGGTAAAATTGCCAAAATTTGCACTGATTCAATTATTTGTTCGAAACCTAAAAATATTGAAGATTTGATATTAAATCTTAGAGGTGCATTCTGATGAGCTCAAAAGGCTTATTTAAAAGTCCCCCTCCTAAATTAAAATCATTTAAAAATGATATTGCTCCAATTGGATTTTATTTTGACTTATTTGCACCTGGTCTGTTTAAAATTCCTGTAATGCCTGTTCCGATGAGAATCGACAAAATATCAAATGGAAAGCCTACCTTATTTATTGTGCCTAATATTGATAAATTAAATGAACTTTGTGAAAAACTGAATTTATCTTTAAACTTCGAATTATTTTTCATTATGGGATTTAAAAATCTAATTAAATATACAAAAAAAAAATACAAAGAAATAACATTTCGTACCTTAGAAGATAACAAAATTATAGATTGGTTTAATTATTCAAAAGTAATTAAGGCAGATCTCTCTTATCTTACAAACGATTTTACATTTTTAACTTCTGAATTTTTAAAATTATATTCAAAAATTGACTTTGATAAGGATTTAGAAGAATACCATCATGAATTTATCCAATATTGTGGTACACAATTTAATTTTTTAAAAGATAGAATAGAAAGTAATATATTAGAAAATGAATGTGAAAATATTATTAAAGTTGAAAAATTATATGAGGAAAGAGAAAATAAATATTTTCCAAATATACTTTCTCTAAAAATTTATAATTCTGATATAAAGAAATGGAAAAATATGAATTTCGTTCCATATTTAATATATGATGATCTGTTTGATTCATTTTCCTATAACAAGAAATTATTAGATGAAGAAAAGTATTCTCTGATTGATTTACAATTATGGAAAGAAAATAATATAATTAATAACGGATCGAAAACTAATGAATTTGATTTTAAAAAATTTCTTTATAATCTTAATATCAAAGATTTAAAATAGGGAATGTTACCATGAAAAAAAAAATTGAGATTGGACGACAGGCTAAATTTATTTTAGCATGTTTGTTAATTCATTTTTTATACTTTGGATATATATGTAATGTATATGAAAAATCAATTGGAGAGAATATTCTCTTTTTATATAAAGTAATGTTTAATCCCCAATCCTACTTATCGCTAATCATTTTATTCGCTATAGTTTTTATTACTGTATTCAGAGAAAGATTTTTTGAATATGGGATTAGAAATAGTATATGGTTAATTTTATTTATCATATTCGAATCGTGGATATGGTATTGGTTTATTAACGGATTTGATATTCTCATAATTTTTATATTTTTTATAAGATATGAAACTTATATATCAATTCTTTCGTTGTTAGCAGTAAATTTGCTATCAGCATTTCTTGGCGCTACTTTAAAACAAAAATATTTGAAGTATCTTGAAAAAATTAAAACAATATCCTAATCTAACATAAAATTTAAAAAAAAAAAAGGAAAAAAAATGTATATAGGGTGATCTAATAGTCTATGAGTATGATCAAATATATCTTCAAAAGAGTCCTAAGTATGTTACCTGTGTTATTTGGTGCTTTATTTCTTACATTTGTTCTATCTAGAGCCATGCCAGGTGATCCCGTTTCAGCATACCTCCCAGCCAGAGCCACTCCTGAACAATATTGGGAAGCTTACTATTCTTATGGATTCAATCTTCCTATCTGGCAACAATTCTTTATATATCTTGGAAACATATTTACAGGAGATTGGGGTAATTCTATAAATGTTGCAAAAGGGGTACCGGTTTGGGATTTAATTTGGGAACGACTTCCTAGAACAATAGATATTACGCTCTTTTCAATGATTATTGCTACGTTTATAGGAATTAAAACCGGAGTAATTTCTGCGAAGCATCGAAATAAATGGAGAGATACTGTATTTAGGGGTACTGCCCTTATAGGTGTTTCAATCCCTGTTTTCTGGTTAGGGTTATTATTGCAATATTTTATCTCATATCAATTAGGTTGGTTACCTAACATGCACTTTAAAGATGCGGGATACCCAGATCCTCCTGTTGTGACGGGTTTTAGAATTATTGATTCGTTAATATCAGGGCAGTGGTACTTGATAACGGATTATTTACTTCATTTGGCGCTACCAGTTTTCTGCTTATCATTTATTTTTCTCGCATCAATTACGCGACAAACTCGATCAAGTATGCTTGAAGTTCTTCAACAAGATTATATAAGAACTGCTCGCGCAAAAGGGTGTAGAGAAAAAGATGTAATTAAGAAGCATGCTAGGAAGAACGCACTAATCCCAACTGTAACAATTATTGGATTAAACGTTGGAGGATTATTAGGAGGAGCATTTTTAACAGAAACAACTTTTAATTTATTTGGAATGGGTGATCTTCTGTTAGAGGCTATTACAGGTCGTGATTATAGTACCCTTAATGCGATTGTTGTTATGACAACATTAGTTTTTATAATCGTAAATTTATTTGTGGATATAATATACGCCTATTTAGATCCTCGAATTAAATATTAAACAATATAATTCAAAAAAAGGTGGAAAGAAAAATGAAACAAGAGGTAAGCCTTCAAGAGTTAGAGGGAGAATTAGAAGCTGAAGAAGAGGAAAGCGCTAGCAAAGCAGTTTTTAAATGGTTCTTCAGAAATATCAAATTTCTTGTTATTCCTGCTTCAAGACTAGAAGAACTTACGATTCGAGAACGTGATTATGAAAAGACGATAAGTAAAAGAAAGTTTCTGAGAAGATTAAAATCATTATTAACCATTACTGGAGTTATTCTGGTACTTTATGTTATAACCCTAGCTGTATTTGGCTCTTGGATTTCGCCATACACCTTTGAACAAGCTGATGCTGTGTATGGCGTATATTGGACAGCACCCTCTCCATTACATCCTTTAGGAACCACCTATATGGGGCGAGATGTATATGCAAGAATGATATATGGTGCTAGGGCTTCATTAACTATGGCTCTACCTGCAATAGGAGTAAGTCTTGGAGGAGGTATAGTTCTTGGAGTAATATCAGCTTATCAAGGTGGTTGGATGGATACAATAATTATGAGGATCTTTGATATTATGCTTGCCTTCCCTGCGTTGATCTTTGCTATAGTTTGGGTATCAATCTTTGGAAGACAATTGAATAATATTATCATGGCTTATGGTATTCTTGGAATTCCTTATTATGCACGATTAATAAGGGGAAATGTATTACAGGCAAAAGAATTGCCATATGTACAAGCGGCAAAGGTAGCTGGTGCGAAAAACTGGAGAATAATGTTTAAACACATTCTACCAAACACTATCCAACCAATAATCATATCATTTACGTTGGATATCGGAGGAGTCATCTTAAGTTTTGCCGGTCTTGCATTTTTAGGGTATAGCGATCCAGATTTAATTGAATGGGGTAGAGATATCAGTTTAGCTCGGGGTCATATTTTGATGGCACCTTGGGCGTCTCTTTGGCCAGGAGTGATGATTATCATTACAGTGTTAGGATTCATGTTACTTGGAGATGGGTTACGGGATGCTCTTGATCCAAGATTGAAGAATTTATAAATTTTTTAATTTTTAAAAAAACAATTAGATTGATGATTAAGAAAAATGGAAAATGTAGAAGAAAAACAAGTATTTAAAGAAGATGTATCATCAATAAAAAAAGAGGCTAAGAAACTACTTGAGGTTAAGAATTTAAAAACTTACTTTTATACTGAAGAGGGTGTTGTTAAAGCTGTAGATGGTGTGTCTTTTGATATGTATCAGGATGAAGTTCTCGGTTTAGTTGGTGAAACTGGTTGTGGAAAATCAGTTACGGCACTTTCCATTATAGGTCTTGTAAGAGAACCAGGTAAGATAATAGATGGATCTGTAAAACTTAAGGGTGTAAATCTACTGGATTTAGAAGAAAAAAGTATGAGAAATCATAGAGGTAAAGATATAACTATGATCTTCCAAGATCCTTTAAATTCACTAAATCCTGTTATGAGTGCTGGAGTGCAAATTGGAGAAGTCTTTTTATTACATCAAGAAGATGAACTTAGAAGATTATTAGATGAAGAAGTTCTAGAGAGGAAACAAAAAATTGAAGAACGTAAAGAATTAATGGAAAAATTAAAGGAAAGTGACTTATCAGAAGTTCAAAAAGAAGAGATCAAACTTAAAATCAAAGAAGCTAAAGAAAAAATACCTAAAATACCATATCTAAAAGATATATTGAATGAGAAAGTAGAAGGAATCATTAAAGAAGTGGGTATTGCAGATGCAAAAGGAATATTAAAAAGATATCCTCATGAACTTAGTGGTGGAATGAGACAACGTATAATGATTGCTATGGCACTTTCTTGCGAACCAATGTTATTAATTGCTGATGAACCAACAACTGCTTTAGATGTTACCATTCAGGCTCAAATTTTAGATTTGATGAAAGATTTAAAAGAGAGATTTAATACGTCTATACTGATGATTACTCATGATTTAGGAATCATTGCTGATATGTGCGATAGAGTCGCTGTGATGTATAGCGGTAATATAGTTGAGTATGCTACCGCAGAACGCTTATTTAAAAATCCTCGGCATCCCTATACAAAAGGATTAATTGGAGCAATTCCAAGTATTGAAAAAAAAGACCAAAAGTTAAAGGTTATTCGTGGCATGGTCCCTAATTTAATATATCCTCCATCAGGTTGTAGATTTCATCCCAGATGCGATCAAAGAATGGAAATATGTGATCAAGTAAAACCGAAACTGAATGAAATTGGTGAAAGATATTTTGTGGCATGTCATCTTTTTGACCCAAAATATCGTGATTCACCCAAATATGATTGGAGTAAAGATAATTAAAATTCCATAAAAAATAATTATTATATTTAAAATAAAAGATAAGTGATAATATGACATTAGTTGAGGAGAAAATAGAAAATTCCACAAGTAGCAGAAATATCATCTTATCCGTAAGAGATCTTAAAACCTATTATCCAATATACGGCGGACTTTTCAAGAGAAGAATCGCAGATGTTAAAGCTGTTGATGGAGTATCATTTAATATGTACGAGGGAGAAACTCTAGGCATAGTCGGAGAAAGCGGATGTGGTAAAACTACAATAGGAAATACTATTTTAAACTTAGTTAAACCTACAGATGGAGAAATAATTTATAGGAATAAAAAACTAATCCTTTCTAAAAAATTACATAAAAAGCAAATGAAACATACTGGGATAAAACACACCAAAAAAATTGAAACTGTTGACTATACGACAGAGACTCGGAAAAAAATTCAAATGGTATTCCAAGATCCAGATTCATCTTTAAATCCTCGTTGGAAAATTGTAAATATTATTGGTGAACCACTTAGAATATTAGAAGGAATGAAAAAAAGAAACAGAATTAGGGCTAGAGTTCTTGAATTATTAGAGACTGTCTCAATGAAAGCTGAGCATTTAGATCGGTATCCTCACGAATTTTCAGGAGGTCAAAAACAAAGAATAGTTATTGCTAGAGCTCTTGCATGTAATCCTGATATCATGATTCTAGATGAGCCAACCTCTGCCTTAGACGTATCAGTTCAAGCCCAAATATTAAATCTTTTAAGAGACCTTCAAAATCAATTCAATTTATCTTATATGTTTATTACTCATGATTTAAGCGTAGTTCATCATATAGCTGATAGAATTGCTGTAATGTATTTAGGTAAATTTGTTGAGACAGGTCCTATAGAAAAAGTTTTCTATCATCCTGTCCACCCATACACAAAAGCTTTATTATCAGCACGCCCAACTTTTGATCCTACTTCAAGAATATCTAGAATAATCTTAGAAGGTGATGTACCAAGTCCTATTAATCCTCCTGAGGGATGTGCTTTTAATCCTAGATGTTATGAAAAAGGTAAACATGTAGGATGCGGAAAGGAGGATCCCGTTAAAATTGAAATGAGTGAAGATCATTTTATCTGGTGCAGACCATTTGTAAAAGAAGAAAAATCTTATGAAGGAATGGAATATATTTCTGATTAAATTTTTTAATTTTTTTACTAATTTTTTTAATTTTTGTTTTTGCATTTATTACTAAATTTTTTTAAATCAATTTTGTTTTTAATAAAGAAGTTAAACAATCAAGTATTAGAATTCAAAATGAAAGGAAATAAGTCTCAAGTTTTTGTAATTAGGACTTCTCCAAAGTCAATTTCTGAAGATTATAAGAAATTAATGCATCTTACGGAATATCAAAATTACTATTCTAAACAAAAAAAAATCATAATCAAGCTTAATTTAAGTTGGTCGAAATTTTTTCCAGCATGTTCAAGCCCTCCCTGGCAGGTAGAGGGTGTTTTGAAAACTATGATTGAGGATGGTTATGATCCTAAAAAATTGTTTACAGCAGAAAATAGAACTGTAGTTACAAATATTGAAAAAGGTTTAAAAGGAAATTGTTGGTGGCCAATCATAAAGAAATATAATGCATGGTTTATCCCCCTAACGCGTATTCCTTTTGTCCCTTATGAGTCTCTGAGACCAAAATTCTTGAATTTAAAAAATCAGAAATTATTAACTTTAGATTCCAAAATATTCCCTGAAGGATTTAAAATACCTAAATTTTATGTTGGGAAATCTATTATTCATCTTCCTACGATGAAAACCCACGGACATACTGGTGCTGAAGGGGGATCATTAGCACATACCAAAAGTGAAATGAAACACGGGGGAATTACTTGTGCTATGAAAAATGCGTTTGGTGGATTATTAACAAAAAGAAGGCACTTTTCTCACCAATATATGAGTGAAGTGCTTGTTGATTTACTGATAATTCAGAAGCAAATACACCCAAACATTATGTCTATAGTTGATGGTACTATTTGCGGGGATGGAGCAGGACCAAGGACTATGTTACCAAAAATCAAGAATATTATTCTCGCTGGATATGATCAAGTAGCTATAGATGCAGTGGTTTCGAAAATGATGGGTTTTAAACCATTAAAATTGCCTGCTATAAAAATATCTCATGATATGGGATTAGGATGTGGAGATTTCGATCAAATTGAATTAATTGGTGAGGACATTTCAAATATCAATTGGAACTTTAAAGTAAAGAGAAGTTTAGTGATCTGGGGCGATCAAATGGTTAGAAAAGGACCATTACAATTTATATATCCATTGTTTAAGAGTGATCTTTTTTTTATTTTACCAATTATGGCATCTCTAATATACCATGATTTGTTTTGGTATCCAACTATAGGAAAACGTAGGATTAATAAATTTATGCAAACAGAATGGGGAAAATTATTTAGGAGTTATCAAACTATTTCAACTCTTTAATATTTATGTTATTGATAACGTCTTCAATTTCTTCCAAAATCTTGAATTCTTTCCTTTCTTTATCTATTCTAAAATGAATTAGAAATTCTATAGACCCCCCTTTACCTAAAATTGGAGATTGGATTATCCCATAAGGAAAAAAACCATTCTTCAAACTCCAGCATAAAAATTCAAATAAGATTTTATTAAGGTTCTGAAGATCTGTGATTATTTTAAATAATTTTTTATCATAAAAATTTGTTTCAAAAAGAGGTTTGACTAAAACAATTATATCTCCACTTATTTTTAAATAATTCTTTACATTTGGCAGGATTACTCTTAATGAAGCAAATGTAATATCTATTGTAACGATATCAACTTGTTCATCCAATTCAGTTAAGGAACGCGCATCAACTCCTAACAACTTGATAATTTTATTATGTTTACTCGTTAATGATGGATGGAGAACATTTTTTGCTATATCTATAGCATAGACTTTTAATGCTTTATTTTTTATAAGACAATCGGTAAATCCCCCAATGGAAGCTCCAATATCAACACATACCTTATTTTTTACTATTATTGAAAATTTATTTAACGCTGCTTCTAGTTTTAACCCACCACGCCCTACATAGGGAAATTCATTTTTTAATGTAATATCAGCCTTGTTATCTACCTTTTTTCCAGGTTTTTTTAGTGCAACTCCATTTACTAATACATAACCACTTTTTATTAACCATTGGGCTTTTACCCTACTCTCTACTAGTTGTCTTTTAATTAAAATAATATCAATACGCTCTTTCATAAATCAATTTCATTGATATCGAAATATTAAGTTTTAAAATTATCCCTTTGTTTTTAAGATTTTTAATAAAAATCTTCATAATCTCTCTGCTAAGGCTCTACTTAATCTTCCAATCTGCATCTTTATCGAAAAATGTGGACCGACCTTAATATGAATAATCCTCAGTAAAATACCAAGTAAAAAGAGAGTGATTGAAATATACATCAAGATATAAACATATTGTAGGCTATTTTGAAAAATAAAAAATAATACATTATGAAGTAGATAAATAGAAAGAGAATAGTAGGAGAAATAATAAAGAAATTTATAGTTTTTCTTAAAATGAAATACCTCAATTTCCTCAATAAAAATTAGAGAAGATATTAATATCAGTTCAATACCCAATGAATAAACTAACCATGAAAATGTTCGATTATGTAAGAAATTGGGAAATAGAAAGGATATCCCAAAAATAATCAAAATAATACCAAATATTAATCCTGGAATCAATAATTTCTTCTTTAAAATAATCTTTCTCTCTTTTTGATCATCTATTGAATAAATTTCAAAAATTATCTCTCCAATAACAGTACCAAATATAAAAAATGTGAAGAATGATAAAATAGGATCTAATCCTAATCTATTATATAAGAGATGATTAAGGATGCCAAGGAAATTCATTTGTCCACTAAAATTCGATAGATAATTCATTAAAAATAAATTAATAATCCATAAAAATAAACCTAAACATATTCTGAAAAGTTTTCTGGTTTTTAATAAAGGCCAACCCAAGAATAATGACACAGAAACTGTTAATAAAATAAACCAAGTCCAAATATCTGCAGGATTATTCAATTTTATAGAAATAAGAGCATTATAAACCAAAGCAATTATAAATATAATAGATGCACGGAGAAAATATGCTCTCCTATATATTTTTTTGCTACTTGATTCATTAATTTCAACATCCTTAATATTTTTTTTGTAGGATAAAGCAGTGCTGACCCCAGCGATAAATAAAAATGCTCCTGAACCTAATGGGTCTCCTATTGAACGAATGAAATTAAAAAACCAAATTTCATCATTTAATATCCACCATTCGGTTAAATGACCAATTATCATCCAGACAATGCTTAGACCCCGAAGAGTATCAATCGTTTTAAATCTCTTCATTCTAAAACTAATTAATCAGTTTAAAATCTAACAAATAAATGGTAACTAAATCTTATCCTTAAGTTTAAAAAAACAAATAAAAACTTATTAATTAATTTTTGTTTTTCGAAGGAAAAGAAGAATTTTCTTTAATAATTTTTATTGATTCCATTAAGGATAATTCTCCATTTAGTACTCTTTTTGCTATTATTTCTAAAGAAAGGCTATTATTCTTTTCAAATTTAAGATTCTTCCATTTCTCAATCTTTAATCTTTTTTTCTTAATTTGATTAAAGAAAGTTTCATAATTAACGAGATTTACTTCTAAACCTTCCCTCAACGATATAATTAATGCGGCTATCTCATCTTTAGTGAATTTCGTCGTTTTTTTATTGTCTATTTTTATTTTTGACGATTTATATTCGTCAATTAAAAAAATTCTTACAAATTTTCTGTTTTTATAATTACTGAATATAAGTTTTAATAAATTTTGGGTTATTGAAATAACACCTATCCCAAATTTGAAGTTTAACCGTAAATTTTCATTTTTGCCTCCAAAATATGCGATATATTCTTCTAAAATATGTGTAAGGGCTGCCTCTTTAAAACAGCAATAAGAATCTAAAAAATAGTCATCTAGAAAAATCATTAAACCGATTTTTTCACCAGGATCAATTGAAAATGTAAGAGAGGAATAAATTTCTTTATATCCAACTCTATAAGAAGATAATATTTCTAAAAGATAATTTTCAAACTTTTGAGTATCTGAATAAGCCAAAATTATAGTTTTATTGTTTACTCTTTCTATTCTCTTAAGCTCTTTACTTGTAGTAAGGATTAATGAAGGTGTATTTGGTAAATTCCTTCCGATATTCAAAATTTTAAATTGGATTTTTTTTTCTTTTAATGCCTTATTTAATCTAAAAAAAAAATTCAAATTTTCTGTGAATATATATAAAGGTAATTTTCTCAAATTAATTATATAAATTAACTATTAATTTAATAATTTATAATAATGGATTTCTTAATAAAACCCTTCAACGAGATATTTAATCATATTTTTCCTATTAAGGGAATTCTTTCTGTTTGGGGTGATTTTGGGGTTGGGAAAACCACATTTTCACTACAAAAAGCTCTAAATTATGCATCAGATAAAAAGAAAATAATTTATATTTATACAAAACCTAATTTTCCTTTTGAGAAAATAAATAAGTTTGTCCAAAAATCATTAAGAAATATATTAGATAACATAATTTTTATTAAATCTTTAAATTTTGAAGATCTATATTCCTTAGTTTTCAATTTAGAATTTATAGTGCTGGATGCTTTTAAAACACCTAATAACATTATAGAATTAATAATTATCGATTCTATAACTGATTTATACCGACTAGAGCTCAATAGAGAAAGCAAAGAGAAAAATTTTCTATTGAATTACAAATTAAATCAGATTTTAGCCAATTTATTTTTTTTAAATAAGAAATACAGCATTAATATTATAGTAGTAAATACTCAAACTAATATTAATCAAAATGGTCATTTAGTTGAAGTTCAAAGTGGTGGTAAGGTTATGGATTATTGGATTACCAGTTCGCTCAAAATTTTACGAACAAATAAATTAAACTGTCGGAGGTTTGTTTTTACAAAGAAGGATAATAAAAAAGCAATTGAATCTTTATCAACACTCACGCAAAATGGATTTATTTGAGTTTTAAAATAATTTACAATAGATTATGTGTTTTTAAAAATATCTTCAATCATTTTTATTAGATTAATTCTCATTATTGAGCATTAAAAATAAAGAATTATCTATAATTTTTCATTATTGCAATCAAGGAATTTAAAAAATAATCAAGAATTTAAGTTTTTACTAATGAATGCTAAAAGTGAGAAAATAAAGCTATCTAGATGGTTAGAGAGATATATTCATCCCTCCTTCCCAAATAAAGGAGAAATTATTGAAATTATTGAAACCATTGCTGAAGCCACGATTCCCATTCGAGGGTTATTAGAAAGAGGAATAACTTCTCGCGAGATAGAACATAGAATGAATCTTAAAAAACAGCCTTATGGTTCCAAAAACATTTTTGAAGAAACACAAATTCATGAAGATATTTTAACTCATAGTATTATTTTAAAAGCCTTAAATGAAGGAAACGTGGGTTTTTCTTTTATCGCATCTGAGGAATCAGAGCCAGTGTTAGGTAATGGAATTTTTGGAATCACTATTGATCCTGTTGATGGCTCTTCTAATGTTGCTGTCAATAGAACAGTTGGAACTATAGTAGGAATTTATAATGAATCAGGGAAAATAGTATGTGGGTTTTATGTACTCTACGGAATCTTTACCAATCTTGTTTTAGCTATTAATGGTAAAGTTGCTGAATTCATTTTAGATACTTCACCTTATAGTATGACGTTTTATCATTATGTATTACAAGAATTAAAAATAATGCCCAATAAAGATGAGGAAAGTATCAGGTGTATTGGAGGAGATATTACCCAGTGGATTGATAAATACAAAAATTATGAGAAATTATTAATGAATAGACGCTTCAAAGATCGTTATAGTGGTAGTTTCGTGGGAGATTTTCATGCGATTATTAATTATGGTGGTGTATATGCATATTTTCCCTCTCCAAATCCAAAAATAAGAGTTTATTATGAATGGTTGCCATTGGCTTTTATAACAAAATCTCTTGAAGGAGAATTTATAGCTTTTGAATATCTAGAGCGTAAAGAAAAAATAAAATATTTAGAAGACTTTGAGCCTTTAAAGAGAGATAATGTTCAAAAAATTCATTCTCTTACATGTGGTGGAATTTTAGGAAGTAAAAAGGCAGTAGATCTATATCTGACACTTTAAAATTTACATCTATATTTAAATAACTCAATTTTGCTTTTCAAATTAAATAAAAATTTTAATTATGAGAAAAACCAAGAAGAGCCAAGAAAATAAAAGATATTCTTTACAGAAAGAAAATTATGTTGATTTTTATATACATAATTCAGATAAAGATAAAATTCCATCAAAATCTATGGATGTTTTTTATAATAAAAAGATGGAAATAAATCGTGATATAACTATTTCTTCTATTATTGCATATAATGAAATTTTTAATCCAGAATCTTTAATAATAGTGGATTCTATGGCGGCATCGGGAATAGGGTCCATAAGATTACTACAGGAATGTAAAAATATCAAAAAAATATATATAAATGATATAAATCCTTTAGCAATAAACCTTGTAAAAAAAAACTTAGAGATAAATAAGATTAATCCTTCATATGTAGAAGTAATTAATGAAGATTCCAATGTATTATGTTTAAAATTAGCCCACCAAATCAAAATAAATTCAAAAATACTTATTAAGCGTCCTAATGTAATTATAATCGATCCATTTGGTACACCTTCTCACTTTATTGATGCTGCTTTGAAACTAATTCAAAAGAAGAATGGATTATTATGTATAACTGCAACTGATACAGCGGTTCTATTTGGTGTTAGAAAGAAAGCATGTTTCAAAAAATATATGTCCAAACCTCTTCATAATGAATATTGCAAAGAAACTGGTGCAAGAATTTTGCTTCATTTTATATCAAAAATAGCTAATGTCAATAATCTTGGCATAAATCCATTATTAACGTTTTATTCAGGCCATTTCATAAAGATTTTTGCTCAAACGTATAAAAGTAAAGATAAGATCTATGCAAACTTTTCTAATTATGGATATATCATACATTGTAATAATTGTGGCCACCGTTCTGTATATACAAGTAACATTGTAAAAATCCCTAATCAATGTCCGTCTTGTAAGGAAGATGAAATGCTCGAATATGCTGGACCATTTTGGATTGAAAAAATCTATGATAAAGAATTTATTAAACGAGTTCTTTTTCATAATTCAAACTCAAATCATTTTACTAAGAAAAAAGTCAATAAAATTTTAAGCTTGATATTAAATGAAATTGATATGCCTATTACTTACTATAATATACATCTATTATGTGAGAGGTTGAAACTATCCCAAATACCTAAAATTGATCTAATTATTAAACAAATAAAAAGAAATGGTGGTCAAGCTTCAAGAACCCATTTTGACTTTTTATCAATAAAAACAAATATTGGAATAGATGAGCTACAAAAAATATTAATTGAACTAGAGGGATAAGGGTCATCGAATGTGTCTAAATATCCAGTAAATCATAGAAAAGAATCTCATTATAGAGAAGCTAAACAAATAGGATATAGAGCACGTTCCGCGTTTAAACTTATTGAAATACAAAAAAGATTTAATATCTTTAAAAGAGCATTTTATATTCTTGATTTAGGAAGTGCCCCTGGTTCTTGGTTACAGGTTGCAAAAGAATTTGCCAATGAAAATTTAGAAAAATATAATGATGATCACTACTCTAGAACTCATTATAAAATTATGGGAGTTGATCTTAAGAAGCTATCTCCAATTGAGGATGTAGAAATTGTTAAAATGGATCTCACGAATGAAGAGTTAAGGAATAAAATAAATGAATATTTTAATGGAGAAAAGTTAGATTTAATCACTTCTGATGCAAGCATAAATAAATCTGGAAATAAATTTAGTGATCAAGCAAGGCAAATAAAGCTATGTTACGAAATATTAAAATTAACAAAATTCTTGAAATATAAAGGAACTTTTGTCATTAAACTCTTTCAAGGAAAAGATTATGAAGAATTTTATGAGGATTTAAAAAAAAAATTCATTAATGTTAAAAGTTTTAAACCAAAATCTTCATATAAAAAAAGTAATGAAATATACCTTATTGCATTAAAAAAGAAATAATTATTCTATAGTCTCCGATTGAATCTCCTCAAAATTCACTTTATAAATTCTACCCTCTAATAAGGAGTAAATCCAATCAGTGAGCCAAGGACAAACCTTAGGATTAAATTGATCATTACTAGTCTCACTACACCTATTGATGAATGGACAAATTAAGCACGGTTGATATGAAAAAATATCTAAAATAAAATCTTTTTTATTTTCATCAATTTTTACATCTTTAACTTTTAATTCAATTTCCTCAATAGCAGATATGAATTTTGTCCAAGACGCATCAACTAATTCTCTTCTGAGTGTAATTTTTGATTGTAAAGCTAAAATCTCTAAAATGTCGTCCAATTCATTTCGATTTTTATTTGTAAATTCCAGTAGTTCTTCAAAGTATAAATTGCCTCTTTTGTTTATAATGTCAAGAACAGTCCTTTCTTCTTTTTTAAGACTCCTAGTGAAATGTTTTTTCCTTTCTTCTATTCTTTCTATTCTTCTATCAACCTCAGTTTTATCAGAATCTTCAGAACTCTCCAATCTCTCTTTTACTTTACATTTATGGCGCGATAAATATGCAAAACTATTACCACAGTAAGGACAAACTTCTTTTTTTTTCTTTGCCATATTTAATATTGATTATTTAGTTAAGCAATATACTTTATGTTTATTTCAAAATTAATTTTATGGTTTATTTTTTTAGTATTACTTATTAACGTTTTATTGATTAAATTCTTCATAATAATTAAATTTTTTAAATCAAATTTATAGATAAAAGATGAATATTGATAAATCCAAATTTCTTAATAAAACAAATCAATACATTAATGCTAATGATATAATTAAAGAACAAGACAAAAATCTAAACCAATCCAATTTATCATGTTCAGGTTCAAAAGATTTAAATAAAATTTTGAACGGTGGATTCCATTTAGGTAAAATGTATTTAATATTTGGCGCAAATAGTACCGGGAAAACTCAATTATGTCATCAATTATGTATAGAAGCATATAAAAAATTTTCTAATTCTATTTATATAGATACTGAAAATACATTTAGACCAGAGAGAATTAATGAACTGGCAGAAACTCAAAATCTTAATTCGGCTAAGGTATTAAAAAGTATTATAGTTTCAAAGATCATGAGCAATTCGATGTTCCTCTTAAATTTGAAAAATATTAAAAACTTGATAAAAAGTAAGAATTACAAAGTGATTTTGATAGATTCTATTAATAATCATTATCGTCTTGAACAGGCTGATTTAAATATAAGCTATTTGAAAGCCAAAACAACTTTTATTAAGATCTTAGAATATTTCAATCATATCACTGATAAATACAATTTAATAACAATAGCAACAGCTCAAATTACTCCTAATTTTGTTAATAACTCTATCATCAATCACATTCCCGTAGGAATTCAATTTCTTAACCATTTCTTTTCAGAGTTCTTATATCTAAGCTTTAAGGAAGAATCAATTGGATGTGCCCATTTAGTTAATTCTTTTTCCCTTCCAGAAAAAAAAGCTTCATATAAGATAACTTCTGAAGGTATTCAAGATTATAGGCTCTAATTAATATTTTTTTAAAACTGATTTCTTAAAACTATTTAATGAAATGTTTAGAAAGCTCTTAGATCTAGTCGTGGAATTTACATAATAAATTGGACATTCAATCTTATTTTTAATCCATTCTATTAACTTCTTTGCGTAAGTTAATTTCATTATTTTAATTTTTGAACCTTTAAAATTCTCAAGTTTACCAACTTTACTATACCTTCCAACTATTTTATCAAAATCCATCCCTATTAAAAATATTTTGTGTTCTGGTGATACTAGAGATTTTAAAAAAAAAAGAATTCGATCTCCATCAGTAAAACCACCATGATTAATAATATTTTCAAGAGGTTCAACTTGAGTAGTACATATTAGATTTTTAAATTTAATGATATGATCCTCAAAATCTTGCAATTTATCTAGATTATCTCCATGAGCATGAAGGACTACAAATTTTGAGTAGTAAAATTCCGTTTTTGTTATTCCATCTAAATCCGTAAATACAGCATCAACGGGTATTTCATTTTCTCGTAATAATCTGGATGCACCATCGGCAGTAAAATTAAGAAAATTATTAAATACTTCCTTTCCTTTAGTATCAAGAATATAATCTATTGTATCTTCTAAAGAAGGGCCACATCCATATACTAGAATTATATCTTTGCTGTTAATAAGAGTATTAAGAGAATCAAGAACTTTTTCAAGATTCCATTCTTTAGATTTTTTTAATATAATTTTGTGTAAAAAATCTCTTGCTTCATTATCACAATGGTGATCAAACTTGAAATCTTTTACTATTTTAGAATAAAATTGTTTGAATTCTTCATAAAAGTTAATCCTATCTTTTAAGGAAGCTATCATTTTAATGAATTTAATTTTAAGAGTATACCTAATAAAAAAATTTTATATTTTTGATATAATTAATTTTATCATACAATTAAATTCAATATAATTATAATTCATAAAATTATTAACAAGGAGTATGATATTGTATGACAGTATGGTTTACTAAAACCCATCAGTGGTTTAATGATGCAACTGGAGAGGTTGGAATTACTCCCTATGCCGCTGAACAATTAGGTGAGATTTCTTTTGTAGATGTTGAAGCTCTTGAAGGAGCTACCATAGAACAAGTTAAAATGGATGGTGATGAACCAAGTAGCGATCCCTTGGATTGTACCGTTGAGTCAAGTAAAGCTGTTG
Organism: Candidatus Odinarchaeota archaeon; assembly: GCA_048885325.1. Lineage (GTDB taxonomy): Archaea > Asgardarchaeota > Lokiarchaeia > Sigyniarchaeales > SOKP01 > SOKP01. Next base: position 33,371 of record JBHLPZ010000009.1, read on the forward strand.
GAGATATTTATAGCCCAGTTTCGGGGAGTGTTACTGCTATTAATACTGACTTAATGGATGAGCCTGAAAAAATCAATGAAGATGCTCTCTCTGCTTGGTTATTTAAAGTTAAGCCTTCTAAGTGGGATGCAGAGAAAGGAAATTTATTGGATGAAGCCGCTTATAAGGCTTTCATTGAAACACTAAAATAAATTTTAGTTTAAACACAACTAATTTATATTTTTTTTTTGATTTTATTTAAAAAGTTTTTCTTCTAACTCAAATTACCAGAAATTAAGATCCTGAATTTCTCTATATCATAAAAATAAGTTAATAAGAAAATTAAACATTAAATAACTTTTCGCCAAGTTTTATTGTTATTATTGCTTGTAGTGCAATAAAAGCTGTAATTATAAAAATCATTCCAATTACTAAAATTTTTATCGCTGTTTTTTTGTTATATACATATTTGGATGCTTGATAAAGAAATAAAAATCCTATAGAGCAAAGAAATACGAAAATTGAAGCTACTATACTCTCAATTATAAAAGCGTCGTTAAGATCTGGATATAAAAGAACAGCATTACCTTGTTGATCTGCTCCTATTGCTACAGGTTCTCTATAAATAATATATACTATTCCCATCTGAAGTAGGAATAGGATAACATAAATTCCTATAACTACTAAAGACTTACCTGGTAAAGGCATATCCATTCTTGGAAGTTTTATCTGTGGATAGACTATTTTAGGTTTCCTTAATGAATTTCCAAAGATCCAAGGAGTTTTACTCTTTATTTTTTCAAAAATTGTTTCTGAACCACTTATTTCTTCTTTAGTAGTTTTTCGTTTTTGCATTGTTTGAAATTGTGTTTGGTCTAAAATTAAATAATCTTCTTTAAATTAAAAACTTTTTAATTAATCCTCTTCTTTTCATAATATCTATACTAATTCCATTAATAATACTATCAAGAAATTCCAAATTTTTTCTACACTAATTATTTTTAAGCGCTCATCTGGTGAATGAACATCAATTATATCCGGTCCGATTGAAATTAGCTCCATATTTGGATAATGATAAATAAAATAGGCACATTCTAAACCTGCATGAACAGCTTGAATTATAACTTCATTACCGAATAATTTTTTATATATTGTTCTAGAAAGCTTTGAAATTTTTGAATCGAAATTTGGAGGCCAACTTGGATATTCATATTTGATATTTACATTTAAATCCAAACCAGATATTTCAAACAAAGTTAAAAATTTTTCATATATTACGTCTTGTTCATATTGAGTTAAACTTCTTTGGCTTATTACAAAATTTATAGAATTTTTTTCAGTTCTTATTGAAGAAAAGTTAGTAGAAGTATGTACCAATTCTTTTGTTATAGGATGTATCAAAATGGGGCCGTTTGGTAGTGAAAATAATAAGTCTATTAATTTATCCTGGAATTCTTTAGAAATCATTGAAAATTCATTAAAGTTTTCTAATTTTTGAATTGAAATTTCCATATTCGGTTCAATTCCATTATATAATGTCTTAATATGCTGAGAATTGTTATTAATAAAATTAGTTATCTTTGAAAGGTCATTTTCTTCAATAAAAAATATAGTTTCCGCTTCTCTTGGAATAGCATTATCCAAATTACCCCCATTTAAGGAATTTATATAAATATCAAATTTCTTTTTTAATTTCCATAAAATTTGAGTAATTATTTTTAGTGCATTTGCTCTACCTTTATTAATATCTCCCCCAGAATGGCCCCCCACAAGTCCCAGAACTGAAAGTTTCATTGGGATTACTTTTTTATCATTATCTACAGGTTGTCTTCCGCCTTTTACAATAACTTCAAAAACCCTACCTCCAGCAGCACCAATTGTAAATTTTTTTTCTTCTTCTGAATCAAGATTTATCATATAGGAGCCACTTATCATATTTTTATCAATATGACTTGCACCAGTTAGACCTCTCTCTTCATCTACAGTAAATAGAAGATCTAATGAAATAGGCCCAAAATCTAACTCTCCCCTATTGATTTTTTTCATAATCGCTAGTTGGTAAGCCATTCCAACAGCATTATCCGCTCCTAAAGTAGTACCATTTGCCGTTATCCACTTTTCATTATCAATTTCAATTAATTTCAAATCTAGGGGATCTTTCGAAAAGTCATGCTTAACATCATCATTCTTTTCGCAAACCATATCCATGTGGCTTTGTAAAATAACTCCGGACTTTTCACTTTTCATTTTTGAAGGAATTTTAATTACTATGTTCTTAATTTGATCAGTCATAGTCTGGTAACCCATTTTTTCTGCTTCTTTTTGGACAAAAACTCTCATTTGATCCTCATATCCAGAGCATCGAGGAATTTTTGATATTTCAAAAAAATATTCCCAAAATTCTAAAGGTTTGCCCAATTCTTTTAAATCTTCCATCATAATCGCTTTCAATGAAAATATAAATATGAATTATTTTTTATTACTTATAAA
>JBHLPZ010000010.1:0-33271 GCA_048885325.1 Candidatus Odinarchaeota archaeon
TAGAGGTTACTAGAACAGGATTAGCCGAAGATGTATTACTTGGAATGCAAGATAAACCTGACTGGATGAAGGGTTATGTTTTTATCACAGTTTTCGTCACTGGTGAATCTCAGGAAGAAATTGATACTCATATTAAAACTTTCAAACGTGTATTCCGTAAAGCTAAAGCGAGGTATATGAAAGCTCCCGAACGATTTAGGCGAGCTTATTTGGAAAAACCTATATTTGCTGCTACGGCTGCTGATTTTAGAAAAGGAGGGGGTTTTGAATATGTAGGGGCAAATATGCCTCTTGAAAAGATTCCTGAAGCATATCTAAAAGGTGCAGAGATATCAAAAAAATATGGAATCATCCCAACGTTGGGATCAAGACTAATAGGAGGGACTCATAATATTATGATGTTTTTTTCCTATTCATTTAATCGTGCGGACCCTAAAGATATGCAAAACGCGAGAAACGCCTTACATGAAACGAATCAATTAGCTTTAGAATTAGGAGGTATCCCGTGGAAATCAGAATTAGATGGACAACGATTAATCCTTGAAAAAATGGATCCCAATTATAAGAAACTCTTTAATACGATTCGAAATACGCTTGATCCTAATAAAATAATGAATCTAGGAAATTGGGAGGTGAATATATAATGACTAGTGCAGAACAAGATTGGAAAGATATCATTCATAGATGTTTTCGTTGTGGCTACTGTAAGTTTACTTATGATTATTCTGATTTCAACTGTCCAAGTTATAAAAAATATCGTTTTGAAACTTATAGCACAGGGGGGCGATTATGGCTTATTTATGGTCTTTTAAGTGGAGAAATCGCATGGAATTCAAGTATAGCAAATGTATTATATGCGTGTACTACGTGCGCAAATTGTACTGAAAACTGTCGATTTGATAAATTTAATGATTTTCTAGTGGATTTCATAGAGGCAGCACGAATAGAAGCCGTACAAAATGGATTTTGTCCAGAAAAACAAAAAGTTTTGTTAGATCGTACTCAAAATCCAAAAATGTGTAACCCTTATGGAGAGCCTAATTCTGATAACACAGAACTTAAACATAAGCACAATTTACCTGATAAAGCCGAATGGGTTTACTTTATAGGTTGCACCTCTAATTACCGGCAGAAAAATTTGAGGGATTCAACCATAAATTTCTTAAAGAACGCAAGAATTAATTTTACACTAATTGATGAGCATTGTTGTTGTAGTCCTATTATAAGAACCGGTCAAATTGAACCTTTAAACGATTTTATGAACTATACTTTGACTCAAATTAAAAATGCAGGAGCAACTAAAGTAATCACTTCATGTGCAGGATGTTATAGAACTTTAAAGAAAGATTGGGCTAAATTTGGAGCAGATTTAGAAGTACAAATCTTTCATACAATTGAAATCGTAAAGAAGCTTTTGGATGAGAATAAAATCAAGTTTAAATCAGAATATAATAAAAAACTTACTTATCATGATCCTTGTCATTTAGGAAGGCACATGGGAGTGTATGAAGTCCCAAGAGAAGTGCTTAAACAAATACCAGGTGTTGAATTCATAGAAATGAAACGAAATAGAGAAAATGCATGGTGTTGTGGAGCAGGCGGAGGAGTTAAAATTGGATACCCTGATTGGGCAGTAGAGATTTCGAAAGAACGCCTTGAGGAAGCGCAAGAAACTGGGGTTACTGAAATTTCATCTGTTTGTCCATTTTGTAGGACTAATTTGTCAGATGCTAATCTAAAGTATAATATGAATTTTGAAATAATTGATATCATTGAAATTTTTGATAAATTAGATTATGAAATAGTGGATTGAAGCTAATAATTAAAATGTTTTATTTCTTATTTTATATAAATTATTTTTAAACTAATTTGTTTAAGGTGAAATTATTGAGATTAGGAGCTCATATGAGTGTAAGTGGTGGAAAGTACATGGCTCTTGAAAAAGGAAAAGAGCTTGGTTGTGAAGCAATTCAAGTTTTTATAAGGAATGTTCGAGGTTGGGCATCCAAGCCACTAGAAGAGAAAGAAATTAACCAATTCTTAGAAACGAAAGATAAATTTCAAGAAGAGATTTGGCCACTTCTATCTCATAATAGTTATTTAATCAATTTAGCTACTTCAGATCAAGAAAAACTTACTAAATCTTATAGTGCCATGCTGGATGAATTAATTAAAGCGGAACAACTTAAACTCGATTATGTAGTAATCCATCCTGGGACTTATAATTTTGAAGATGAAAAAGAAACTAAAAAGACGGGATTAAATCGTATTGCTGAACAATTAAATAAATTGTTAGAAGAGACTGAAAAATCTAAAGTTAAAATTTTATTAGAAACTGTTGCAGGACAGGGTCATAATTTAGGGCGAAAATTTCACCATTTAAAAGTTATTATTGATAAAATCATTAAGAAAGATCGAATCGGAGTATGTTTTGATACATGTCATTCTTTTTCTTCTGGATATGATTTTACAACCAAAAAGAAATATGATGAAATGTGGGATGAATTTGATAATATTGTAGGATTAGATTATCTCTTTGCTTTTCATCTTAATGATTCTGAAAAAGGTTTAGGATCTCGAGTGGATCGTCATACTCATATAGGGCAAGGAAAAATAGGTAAAGATGTATTTGGATTTTTTGTCAATGATGAGAGATTTAAAGATCATCCTGGTATTTTAGAAACACCAAAAGGCAAAGATCTGAAAGAGGATGTTATGAATTTATCTACATTAAAGTCGCTTATAAAAAAATAGATTTATTCTAAGTCAAACCATACAGGAGTTCTATCATTAACTAAACCATTATAATTCATTGTTAATTCCTCACCCTCAGAAATATCTCTAATTGCAGAAAATTCAATTGCTTTTTTCTCATAATCATACAAATATTTAACATTAGGTTCAAATGAATGGTTGATAAATTGGCTTATACTTAGAGTTATAGCGTTTTTAAATTCCGGTAAATATCTTGGATCTTCCCAGATATAACAATAATCATATAATTTTGTTTGGCTTATTTTTTTGTAATCCTTATTTGGGATAGGAATTACATGCGCAATGTCTATAACAGTTCCTCTTTTAATTCGCTTTTTAGCAAATGCTCCTCTTCCTTTTTTCTCAGAAATATATTTTACTTCTATATATTCATGCATAAGGATCAGTAAATAAGTAATTGCTAATTTTATTCTATTGAAGCATGTCGTTTATCAATATCCGCTTCTGATACACCTAATATCGTCATCAATACACCTCCAATTGTATCTAAAATTGCTAAAATTGAAATGTCAAATAAAGCTGTGTATGGAGCTAAACTTTCTTCTATTATTGCTTTTTCTTTGCTTTTTCCTTCAATTTGAATTATTAGATCAGATAATTTTGCTATATTACTGTATGGATTCCCTGTAAATAATACTAGTTTTCCACCAATTTCTTTAGCTTTTTTTGCTATTGCTAATGGCGAGGTGGTCTCTCCGCTTCCAGAAATAATAATTAATAAATCTTTGTCATTATATCTATGAGTAACAGTCTCGGATATAAAGCAGGATTTAATTCCTAGATGCATTAATCTTTGGGCAAAACATCTAGCTATAAAACCAGATCTACCCGCTCCATAGAGAAAGACCATCCGGTTATCACCATAAGTCTTAACAATTAAATCTATTAAGTTATTAACTTTATCAAAATTGATTAGATTACTATTTTTATTAATATTTTCAGCTATTTCCATAAGAGTATCCAAAAATCTCTTTTTTCGTTCTTCAAATTTCATTTTTGCTCACCTTTTTGACTTAATCTTCTCTGAAAATTTCAGGATGTACACATCTTCTCCATTGTTCTACTGTTTCTTTCGGCCCTAGTCCAATTAATAAATCCCCTTCTTGAAATATGAAATCAGATTTAAAACGATAGATCCATTTATCTTCTCTTTTCAGTGCAATAATATGAAATCCCCTTTTATAACGTCGATCTTGTAATTCTTCATATGATTTATTCTTAAAATATGAATCTGGTGATAATATTTCACGTACAACAACTTCTTGAGTTTCTTCAATAGCTTTCTGTAAAATGATATGGGGTTCAAAACCTTTTAAAATATTTTCAGCTATATTTGCGGCTGCATCTGATATTTGTTCACAAGAAAAAACAATTCTCATTATACCTGTAAGATCACGAGGATTACCCACTAAATGAGCAAAGTCTAAGAGATCTTTTTCAAAAGTAATATTTAATCCATCCATAAGTTCTTCCATTTCTAATACATCTTCTGCAACCTCATAACTATCAAAAAATAACGCAGCTAAAGCCAACTCTATCATCGTTTCCGAAATATCTGTAATTAATACATAATCTTTTTTCAATTCTTGAAGATTCTCTAGTACTTCCGGATTAGATAAGTCAAATTCCGATTCCTCCTTTTGATCATCAATCTGAAAAGACATAACCTCATCATCAAGGACTAGGTTTTTCAATTCTCTAATTGGCTCAAGTTCTCCTTTGATAATTAAAATGTCACTTTCTTGAATAATCTCATCTTTATTAAATAACCATTTATCATCTCTTTTGATCGCTATTAAATCTACCCCGTATTTTGAGCGGAAATGAACCTCACGCCGACATTGTCCTATAAATTCACATTTCCCTTTAACAGTAATTTTAACTATTGGTTCAGGTACCTCATCCCAGAATAATTGGGTAAAATCACATATATCGCTATTTATATACACTACTCTTGCAATATCGGCTAATGCGTCTGAAATTTTATCAATTGAGTATCCCATAACTACTATTGGCTCTAGTTTTTTAGCTTCTTTTATTCCTCCTGCTTGGGTTTGAATGATTTGTAAATTAAGTATAAATGTTAACTCATGGATTCTCTTTTCAATTTTAGAAGCCTCATCAGCAATTTCCTTACTTCCAAATTTTATTGCGCTGTAAGCTAAATCTATCATTAAATCAATATTTTGTTTCATTTCCTTTAAAATATCTTTTAATGATAAAGGTTGATATTTAAATTTCTTTTTCTTTACTGGCATCTTTCTGATATCTCTAAATCTTCATTAAATTTAATGGTATATAAATATTTGGATAAAAATGATTAAGAGGAGTGGAGTTAAAAAATCTGCTAAGGATGTTATAAAAGGAATTAGAAAGTTATTAGGATCTTTACCCTTTTTAAAAATAATTATTGAACTAATAAATAATAATATAAACATTAATACAAAAAGAATTAATACACTGATGATAATGATGATGATGATCCAAGCTGGATTTACTATTTGGATTCCTGTGGCAAATCCTACCCCATAACCTATAATAATTAATGCTATTAGGCTCAAAAGAAGTGTAACTAATAATCCTTTAAGGTCATCCATCAATTTCTTAGATTTTTGAACTTTAGGAGAAATAGCCCCCAGATATAAATGTGTGGTCAAACGAGAAACCAAAACTGTCGCCATATCACCTATTAATGAATTCAAAGATGGCAGGATTAATAGAATAATAGGAAAACTATATAGAATATTTTGATTTTTAGACAAAACTGAGCCTGAAAATATACCAATCATTGATGAGACTATTACTATAACAATTGACTCTTTAACAATACTCTTGAAGTACTTCATTCATGGAACTCCTAATATTATGATTGTTAAATAAAAGCAAACGACCATAGTAAAATCTCCTATAGCAGTCATAACGGGATTCACGATATTATTTGGATTTAACCCGTATCTAAATGTGAGATAATTAAGAATGGTCGAAACTGGAATTGTCAAAGATAATGTTAAAGTTATTGATATTATTGGAATAAATATTATAACATTTATTGGAAGGATTATAATGCTGAAAAATAGGATACTCAAAACTAGACTAAGGAATCCTATAAGAGTTGCTGTGATTAAAGAAAGGCAATAAGTAGCTAAAACATTTTCAATCAATAATCGAAGGTTGAATTCACCAATGATAAGGTCTCTTGCATTCCTTGCAATGAAAGGCGCAGTAATATTTCCACGTAAAGATAATAAAGGTGGTATTATTAAAATTAAAATTAGGAAGCTTTTAAAAGGTAAAATTAAGATAGAGAGGATTATACCAGCGAGAATATCTCCCACAATTGAGACAATTTCAGATGGAAAAGTCTCTTTAATAATTTTACCTTTAGTATCCCGCGCTTCCATATATCATCATCATCAATATCTGATGAATTAGAAATCGAATTTTCAAACATCTTTCTATTATTTATTTAAGGTTTAAATTAAATTAAAAATTTACTTTTTAATATTTTGTAAGTTATAATTAATTTGAATTAGAATAGCAATATGTTCTACTTTATCTTAAAATTGATCAATTTCTTATTATTAAATTTTTAATAAATTAGTCATGGCTAATTATTCCTCATTAATAAGTTAACTATTTAATTCAAAGTTTTTTATAATATTACTTGAAATGAAATTTGAAAAGTATGAATCTCGCTTCCAAGCAGGACAAATTTTAGCTGAATTTATATTAAAAAGATCCACAACTTTAAAAAGAAAATTGGATAAGTTTATTGACAGATTTATTGTTTTTACAATACCTAATGGTGGTGTTCCTGTAGCAGAAGGCTTTTGTGATAAACTAGATTTAAAGTATGATATCATAATAGTTAGAAAAATTAAAATACCATTTAATACAGAAGCGGGTTTTGGATCTATTACCACTGATGGTACAATTTTAATTAATGAACCTTTATTAAATAGCTTAAATTTATCTAAATTTCAGCTTGAAAAGTCAATAGAAAGTACAAAAAATGAAATTAAAGAAAGAATTAGTTATTATAATAAAAGTCCTGAATTGCATGAAACGTATAGAAAACTTATAGAAAATCAGTACATTTTTTTAATGGATGATGGATTAGCATCTGGTTTTACGATGTTAGCTGCAATCCAAATGGTTAAAAAATATAATCCTGCTAAAACATATCTCGCTGTTCCAACAGCACCTTTACATACTATTTCGAGGATTCAAAAAGAAGTTAGCGAAGTTTTTTGCCCTAATAGTAGAAATACAATGTGGTTTGCTGTGGCTGATGCTTATCAACATTGGTATGATGTTCCTGAATCTGAAGTTCTTGAAACAATTAAAAAATCAAAATTCTATTTTGATAATATTACTAAATAAAACAAGTTCTTAACAAAAGAAAAGTAAAAAAAATATGAAATTATGAGCTAACTAATTGAAAGAGAATCGAAGCATGCGGAATGTAAAATTGATCTCCTTTCTTGATTACAACAGTATGGAAATATTCTGCTAAACCAAGAAATCCGCGAATTACTGATTCATCTTCTTCAAATTTAAACACAATTTTAGCAATAGCTGCACTTGTACCAAAAGTAACTTTATCGTAAACACGCTCGTCTATTAATGGAATTTTAAGCTCATTTACAATCTCATAGACCCGCTTAATAAAAAGTTCACGCTTAGGGATAATCCATCACCACTTTTCGAAAAATCTCCTCAATGATTAAATTATATTGAATTATATTTTTTATTTTAATTTTGAATTTATTTCATTCGAATAATTTAAAAATTTCTAATGAAATATCGTATATAATATTATTAGATTTAGGATTTTTAATTGTTTTTTTTTTAGTTTAAGATTTTAGATTTCATTTAGGATTTCACGAGTTAGAAAATAATTTCATACTTAAAAATTAATGTCTTTAAAGGTTAAAATAACATTTACCATTAGCTTTTTTCCTTTGAATTTTAATGGATTCAGTTAAAAAATAGGGTATATTCGCAAATTATAAAAAACATAAAAGCAAAAATATAAATTAATATAATTGAATTATCACTATAAATATATAATATTCTACTTTTCAAAATAACTTAGAGGATTTGATTAAATCTTGGTTTCAAAAGAACAAAAAAAGCTAGAACGCGTTATTAATTTTATGAAAAAGGGATTGACTTCTTTATCAGATGATCTTGGGGAAACTGTCAAAGGGATTAATGACTTTATAAAATCTTTAAATAAGGCATTAAAAGATTTGAAAGAAGTAAAAGTTGAAGCTGAAGTTCAAACTGTTAGTACTTCCTCTAAAATAGTTGCAACGCCGGCTACTGGTAATGTTAAAACGGCTGCTGCGAGTACGTTATTTAATTTATTAAGTGGAGGTAAATCACCAGCTCAAGCACCAACTACTGCTAGTGCTAGTCCTGGCCTTCCTAAACCTCCTATGATAGGGGCTCCAAAAGCTCCTCCTAGCGGTGGTGGTCCTCCAAAAGCACCTCCAAGTAGTGCTCCTCCAATACGTACTAATTTACCTCCAGCTCCAAAATTACCACCAGCATCGGGAAGTGGTGGTCCTCCTACCGCTCCAAGTGGTGGGGTGGTAAAGGCACCAACTTTTGCAAAACGAACTGGTCCCCCTGCAGCTCCTACCAGTAGTGGCCCACCAAGAGCTCCTGGAGCAGTAACTCCCGCAGCACCCGGTGTCGCACCAAGAGCAGGAGGAGGTTTAAGTTCCTTAAGAGATGAGATGCTTGAAGAATTGAATCGCTTAAAGAAGATAATGAGAGGAGAATAAGCAAAATATAATTTTTCTTTTATCTAATAACTCCCATTTTTTATTGCTCTAATTATTTTCAGAAAGTTTTTTATTTCTTTAAGAAGTAATTATAATAAATGGAGAAAAAAGATTATATACTATGTGAAGATAAAACCCCCATTGTTGTGCCTAAAAAATTAATGGTTTTTGCCGGACATCCTGACGATGAAATCATATCATGTGGCGGAACGATACTTAAATATAAAGAATTAGGGTCTGAAATTATAATTGTAGTAGCTACCAGTGGCTTAGGAGGTTATACTAAGAAATTAGACAAATCCAAAATCTTAGAACATCGTAAAAATGAGCTAAAATTAGTTGAGGATATAATAAAAGCTAAAATAATTGATTTAAATTATTCTGATATTGAGATTAATAGGACTAAGGTATCAAAAATTACAAATCTAATACGAGAATGGCAACCACAAGTTATATTAATACCACATTTTTCGGATTTTCATCGGGTACATCGTAATCTATCTTTAATTACCCGTGAATCAATATATCATTGTTCTAGTGGAAAAGCTTATGGAGGCCATGAAAGAAGTTGGACCCCTTATGGAGTATATTACTATGAATCTCCCTCTTGTAAGTTTCAATATATTGATGCCTCAGTTTTTGTAATTGTTGATATAGAATATTATTGGAATAGGAAGAAACAGATATTTAATCAAGTCTATGAATCACAAAAAGAGGTACTCGAGCGGGTAATAGAATGGGCAGAAGACACAGCAACTTTAAGAGGGAATGAAATCAATGTGAAATATGGTGAAGCTTTTATTCCAATGACCGAATACACACCACTAAAAATTCTTTTAGTTTAGATTGCTAATACTTAGGTTTATTTTACTGAAAATTTTATTAGAATAAAAATAAATAAATTAATTGATTATTAAATCAAAAGATTATGTAATACAGTTCTAATTTGGTATTATGGGAAATTTAACAGTTGTTCTCGATTTAGGATCCTTTGCAACGAAATGTGGTTTTGCTGGAGAAGATATGCCATCTCAGGTCTTTTTTACTATTGTTGGAACTCCTAAATACCAACAAATCGATTTTGATTATGGAGGCGCAAAAACTGAGGAATTTTATGTAGGGGATGAGATTCAATCGTTAGGTCTCTTTAAAGTTCTTTATCCTATTGAAAAGGGAAAAATACAGGATTGGATATCGTTTGAGAAGATAATTGATTACATTTTTTACAATCTTCGAGTAGATCCAAGCTTAGTTAATATTCTTTTCGCGGTACATCCTTTATTTCCCAAACAAGATTTAGCACGATTATTTGAATTATTTTTAGAACAGTATCAATGTATGGCTTTTTATCCAGTATTAGATTCAATGCTACCACTATATTCAGGAGGATTTCAAACAGGTTTGGTCGTAGAAATCGGTGATAGTCTTACTAGAATTGTACCTATTTATGAGGGGTATAAGATAGATCATGCAATACGGATTTTAGAATTGGGTGGTAGAACCTTGACTAGATATATGGAAAAAATCCTAGGTGAGATTGGATTCTCTGCTGACTCATCGATAAGACGGGAATTAGTTAGGGCACTAAAAGAAAAAGCTTGCTTTGTCTCCTTAGATTACAAGGAAGATCTTAAGCGAGTTGAGCAATATGAGAAGCCTTATTCATTACCTGATGGTTCTACTATTAAATTAAGTGGAGAACGATTTAAGGTTCCAGAACTTTTTTTTAACCCATCCTTAGAATTAGAAGAGGACTCATTACCCCAGGCGATAATGGATGTAATAGATGAATGTGATGTTGATATCCGTCCAGAATTATTAAATAATATATTTTTATCTGGAGGATCTTCCATGTTTCCTAATTTAAAGTCACGCATTCATCAAGAGTTAGAATTAGAATTAGCAAAAAGAAAGAAAAAAAGTCAAACTATTAAAATCATTGCACCTAGAGAACGGGTTTTTTCTGTATGGGTCGGGGGTTCAATTTTGTCTATGCTACCAGAGTTTCAAGACTTATGGGTTACAAGAGCTAAATATTTCAATGAAGGTATCCCAGAAGGCTTGTTATAACTAAACTAAAAAAACTAAGATTTTAGTTTGTATCTTGTAAATATTACATGCATATTACAATTCATTAAAAATATCATTCTGATATTATAGTATAAACATATCTCTTTTTTTTTGGAGTTAAGAGCAATGGAAGAATTTCAACCCAATAATTATGATCAATCAAAGATGTTAAAAAAATATTTCAAACCTGATTACTCAGGTTTGTTTAATAAAATCAAAAATATAAAGGTCCCTGTAAAAAATGAAATCTTAATAGAATTATTGGATGGCAATTGGCATTCAGAACTGGATTTAATTCGAATAGCAAAACGTCAACAAAAATATATGGGTGCTGTTACGTTAGGCATGATGATAAACTCATTAAACAACGTATTAAAAAATGATTATGTTGAAAAGAGAATAATAGATGGAAAGTTATATTACAAAATTAGTGATAATTATGTTGGATTAACCCGTGCTGCATTCAATAAATATAAATTCAAATTAGATTAATGGAGTAATTTTTTATTTTCTAACACACTTATCATTTTCAATTTTATAGTCACCACATTTATCACAGAAACCTTTTCCACTTCTATCAGTTAACCCCTCATTCCAGCATTTAGGACATAAATAATAAAGAAATGGCTTATTATATTTATGCAAAGTTATTTTGAAAATGTTAAATTCACATAATGAGCATGTAGAGTTTACCAATTCTAGTATGCCATTTTTGGGTAAAGATAAATATTTTTTACAATTATTATCTGAACAGACAAGAAATCGCTTATTGGGAAGATTAACAAATTTCATAGGATAATTATTACAAAATGGACAATTTGATCTTGTTAGAGGAAACTCTTTAGGAACTTGTAAATCTAATTTCTGTTTAAAATTGTCTATATTTAAGATGATCTTCTCTTTATTTGCCAATAATTTGTCAAATAATACTAAAAAGTCTTTTTTGACATCATTAACAACATTTTGCCAACTAGCTTTTCCATCCTTAATATCTCCTAATTTTATTTCAACATCTTTGGTGAAACTTGGTTTTAGAAATGGTAGCCATATCTTTATTAAATTCTCAATAAGAAAATTGCCTAAATCGGTTATGAAATATCGATATCTCATTCGTTTAATTAATTTCCTAGTTTGAAGTAATCTGATTATTATAGGCCTTGTTGATTTGGTGCCTAGATGATTTCTTTCCATCAATTTTAGTAGAGTTGTATCTGTATATCTAGGGGGAGGTTGAGTTTCTTTTTGATTGAATAGAATCTCCTTAATAGGTATTTGATCACCCAAAATTTGTATTTCAGTATCATATTTGGGTTTCAAAAACGGAGCAATTTCCAAGAACCCCTCAGAAATTAATGATACTATTTGGGCATTGAATGGCTCATCTTTTATTAAAAGTTTTAAAAATTGTTTTGATTCAATCGCTTCTTCACCAAATAGAGCAAGATAATGCCTTGCTAGTAAATTATATACTTTTTTCTGGAGATCATTTTCAAGCTTATCATCCATTAATTCTAAACTAACAAGAGGAGTAATTGGTGGGTGATCACCTGCATCTTTTTTACCTTTAGTTGGCCTAATTCTATTATTTCTTAATAGTTTATCTGTATAATTGCCAAATAGGGAGTGATTTAGGAAATTGTTAATTAAATCTTTATGGTTAAAATTTGGTTTATATACATCACTTTCTGTTCTAGGGTAAGATATAATTTTATTTAGATATAAGGAATTCATTGTTTTCATCGCAATATGAGCAGATAGCTTTAGATTTTTGGTTAATAGAATTAGTGCCTTTGAAGTATTTAATGGAGTTGGTGGAGCTCTTTTAATAAGCTTCTTAGCATGATCAATAATTTTGGCAATTTTTTCGTTTTTAATTTTGAGATATATTTTTTTAGCTTTTTTCTCATCCTGTTTTTTAAAAGGATTTAAATCATGCTGTGCCTTAAAATAGCCTTTTTCATGCATTAGGACCGCTTCTATTGTGAAATAAGGCTCTGGCACGAATATAAGTATTTCTTGTTCTCTTAAATAAATTAAATATAAAAGGGATGTTTGCACCCTTCCAATGGAAGTGAATTTAACTCTGAATCTATCTAATAAAGGACGAAGTGTGCTTGTAATTTCTCTTGTGGATGAAAAACCGATAAAAGCATCAATTACCGAGCGTGCTTCTCCAGATTCACCCCAATTGTATTTAGGAGCAATCAAATTATTAAATTTCTGTAAAATTTCAGTTTTTTGAAGTGAACTAAGCCATAGTTGAGATACTTTAATATTTGGTTTTATTAGTTTAATATATGGTAATGCATCAAAAAGTCCAATATTACAACCTTCTATATCTGCATCTGTGCCAATAATACAATGGTTTGAAATTTTCGAGTATTCTTTTAATGCTTTAATATAAGGCCTCGAAGAACTTATTGGAATCTTTTTTATGGCATTTGGATTGGTAATAATTTCACGTGGATTAGTATTTACCCAACTTTTAAAACTTGGTGTATTTCGATATTCTAGAAGATGACCTCTTAATGGAATCACAAAAACATTTCTTGAAGGAACATGATAAATATTATACTGTTTTGTTCTATTAATTGTTTTAACTGGTCCAAGAGCTTCCGCTATAGCTTCAGCTGCTTTTTTTTTCTCAGAAATTATTATAGTTGACATTATAGTTATTCTATATTACACTTTTATTGTTTTAAAAAACTTAACCTTATTAATTTAAGTTTTGATACAATTCAGAATTTCTAATTATTTAAAAAGAAAAATTCCTTTACTTAGTTTTAAAGAAATGAACTACATTATTATATTTAATTATTAGTAATGTGTCAAGATGCATTTAGAGATCCTAATTTAATTCTCCCTAATTGGTAAAGTAAAGAAAAACTCAGTTCCTTTATTTAAACCTTCAGATTTGACCCAAATATTTCCACCGTGAGCTTCAATAATCCCCTTAGCAATATATAATCCTAATCCAGTTCCTTTTTCGAATGCTGAAAGATCTTCAGAATACTGCCCGATGGAGACAAATTTTCCAAATAATTTATCCATTTCCTTTTTAGTTAATCCTTTTCCATAATCTTTTACTATAAATAGGAAATTATTATTTTGTTTTTCAGCAGAGATTTCTATAAAACCACCTTCATTAGAAAACTTAATGGCGTTGGAAATGAGATTTGAAAAAACTTGATAAATTCTCAAAGAATCTACATTTAATTTAATAGATTTATCAACCTCCAATCTTAATTTTAAATCTTTTTGCTTGAGTTGAAAGTATAATTCTGACAGGGAGTTTTCTAATATATCATGAATTATTTCTTCAGTAAATTCTAAATCCATCTTTTTTGCATCTATTTTCATAACATCCATTAAGCGATTGATGTAATCTTCAAGTCGACGGACATTGTTTAAAGATCTCTCTAAATCCTCTTTAATCTCTTCTTTTAAATCTTTTTCTCTCATGAAGATAAGATCTATATATCCTCCTACAGAAATTAGTGGTGTTTTTAGTTCATGAGCAGCAATACTTATAAAATCAGTTTTTAATTTATCTAATTCTTTTAATTCAATATTTTGTTCCCTTAACATACGTTCTGATTCAATTAATTTCTGTTCAGCAATCTTTTTATCAGTAATATCCAATATTATAATTTGTATAAATACTTTATTACCCAATTTAATAGTTGAAATTTCTGATTCAACCCATGCAATCGTTCCATCTTTCTTAAAAATCTGTATGGTTTGAGGTTTCATTTTTGGTATCATAAATTCTCCATCACTAATGAGATTTGTAATCTTACGTAATGCTAATTTAGTATTAGAGGGATATACATCTAATAAATGAAGATAATTTTTACCAATTAAATCTTCTTTGGTATAACCGAACAATTTTGGTGTTGTGGAATTAACATCAATTATTAAGCCATTTAAATCTAATAATACAATACCATAGGGGGAGTTTTCAAATAAATGTCTATATTTTTCTTCAGATTCTATTAATTTTTCTTCCGCAATTTTCTTGTCTGTGATATCTATAAATGTAGCTAAAACAGCAGATTTCCCTTTATATTCTATTAACTGTGAATGCAATTCTATCCACTTAATTTCTTTTGAAGTCGTAACTATTCTACAATTATAATGGGATGGGAACTTAGATCCTTCATTTAATTTTGTTATAAGGTGTTCAAACACAAGAAGTTGGTCTTCATCATGAATCTTTTGGAAGAACTCATTTTGAGTCCAATTATTTATTTCCTTAGAAGTATATCCCGTAATTGTAGATATCGCATCATTACTGTATTTAATATATCCATCTTGTAGAATTACTATACCCATTGAAGACTGTTCAGTCATAGACCTAAATTTTTCTTCCGATTCTCTTAATTCCTTAGTTCTTTCTAGAACAATTTGTTCGAGTTCTTTATTCAATCTTTTTAATTCTCCCTCTGCTAGTTTCTTCTCAGTTATATCTCTTCCGATAATAATTCCTTTAGTCTTCCCATCTAAATCAGTAAATGCACTCCCTTTAACTTCTATCCAGACCCAATTACCTTTTTTATGATGTATTCGAAATTCTGATACCCCCTCACCTTTTTTAAGACCTTCAATCAAAATATTCAATGCTAATTGTTTCTCATCGGGATAAACAAGGCTTAACACTGATGTACCAATAATTTCTTCTTTCTTATACCCTAATATGTCAAAAAAGGGTCGTTCATTGGCATATTCAAACTTCAATTTTTGATTTATTATTGAAATCAAGTCATAAGCGTTCTCAGAGATAAACCGATATCTTTCTTCTGATTTTTTTAATTCTTGTTCTAAAAGATATTTATCAGTGATATCATGTATTATTCCATAGAATCCAATTTTAACTCCTTCCGAATTGTATTTTAAATCTACAGAGGTCTCTAAATTGATGATTTCTCCATCTTTTCTTTTAAATTCGAATTGGAGAAATTTTTGACCTATGCTAGTCTTATAAACTTGGTTAAATGCCTCAAATGCTTTATTCCTGTTTTTTTCATCAGCAAATTTTTTGTAATTACTACCTAAAATTTCAGTTTCATTATATCCAAAGATTTCACTAAAAGAATTATTGATAAAAGTGAAATTTCCTCTTAAGTCAACCTCAAAATATCCTTCTTTAATATTCTCGAGTATACTTCGATACTTTAACTCTGATTGGCTTAATTTTTGCTCAGAGATTATTCTACCAGTTATATCGTTATATGTAGATAGAAGTCCAACTACATTATTTTTTAAGTCATGAAGTGGGATTCTATTCACTTCAAACCATACTTTATTTCCATCTGGTAAAGTCCAAGATTCTACCGAATATTCATTTTTATTAGTTTTAATTACATGTCTTTCTCTTTCTTGAATATGTGTTACGTTATTTTTAGGCCATGGTAATTCTGAGTCTTTTTTCCCTACAATGAAATTTGGATCTCCTAATTTATTTAGTAAAGCGTAATTATTATTACATCCTAAATAATTTAAATTAATGTCCTTCCAGAAAATAAATTGTGGAATATTTTCAATTACCAAATCTAACATTTCATATGTTTTTTGTATAGCTAATTTTGAACTCCCTGATTGCAAGAATTTCCAAAATCTTATTTCTGGTAGAGTTTCAGTCATTTCTTTTAACTTTTTAGTACCTTTTATCCATTCTTCTTCAAGTTCTTTAAATTTTGAAATATCTTTTGAAATGAGAAAAATTTTAGCATTATAATCTTTATCAAAAAATCTTTTTCCTTTAACTTCATAGTATTTATAACCACCATTAGTCATTATTCTAAATTCTTCTACAGCTTCTCCAGATTTTAATACTTTCTTTAAAAATTCAATTGCCTTTTCTATATCAGAACCATAAACATAATCTGTGAATTTATTTGATAAACAAGAATAACCAATTGAATCCACATGAGTTTTCTCATTTACGTATTCACATTCAAGGGAATCATTTAGGATGTACATTAAATCCTCAATATTGTTAGAAAGAATTTCTATTAAGTCGTAATTACTATTCGAAATTGCTGACATTTTTTATCAAACTTTATGTGTTAATTTAAAAGTTGTTACAGATGTTATATAGAACTTAAATCTTTTATAAAAAATTAATTTTTTCATAAAAATGTAAAACCAATTTCATATCAAGACCCTGTTTTGTTGATATATTCTAAAACTTAAGCGTTAAATAAATATATAATCATGATTATTTCATTATCAATAAATGTCATTTGTAGAACCTTCTTTCGAGATTGATAATAAAGGGCGTGTAATTTGTCAATATCACAGTCAATTTCCTTTTTTTATGAAACCAGAAAAAACCGCTTCAGAAGAAGAATACGTTGATAAAATATTAACATGTAAAACTTGTCAGCATTATAAAGAAAATAATTGTTTCTTTCCAAAATTAGAAATTGATAAGATTGAAACTGATAAAACCAGAGGACATTTTCAATGTAAATTATGTGGGAATAAAATTCATCGTATTTTAACTATAATTCAAAAATTATATGTAAAAGACCGATATAATATTGATATTCCATTAATATGTTGTGATTGCTATGAGAGTTTAAAAGAAAATAGTTTACTCAAAAATTTTAAACACTTTGTATCAGAAAAAAAATATGATCCTATGATATCATTTGAATTTTTAATAATATTAGGAATGGTTGCTATCTTGTTAGCAGTTTTTTTACCATTTCTATTTCAGTTTCTAATAATTTTTATTATATATTGGATATTCGTTCTAGGCTTCTATATATATTACTACATAAGAAGATTTTATAATATACATAAAGGAAAGAAGTATTATACTAAGTTTGCTAAAAGTTAAGGATACTAATTTGAAATATTTCTCAATTTTTTCTTAGATATTTAAAGATTTACTTTGAAAATATCTTGAATTGATTTTTCTTGCCTCTCCTTTTCTAGTATAGAACGCCAATTTGGCTCAATTTCATCAAAAGCCTTTTGAGCAAGATTTTTTAATTTATCATCTCTTGAGTTCAAAAAGTGACCTATAAATACTAATGCTCTTTTATCCTTGATTTTCATAAGGCTTTCAATTATGAAGATGATCTTTAATTTATCTTTTTCTATTTCTGGTTTATCCAATTCTTCTTTTAGTTTTTCAATAATCCCTAGAGTTGCTCTCCCATCTCCAATTTGCCCCAATGCCTCAATTATCCTATTAATCACCATAGGATCATATTCATTTTTTAAGGCTCGGCAAAGTAAATTTACCGCTCTCCCGTCTCTAAGAAATCCTAATTGTCGCGCAGCTTCCGCTCTCTTTTGATGATCTCTATCATGAAATAATTGTTTTAGCAATGAATTAAAATGAGCATTTTTTTTGTGCCAGTCCATAGCTGTAATAATAATAGTAAATATGTTATTATAATCTAATCTTTATATTTCATAATCCAAATAAGTCATCAAGAAACTTAAATTCAAGGAAGTAAAGATATTATTTTTTTAATAGAGCATTCATATGATCAATCCGTTTCTGTAACAACTTCAAAGTACCTACATCTTTTCTATGGAATAAATTCCCCTTGATGCACTCTACTCCTTGTTCAGCAATCTTTTCAGCTTGTTTCAAATTATCAGCTATCCCTAGGATTCCAATTGCCCTTGAGGTCGTAGTATAAATTTTATCTTGCTCCTTATATACTGAAGCATAATAGAATTTTGCTCCTAATTCTACTAACTTTTTCCTATTGATTTCTACCAATTTATCTTTTTTTGGAGATACAGGATAACCTTCAGGAGCTAAATACTTGCAAACTGTAGCCATTCTCTTAAATTTAATATCTGATGATAATTTTTTATCAATTATTTCCATACAAATGTCATTGAAATTCTTCTCTAATAAAGGTAACACATTCATAGCTTCAGGATCACCAAATCTTACATTAAACTCAATTAATTTTATACCTTTAACTGTTTTCATGAATTGCCCATATAAGAATCCTTTATATTCAACACCCGTTTCTTTTCTAACTGCATTTACCACTTGGGTCATATCTTTGAGAGCCTTATCAACATCATTCTTATCGATAAAGGGCATAAGGTGATCTTGCATTGAATATGATCCCATACCTCCAGTATTGGGCCCTTCATCATTTTCATAGGCTCTTTTATGATCCTGAACAAGTGGTGTGCCGATAACCTTTTTCCCATCAACGAAGGATTGAAGAGTAAATTCTTCTCCCTCACATTTTTCTTCTAATAAAAATCCGCTTTTTTTCTGAATTAGTTCCCTACAGTAATCAATAATATCATTTTTTGAAAAGAGATGATCACCATAAACTTTTACTCCTTTCCCACCAGTTAAACCATCTGGCTTGACTACAATGTTTTCCTCTCCCATATCTTTGATATAACTAGCAACTCCATCCATTGAAAAGAATTTTTTACTTAATAAATTAGAATGGATTTTATATTTCTCTAATAATCCTCTTGTAAATATTTTTGATCCTTCTAATTGAGCAGCTTCAATTTTAGGACCAACACAGGGAATTCCACTCTTTTCAAGTGCATCTACTATTCCAACTACTAAAGGAGCTTCAGGTCCAATGACAGCAAAATCAATTTTTTTTTCTTTGCTATACTCAATAATTTCCTTGAAATCTATTTCTGAATGAATTTTAACTTTTCCTTTACTTAATTCATCTAATCCAGCATTTCTAAAACTCATAAAGGCAAATAAATTTGCTCCACTATTTACTAAGGACTCTCCAATTACATGTTCTCTTGCTCCATGTCCAACTATTAAGGCATTTATCATATAAATCTTACCAAAATTATTGCTTTCTCTTTCTTTAGAAAAATAAGGTTATTTTAATTTATTTTAAAATTAATTTTAAAATTTCTATTAACCAATAATTATTAGAGTCTTTATTTTTTAATAGAATAAAAAATAATAATTAATTTTAATTTATTCACCATAAATTATATACTACTAAGTAAGTACAATTAGATTCAGATTTGAAAAAAAATGTCAGTTGATAAATATCGTAAAGCTGCTCGTGTTATTGTAAAAGCTGGATTTTTACCTTTTCCTGTAAACGATACTATGATTGAGCTTTTGAAGATATTATTGGATGAAGAAGATTTAGATTTTATTATGGCATTTAGGAGAAAACCTTCGCAAACTTTGGAAGAATTAAAAATAAGCAGTAAAATGTTAGAGGAAGAGATATTATTTTATGTAAAAAAGTTAGCTAAAAAAGGTTTTATATTTAATCAACCAAGCTCAAAAGGAGTTATGGTTTATCGTTTAATGCCATTAGTTATGGTTGGAGTATTTGAATACACTTTTATGAAAAAAATCGAATTTACCGAAAATAATAAAGAATTAGCTGCTTTATTTGCTAAACTTTTTAACGAATTATCAGATTTTATACAAGAAAATTACGATACCGTAATAACTCTCTTTCAAAATATGCCTCCATTTGATAGGACCATCCCGATTTTGGATAAAAATGTATCTGGTGAAGAAATAAAGATAGAGATTAATAAAGCATTAGAGATTCCTGAAGAAGTGATTATTCCTACACAGAAGGTGGAAGATATTATAAAAAAATTTAAAAATATAGCTGTAGGTTATTGTTTTTGTAGACATCATCAAGATTTACTAGGAAATCCATGTAATCAAACTGAATTAAGAGAAAATTGTTTTACATTGGGAAAATCCGCTAGATATGTTGCGGAGCAGGGTTTTGGAAGGATCATTTCACAGGAAGAAGCTTTGAAGTTATTAAAGGACTCTGAAAAAGATGGTTTAGTGCATAAAGCTTGGCATCCTCATTCTGATATCTCGAAAGATGAAACAAGTATATGTAATTGTTGTGAAGATTGCTGTGGTACATTCGATTGGTGGAGAAGAGGATCGACTGCAATGATAAATTCAACCAATTTTATTTCGATTATCGATAAAGATTCATGCATAGGGTGTGGTACGTGTGTAGAAAAATGTCCTGTTGGTGCTATTGAATTAAATGGTGATAATAAAGCAGAAAGAAATCCAGATTGGTGTATAGGATGCGGAGTATGTGTACACTTTTGCCCGGAAAATGCTATTTCATTAAAAGAAGGAATGAGAAAAGTTTATGTTCCCCCTCCAAGATTAAGAAGTTAGAATAGTTTTTCTGTTTTATCTAATCCTTTTTTATTCAAAACTATGAATCTTTTCTTTAAATTGTTCTATTATGTTTAAGATTTCATTTAATCTTAAGTTAAACTCTTTTGGTTTAACTTTTTTAAATTTTTCAAAATCATTGGCAATTTCTTTGAATTCCTCAATCCATATTTTCATCAATATTTCACTTTCTTGTCCTTGAATCCTATTCTTTAATTCAGTTGAAACTAATGACTTAATTTTATCAATGAGTTTTTTTTCATTTATAGTATAAGATATCTTTAATACATCTTGTTGGGTTTTAAGAGAGCCTAGCTCTTCTGAAACTTCAGATTTATTTTTAAAAAACTCATCATTGAATTTTTTAATCATATCCATTATGATTTCTTCTTGAACTTTGATTTTTTCCTCAATTTGCTCCCTATTGTAATATGTTTCTTTATTAATGTTATTAATATTTCTTTCTAATTTTTCAGTTTTTTCCATTAATTCTTGAAAATCCTTAGGTAGATTTTTTATCGGATTTAACTTATTTTCGATTTTTTGTATACTCTCCACTAAATTTTGGACTGATTTAGGCAAGGATTTTAATGAATTTATTTGATTTTCTAACTTCCTTACTTGATCTGTCAGGTTTTGAAGATCTTTTGGGGAGAATTCCTCTAATTTCTCTTTTTTAGGGATACTCCATCACCATTTTTACTATATAAAATATAATATTTTCATTCTTTTTTATTAAAATTGAGATTTAGAATATTATCTAACTTTAGTTCAAAATCTTCTCTTAATTGATTCAATTCTCCCGAAGTCTTTTCGATTTTCTCCATTAGGGATTCAATGGGAGTGGTTTTCAAACTTAGTATTAATTCTTTCACAATATCCAAATTATTTTTGAATGTTTCAACTATACTATTTTTAATTAAATCAAAATCTACCAAATTTGCTTGAAAATCTGAATAATTTACAATATCTGTTTCAATCTTTATTTGTTCATCATCAGGAGTAACTATTTTTTTTACAATTCGGGGAGTTATTTTCTTTTCTAGAGTAATTGAATCTACATCTTCTAAATTTACAATTAAGTTGATTAATTCATTCTCCTTTTTGTTTATAGAACTAGTAAATTCGTTAGTTATTCCTTGAAACTGTTCATTATTGCTTTCTTTTTCCAATTTCTTTAAATATCTAAAAATTATTAATTCAAACGCCTCTGAAAGATTAACCTTTGTTTTTGCAGAAATAAGTATTAAAGGTAATTCCTTTATAGCGTTTTGGCGAATATTGTTCAACAGGACATCTGAATCTTCAGGTTCAGTCAAATCAGATTTATTTCCAATTAAAAAAATTATACATTCAGGAGACTTATTCCTTAGATTTTCTAGATAAGTTCGTTTAAGTTCTAATAATGTTTCTTTTGGGTTTGATAAATCAAAAACCAAAAATGCAGCATCAATATTGCTAAAAAATACAGGGTTAAGTGGATTAAAAGATCTTTGGCCCCCAATATCCCAGATATTTACTCTAATATATTTATCTTTTAATTTATATTCCTTTCTTACTATATTAGAACCGATTGTAGGGATATACATGCTTGGGATCTCTTTTTCCATCAAGGCATTAATTATAGAAGTCTTTCCAACACCCCAGTAGCCAAAAATAGTTAGTTTGATGTTTATCTCAGAAACAATCATTTTTTTATTTCACGATTGTTTTATCCGAACCTAATTTAATAAATTATAACAAGAGAAATATATAAATATGAGCTAAAAAAAGAACTTAACTCTTCTTGAAAATGAAAAACACCATCATAGCATCAAATTACATAAATATTTTCTTTAAATCCTTGTCAATTTTAATCTTAAGAAAATTAATTACCAAAATGGCAAATTTCGCAAAAAAAATAGAACTTTTTTCAAATAATTTCTTCTTTTTTCTCTTTAGAGAATTTCTTGTAAGCGTAAATTATTCGCTGGATTACTGTAAAAAATGTCCCTATTGCTAAAACAATCATAGTCCAAAAAATTGCCTTATGAAACCAGATTTGAAAAACGGATCCAATTAAAAGAATAGGAATCCTATCTGTCCTTTCAAGTAATCCAATTCCATATAAATCATTGACACCTAGCGCTTCAATTTTAGCTCGTGTATAAGAAGTTAAAAATGCACCCAATAAAACAATAAAGCTAATTTCAATTGAAGTGTATCCTCCAAAATAAACACCGGTAAAAATAAAAAAATCTCCAATTCTATCTAATGTTGAATCCAAAAAAGCTCCGAATTTAGTTGGGCCTTGGAGCCGTGCAACGACTCCATCCAATTGATCAAAAAATTCTATTATAAAAAGAAAAATAATACTTATCAAGAGATATTGGTATAAAAAGCCAAAAAACGTTGCTATTGAGGAAAATAAGCCTAGAATAGTAAAATAATTGGCAGGGATTTTTATTAATTTTTTTCCTAAAGGAGTTAATAATTTTTCAGAAAATTTTTTTATATGTAGTAGCATTGGATAATCTTTCCTAATATTTGTGTATTTTTAAAGAAAGGAAAAAAAAATTTAGAGGAAAAAATCTATATTCCATAAATTGAAGGAAATTTATTTTGAATATATTTTAAGAAGTAATCCGGATTTAAATCTTCTCCTGTAACTTTCTTAATTAAATCAGAAGCTGTATATATTTTTCCGTATTGGTGTATATTTTCTTTTAAATAACTGAGAAGAGTAGAAAATTCTCCTTTTTTATATTCTTCTGGTAATGAGGGATGTTTCTTTAACGCATCATTATATATTTGTGCCCCGTATAAATTACCTAAAAAGTAGGTGGGGAAGTAACCGATATAACCCCCTGACCAATGAACATCTTGTAAAACCCCTTGAGCGTCATTTGGTGGGGTGATTCCTAATAACTCTTCAAACTTAGAATTCCATAACTCTGGTAATTCTTTTACTTGAATTTTCCCATCTATTAGATCTTTCTCTAATTCAAATCGTAAAATAATATGTAGTCCATACGTTACCTCATCTGCATTTACTCTAATAAATGATGGCTGAACGATATTTATAGCTTTGTAGAACTCTTCCATTGGATAGTCTTTTAAATTCTGAGGGAAATATTTTTGAAAAATAGGGTACCAATATATCCAAAATTCCTTGCTTCGAGCTACTAAATTTTCCCACATTCGTGATTGAGACTCATGAATTCCCATGGAAGTACCTTCACATAGAATTGTATCATGTAATTCTTCTTTAATACCCATTTCATAAAGCGCATGCCCACATTCATGTATAGTACTAGTAATACAATCTGGAAAAGGTTCTGTTGTCCTTGTAGTGATTCTTGTATCTAGGGAGGCGAGCGATGATGTAAATGGATGGGTTGATTTATCTTGACGTCCATACCCGAAATTGAAATCCAATTTTTTTATAATTTCACGACTAAGTTTAAACTGTGTGTCTGGATCATAATTTTTCCTTAATATTGAATCATCAGGTTTATCTGAAGATGCATTTAACCTTTTTACAAAATCTATTAGTTTCAGTTTTAACGGATTAAAAACATTAGCAATCCAATCATATGTAGCACCAGGTTCATATAAATCAATTAAAGTAGAATATGCATCTGGATGAGTTTCAAGCCTTCTTGCTTTTTCTTTTTGTAATTCGATGTTCTTTTCGAGGATATTTTGGAAAATTGAGAAATCACTTTTAGATCTAGCTTCTCTCCAGATTTTGGCAGCTAATATACTAGTTTCAGCAATTTCTACAACTAACTCTTCAGGTAATTTCGTTGCGAGATTATACTCTCTATTTATCTCTCTAAGCATTGCTCTTTCAATTTCATTAAGATTAGAAAGTTTTTCAGCTTCCTTTATTAATTTACCAACTTTTTCTGAGGTTAATCTTTTATGAACTAATTTTTCTATTAAAGAGACTTGTTTAGATCTACCTTCTAAAGATTTGTAATTTTGCATATTGACTTCTTGATCCCAGCTTAAAGTCGCTTGAATATATTTTAATCGCATTATTTCTTCAAAATATTCCCGAAGTTCTTTAATTGCACTCATAATTATATCCTTTTATTTATATATCAAGAAATTTTATTATACTCTTTTGAATATTTAATCATTTTAAAAGAAGTAGGTTGTGAACTTCTGTTGAACTAAAAAATAAGTATGTTTAAAAGACTCTTGAGATTTTTTATAAGTTTTCTTGCTTAATAAAAATTTCAGCAGCAGTTTCAACATCTTCTAATGTTAAAGTTCTTCCCAAAGTAGTTTGTAATTGGTTTACTAAATGTTCACATAATTTTAGACTCAGAGTGCTTCCCTTCTTTTCAATTAATTCTTTTAATATTTTGGAAAAATCTTTAGAAGGAGTTTCCTCCTCTATTGTCTCTTTTCGTTCTCTAGGTGAAATTAACGTTTCAACTTTAATATCTTCTGGCTTTGACGCGTCTTTTTCTCGCGTTATTTGATCTTTAGAAGGTTTAAATAAAGTTAATTTTCCTATTTTAGTTTCTTTGACTTTTGATTTATCTCCTTTTATTACTATTTTATCAATTTTAGGGGTTATTTCAGAATGTATCTTAGATTTATCTACTGGAAGTGGCTTAACTGTAACTGGTTGTGTAAATTTAATTTGACCAGGGATTTCAAATTTCTTTTTACTTTCAATCTCACGTCTAGCTCTTTTTTCTTCTTCTAATTTTTTCTGAAGTTCTTCTAAAGTTTGTTTAAATGATGCTATATACGTAAAATCTTGAAATGTGTTGCATATAGTAATTAATTCTTTATACTTTGACATAGCTAATACCAAGTTTCCTTCAGCTTTTGCATTTTCTGCTTTTTTTTTAACTCTTCAAAGTTTGGAGGTAAAGATTTTTTTAATTTCATTATATTAGATATTAATTGAATTATTTTTCCTTTAGTATCTGGCTCTGTTAGAGAAATTTCTTCAAAATTTGGAATTCCTAATTCATTTTGAATCAATTTAATATCTTCCTCATTTACTAAATCTCGCTTATTCCCAATAATTAATATCTTCGACAATTTTCCTTCATTTCGGTGTAAATCCAAAAAATGACTTATTACCCGCAAATGATAATTTGATAAATCAAATAAAAGTAATATTAAATCTGATCCACTAATAAACTTTGACCATAATAATGAGAAATTATCTTTAAGTTGAAAATCCCATATATCGAATTTTAAGTTATCAATTTGAAAAATCGAAGATTTAGCAAAATTCATAATATTTTTTTCATCATTACTTTTTAACATTTTAAATAATGTAGTCTTTCCAGAATTAGCAGGTCCAACAACAACTATTTTTGAATGCAATTCATATTGCATATCCTGTAAAAATTTTTCAAATTCTTTTAGCTTCAAATCTGTCTTCTTAAGAACTATAGGATCAGGAAAATCTTCTTTAAATCTTTTACTTACTAGCCCTAGAATTTCTTCTACGTGTTCACGATCATCTACTAAATCAGTTATTATTAAAAATAGAATATTTCCAAGAGTTCTATGAAAGAGTTGAAATTCTCCTAATGGTTTTTGAAATGTTTTTCCAGGCATAGGCATATCTATATAAGACTTAATGGTTCTTTTTACGTTCTCTAATTCTTCATCTCCTAGAGCCATAGCATAGACATAATTATAAATTTGTTCACCTTTGTGGAAAACGTGAAGTTGCCTTAGCATTTTTTTAATCTATCTCGATTTAGGAATCCTTCTTCTATTCTTAATAAAAATATAAAAATTACTTATTAATATACTTTAATATCATTACTTTTAATTTTGATATTTCAATTAATCCAATTAAAAATCATTGAAAAAATTTAGATTCTTTGAAAGATAATTTTTAAATGAAATTTAAATCCATTTGACTTTTAGAATAATAGAAATAATGCCCCTACAAGAAGAACATATTAATAAGTTTTTAGAAAATGATTCAGATATGAAAACGAGATCTGAATTAATAGATTTACTAAATAAAAGAATAAATAAGTTATGTTTTGAAGAATGTCAAGTGGATCGTATATTATGTACTTTATCACCTTTATGCTCTAGGAGATTTTTACTAAAACTAAGGATATTAAGTGGATTAAATATCGAAGATCAACCTAAATTTTGTTATAGTGTTCATAAGAATATTGTATTACGTGATTTTAGAAATAAAACAGTGGTATATAGACCTTTTGACGCATATTTATATTTAATAGATTTTCTAGACGTATTTTTTCACGGAGATTATAGAAAATTAAATAAATTCCTTCTTAAAAATGAATTTAAAGAAACAAAAATAATTCTCGATGATAGAATAAATAATCGAGATGAAGATTTCCAATATTTAATTTCGAAAGAAAAAAATTATTTAATTTTTAAATATGAAGATAAAATTCATGTAATTTTTATTGCCAATGGATACGTACTTTGTAATGCAAATAGAGAAAGCATTCTAAGTTTAGAACTATTAAAAGGATTAATTGATTTATTCTCCAAAATCTACTTCCCAGAAGTTAAAATTAGATTAGTTGCTAGTGAACATGTAGAAGTTATTACAATAATTCCAAAAACGACCCTTTCTGAAGTTAGTAATACTCAAACAGAAAATGAGGAGGACAAAAAAGGATATTATTTATGGAATGTATTTCCTAATGATCTAGATGCTTTAAGTCAATTTTGTAGAGAAATTAACTTATATAATGACAAAAGTGGAAATCTTGCTATAAAAATGTGCATTGGAGTAGAATCTAGAAATTTGAGATATAGAGATTTAAGATTAATTTTTAATATTATATTTCGGTTGTATAATGATTTCTATATATTATGGGTTTAAAGAGAAAAGGTAAGGTAAACTATTATGAGTGAAAAAGAACAAGAAAATCCTGAAATTATAAAAATAAAAGATTTTGTAAAGGATGAAAGGTTTGATGATGCCGTAAAAATTATAGCGCTTTATCTAGGTGATTCAACTGATGAAGATTACCTAGATCGTCTTGAAGATCTAATTGAAACCCTATTAACCTTACATGGTGGGCGTATAGTATTAAGATCTTTAATTGAACAGTTAATAATCGATATTCCCTCGCTATTAGAAAACCTGTCAAAGAAAGATTCAGTGTTAAGATATTCATTTTTATTATTACTAAAAACTGTATGTGAAAAAGATCCGGATTTATTCTTTCCTTTTAGTGAAGATTTGCTAAATTCTGATGATCCAAATGTCCGTGAAGCGGATTTACAATTATTAATTTTTATGGCAGGTGGAGATATCATAATCGATGATGAGTCATTGATAAGTACGATTACTGATAAATTATCCGACGAAAAAGATTTTGTTATTGAAAAAGCGATCCAAGCTTTAAAGGCAATTGGTAATAAAAATCATTCTTTAGTTACTAAAGTTATTAAAAATTATGCTAAAGAAAATCCTGAAAATGAGCAAGTTATAGAGTCAGTAGATAATATCTTAAAATCAATTGTTTCAATTGAAAAAATTGAAGAGATTGTTGAAGAAGAAGGAAGAGAAATTACTGAGAAAGAAAAATTAGAAAAAGAAGAAACAGAAATAATAGATAAAGAAATTCTATTAAAGAAGAAGGAACTGGAATTAAAAAAGAAGAAATTAGAATTACAAGAAAGAGAAAAAGAGTTAGAAGAAAAAATTGTAATTGAAAAAGATAAAGCTCTAAAATTAAAAGAAGAGATTATTGAAAAAGAAAAGTTGCTTCCTTCTGAAAAGGAATTAACTGAAATTCCCAAAAAGATTAAGAAGCAAATAAAAAAAGAAGAATCTGAAATTTTGGATAAAGAAATCGAGTTAAAGAAAAAAGATTTAGAACTTAAAAAGAAAAAATTGGAGTTAGAAACAAAGGAAAAAGAAATAGAAGAAATTGAAATTCAAAAAAAAGAAGAACTGCTTAAACGTAGAGAAGAATTACTTGAGAGAGAAGGAGAGTTATCTGAAGTAGAATTAGAATTGCAACAAAAGAAAATTGAGGGAATAAAAGAAAAAATTGTTGAGGGTGAGATGAAAAGAATGGAACAACGCCTTAGAGAATTAGAAAAGAAGCAAGATGAAAAGGATTCTGAATCTTAAATTAAATCTCTATCTTTTTTTTCTTCTTCATCTCTTTCATCGAAATCTATACTAGATTGAGGTTTATTTTCACCAATTGGAGCTATATATAACCGTTTAACCAGTTTTCGAACCTCATCATTTCTTACGCTTTCAGGAGGGAGTCCCTTTTGAAGCTCTTTTGCAAGTTTATAAGCGAGTTCGATATATTGAAGATCCTCTAAAAATTCTATAATTTGGATTTGATAATCAACATCTTCCTTAATGATGCTTTCAGCATATTCCATCAATTTCTCTTTAAGCAGAATATCTATTTTGTTACTTCTCTCGACATCTTTAATCTTTTTTACTAACTGTTTGAAACTATTCATAACGTTATACATTTCTGAGCTAGGATATTCATCGATATTCTTTAATACATAAAAAATATATAGCTCTGCTTTCTCCCATCTTTTTACTTTTAGTGAAGATTCTACTAGATCCAAAAGGGCAAGCTCATAGAGAAATTTGCTATCAATATTAGGAATTATTTTTTCAAAGATCCAATCTAATAAATTAGGTTGATCGAATTTTTCAATAATATCGATAAGAAATCGGGCTACAGAAAAATAGAGTTTTGCATTTTCGGTCTTTGTAGATTCTAAAAACGAAACCAATGCATATTTAACTCGACCCATAGCATCCTCTAAATTGATTGGAGTTTCCGAAAATTTATAAAACGCTGACTCTAATATAGGTTTTACTTTAGACTGATTTTTAAAATCATAAACAAAATATTCTCCCCAATTGGGGCTAAATTTAACTTCTTTTTCTGATTTTGTAACTTTTTCTGAGGATTTTTTAGCTATTGTTGTTTCCTTTTTTACTTTTAATATTTCTGAAATAGATTTTATTTCATCTTCATTTAGAATTTCTAGTATGATCTTATCTTTTTCAATTGGTACAATAATACGAAAATATACGTTTTTATCATCTTTAAATAGGTTATCTCTTAAATTTTTTGGAAATGTAATTCCTGTTTTAGTCCTTTTTATTATATCTTCAAAAAAATTTCTTTCATTCTCTTCAGTCATTTTAGGTCAACCTGTGACATTCACCAATTCAACTCCACGAACATCAAAATTTCTATCAATAAAACAGAGAATAGCATGCCCTGAATGACTATATACAATAGGAACAGGATGGGATTCTGCATTGTCAATAGAACTTCTTTTTATAACTAGTGGCAAGATTTTATCACATACCATACAAGGGACATTAATTTGTTTTACTAAATTAAGACTCTTAAAATTAATTATTATATCCTCAACGAACGGCTTAAATGAATCAAACATGTTTGAAGAAAATTTGCCAAATGATAAATATGATGCAACATCATACCTTTCATTAAAGATTTTTGAAACTTGCTCAATTAATGCTTCTAAGAGTTGAAATTGAATTTCTATATTAGATCCTGCTGAATATATTAGATTCTCCATTCTAATATAAGCAATCTTCATGTTACCTTTATGTAAATGGAAAAAAATATCACTACTAGGATTTTGTTTCAATATATTCATGTCAAGAACAAAACTTTTATAAGATCTTGGTGGTTTCCATTCAAATATAGTAAACTCGTCATTGCTAATATTAATAAATTCTAAATTTTGTATTATTTTTTCTGAACTAAGCATTTAAATCGTTCTCTTATAGATAAATTTGAATAGCAAACCAAGTGATTAAGTATTCTAGACTTTAAAATTACCACTATAATTCTTTATAGGTAATAAAAAAGTTTCAAATATTTATATATTACATCTTAGAATAATTTAAAAATTAGTAATTTTTTTCTTTTGATTGACAAATTTCTCTCAATTAATTTTGTACAAAAGTTTTTAATTTCAATATAATTTGCTAATTATGGAATTTATAAATATAATTGGTGTTTATCAGCATGGATAAAAAAAAGCTAAAGAGCGAAATCACTTCTTTTAAAGAAACAAAACTAAAGGAGAAATATAAAAATTTATCTTTTGAGATAGTATTAGTCCGACCAGAACATACTGGAAATATTGGCTCTATAGCAAGGGTTATGAAAAATTTCAATTTTAATAACTTAGTTATTTTTAATCCACTTGAAAAAATAAACGAAATTCATAGTTATGAAAGTCAAGGTTTTGCTATGCACGGAAAGGATATACTTCTAAATGCTGAAATAATATCTCTTGATCATCAACAAGATCATATCCATAAATTTAAAACTTTTATGGAACAATATGATTTAATTATAGCAACTACTGCAAAAGGTAAACATTATCGAAATATCAGAAGAATGGCAATTTTTCCCGAGAATTTAAAACTCCCCGTATCTAAAAAACCACTTAATATTGCCATCCTATTTGGAAAAGAATCAAAAGGATTAACGAATGAAGAGATTGAGATTGCAGATATTTTACTTCGGATTCCTACTGGTAATACTTATGCTTCGTTAAATCTCTCTCATGCATGCGGGATAATACTTTATGAAATTTTCAATAAACTCAATCAAGTAAGTTTAGGTAGAGGTCAAAATCCTGCTTTAATCGCTGATAAAAAAGATAAGAAAACATTTTATGCAATTTTAAAGAAGCTAATTGATAAATTAAAAATCAGAACTCATAAAAAAGAGAATGTAATCTTCGCTTTTAAAAACATTTTCGAAAGAGCTCTTATAACTAAAAAAGAACTCAGTCTTATTATGGGTGTATTTTCGAAAGTAGATTCTATAATTAAAGGTTTAGATTTATATAAATCATAAAAAGGGAATTAATATGAATTATTTAAAATATGGTTAAAGTAAAGCCTCGTACATTCTCGGTTTTCGCTTATAATAAACTTTAATTTTTTCAGGATGTTTTTCTATTATCCTTTTTATTATTTTATTAAGTGAAGCTCTAAAATCATATCCCATTGCTTCTGCCCAACGAGCTGCAGATGCCATTCCAATTTCATTTAATTTTTCTAAACAAATTACTTCAAAAGTACGAAAATTTTTGTCACCCTTTACTATTAACACCTCCAAATTTCTCTTTCCATGGCTTTAAGAAGTATTGGTAGGGAGTTAATTCCCATTTCTTTTATTGAATATATGTTAGAAATCGACATTTATAAGGAGAGATGTCCCCGAAGTGTATTAAATTACAACATTGTTGTATACGATCTTTGTGTAATATGGACAATAATGTGAAAAATATTATTAAATCCTCAATAATTATTAATTAAGCAGAAGTATAATAAATGTAATTCACTACACCTCTAAAAAATTACGGCTAAAAGGTAAGTTTTATAATTACCTAATTATATAAGCTTTGCAATTATCCAACGATTTGGGTAATTTAACTAATTCATTTTCACTTAAAAACAACTGTTCGGGATTTTGTAAATTGCCTATAGTTTCTGGGCTAGTTTTTAGTTTATTTCCAACTAAATCTAATGTAGTAAGAGATTTGAGTTTTCCAATAGAACCTGTTAATTTTTCTAAATTACTACATCGGATCTCTAATCTTTTTAAAGATGAAAGATTTCCTATTGATTCAGGTTCTTTAGAGATAAAATTATAACTTAAATAAAATTTATTTAATGAATGTAATCGTCCAATTGATACAGGAAGTTCTTTAATTTTATTTCAAGACAATAAATAGAGGTAGAAAAATTGGATTTAAGGTGAAAAGATATTTTAAGTTGGATTATTAACCCTTAAATATATGCTCAGAAATCCATAGGTAACCGACTAAAATCTTTCAGATTCTATAGAGAGTTTAACTTTATCCAAATATGTAGACTTTTACTTTATTCAAATAAGTAAATAATTAAATATAGGATTTTGCATTAATAATTTAACTAAAAAGTAAGCTTTAAATGAAATTCAAGAAAAACCTAAAAAAATGATATGAAATGAAAAAAAATAAGTATTTAATTCTAAGTTGTATCACCATCCTTTCTTTAATAATAACCCTACAAGTGATTCCATTGACAAATTGTTTAACAACCACTATAAATGATGGACAAAATGATGTAATCAAAATGACTGGAATTATGCCTTCTGGTAAGGGAGATTTTATTGATGAAATTGATATAGTATCTCTTGATATTGATGGTCAAAAGTTTAATTTGACTTTAGGGGGAGATCTAGAAAGTATAAGTTTCATGCATAGCTGGATTGAAGTCGAAGTAATGATATTTGAAACATATAACACTTCAAAATCTGTATGGGATCAAAAGCAATATGGTATGATGTATTATCCTTATACCGATTATTTAGTCGAATTTTTTTGGTTTGAACCGACCGGGGGTGGATACAGTCATTGGGGTTGGGATAATGATACCCTATCATTTCAGCAGAATACTGCGCTTGCAGATGAAATTGGTTCTATA
>JBHLPZ010000011.1:0-18711 GCA_048885325.1 Candidatus Odinarchaeota archaeon
CAGACGTGTGGCAATTTAGTTAGTAATTGTATGGGACATTTTGGCCATATAGAACTAGCTAGACCAGTTATCCATGTAGGATATGCGAAAAAAGTATTAAAAGTATTAAGATCTATTTGCCCTGAGTGTTCTCGATTGATGTTAACAGATGAAGAAAAAGAAAGGTTTCAAAAAGATCAAGTTAAGCACCGCAAAATGTTTTTTGAGGGGGATGAAGAAGTTGCTAGATTGGTATTTAAACGTGCGCGGAAGGCAAAAATTTGTCCTTATTGCCAAGCGAAAAAGAAGAAAATAATTATTGAAAAACCTACTACCTTTTATGAAGAAGAAGAAGCTAAAGGATCACGGAGATTAACTCCAATTGAGATATTAGAACGACTTAAAAAGATGAGTGATAATGATCTCCGTATATTAGGAATTTCTCCTGAAAATGCTCGACTTGAATGGGTAATTTTCACTGTATTACCTATTCCTCCCGTATGTGCGAGACCTTCAATTACTTTAGATAGTGGTATTCGTTCCGAAGATGATTTAACCCATAAATTAGTTGATGTTATTCGAATCAACCAACGATTAAGAGAAAATATAGATGCTGGAGCTCCTCATCTAATTGTTGAAGATTTGTGGGAATTATTACAATATCATATTACTACATATTTTGATAATCAAGTTTCGGGAATACCTCCTGCTAGGCATCGTTCTGGTAGAGCACTTAGAACTCTTACTCAAAGACTTAAAGGAAAAGAGGGCAGATTCAGAAGTAATTTAAGTGGAAAGAGAGTTGATTTTTCTGCTCGAAGTGTGATCTCTCCAAATCCTTATATTAGTATTAATGAAGTTGGTGTACCACAGGATGTTGCAAAGATACTTACAATCCCAACTAATGTAAATGATTGGAATATCGAAGAAATGAAACAATTAGTCTTAAATGGACCACATATACATCCAGGAGCAAACTATATTATTCGAAATGATCGTAGAAGAATTGATTTGCGCTATGTAAAAAATAGAAAGATGATTGCAGATATATTAGCTCCCGGTTATACAGTTGAGCGCCATTTAAATAAGGGTGATTTAGTATTGTTTAATCGACAACCATCCCTTCATAGAATGTCAATTATGGCTCATGAAGTCAAGATAATGGATGGAAAAACTTTCAGGCTTAATTTAACAGTATGTCCTCCCTATAATGCTGATTTTGATGGAGATGAGATGAATCTCCATGTGCCTCAGAGTGAAGAAGCCCGTACTGAGGCAGAATTATTATTGAAAGTACAAGAACATATTCTTTCTCCTAGATTTGGAGGTCCTATTTTAGGTGGAATCCAAGATTTTATTTCTTCAGTTTTTCAATTTACAAGTAAAGATTCTCTCTATAACAAAAAAGATACTTTAAAATTATTATTTTTGGGAGAAATTTTTGATTCTAATCCTAATTTTTCATTGGATGATCTTAAACCAGTAATAACAAAACCAGAATCTCTATATTCTGGAAAACAAATTTTTAGTACATTACTCCCAGATGATTTAAACATAAGAATAAAATCTAAGTTTTGTAAGAAATGTAAAGTTTGTGAGGAAGAAAATTGTCAATATGATGCCTATGTAGTAATTAAAAATGGTGAATTAATTACTGGTACAATTGATGAAAATTCATTTGGAGCAATGCAATCAAATAGTATTTTGCAAAGAATAATTAAAGATCATGGAAATGCTAGAGGTCGAGAATTCCTAGACAATGCAACAAGGATGCTTTTATACGTTATACGGCAAAACGGAATTACAATGGGTTTGGATGAGGTATATGTAAAAGGAAACGATTATGAAGCAATTAGGAAAATTTTAGAAGATGCAAATGTTGAATCAGAAAAATTAATTAAAGCCTTTTACGATAATGATACAAAAATCTTAAAGAGAGCTCCAGGCCGTTCAATGAGAGAAACTTTAGAATTAAGAATAAGACAAGTTCTAGCTGAAGCCCGTAAAAAGGCTGAAGAGACAGCAGCTCATTATATTGGTGATGAAGCTCATTCTGTTATAATGACCAAATCAGGAGCAAGGGGAAATATATTAAATCTTGGACAAATGTCAGCTGTGGTGGGACAACAAGCAATAAGAGGTGAAAGAATAAATCGAGGATATAGTAGTAGAACGCTTCCTCATTTTAAAATAAATGATCTCAGCCCCAAATCGCGAGGGTTTGTAGAATCTTCATACCGAAATGGATTAAATCCAGAAGAGTTTTTCTTTCATGCAATGGGGGGTAGAGAGGGATTAGTAGATACAGCAGTTCGTACTAGCACGTCTGGATATATGCAACGTAGACTGGTGAACGCATTACAAGATATGGTTATTGAAAATGATGGGACTGTTAGAAATTCAGATAAAAATATTATTCAATTTAATTTTGGTGATGATTCAGTTAATCCACAAATGACAGATCACGGTGCTGCTGTTAATTTAGATGTCCTTTTACTTAAAGCAAAGTCTCTACATGTTGATGAAATCAGAGAAGAATTGAAAAAATTGCCAAAAGAAACGAAGAAACCAGTAGTAAAAGTGGAAAAAGTAAAAAAGACACCTGCAAAGGAAAAGAAAGAACCTAAAGTAAAAGAAGAGGAAATAGATGAAGATTCATTAATGAAAAGATATGAAGAGGAGACTGGAAAAAATGCTATTTGGAGAGGAAAAACCACAAAAGGTTATTTGGATTGGAAAAAAGAAAAAGTAGGGTAATATAAGAGGGGTAATAAGAAATGGTTAAGGTAACACTAAAATTATTAGAAGAAAGATTAACTGAATTACAAAAAGATGGAATTCCATTTGATTTAATAGAAAAAATTAGAGATCGTATAAAGGATGAAGATTTAGAAGAAGAACAGCTAGAATATTTATTAAATAAAATTTATATCAATTTTCATAATGCTATTGTAGAAACTAGTGAACCTGTTGGAACTGTTGCTGCACAATCTATAGGTGAGCCGGGAACTCAGATGACCCTAAGAACTTTTCATTATGCAGGGGTAGAAGAATTCTCAGTTACTCAAGGACTCCCTAGATTAATCGAAATCGTTGATGCTCGACGGTTTCCTGCAACTCCAGCAATGGACATCTATTTAGAGAAAGATTATCGTGAATCAGAAGACAAGGCGATTCAAGTCCATAATCGAATTGAACAGATACGGATAGAACAAATTGCTTCAGATGTTGATCTAGATTTTATTGACTGGAAAATAGTGATTCATTTTATTCCAGAGATTTGTGAAAATAAAGGTATTGATATTGAGAAGATTCCTGAGGTTTTGAAGAGATACAAAAAGAAAGGGACAATTAAACGTGAAGCTAACTCGATAATTATTGATCCTGGAATTGAAGATTTGCAAAACCTTCAGAAATTACGAGAAAAAATTTTAAAAAAAGTTGTAAAAGGAATTAGAGGTATTAAAAGAGGTTTACTCACCCCTTTAGATGAGGGCCACGAATGGGTTATTAAAACAGAGGGAACAAATTTACAAAGTGTCGTCCAAATTGAAGGTGTTGATATAACAAGAACAGTCTCAAATCATATACATGAAATTGAGAAGCTATATGGCATAGAAGCTGCTAGAAATATGATAATAAAAGAATCCCAAAAAGTTTTAGAACAACAAGGTTTGGATGTAGATTTAAGACATTTACTTATTTTAGCTGATCTAATGTGTGTCACAGGTGCGATTCAATCAATTGGTAGACATGGTATTTCAGGCTCAAAATCAAGCGTATTTGCCAGAGCTGCATTTGAAGTTACAGTCAATCAGTTACTCGATGCTGGACTTTATGGGGAAGAAGAGCGGCTCTTGGGAATTCCTGAGAATGTCATTATAGGGCAAGTTATCCCCATGGGTAGCGGAAGAGTAAACATTAGATTTGATCTTGATGAAAATTTGAGACTTCTGAGAGAATTAGAAAAATCTAATAAATCCTAGTTTTTTTACAAATATTCTGAATGTAAAGAAATAATAAGATTAAAGAAAATAACGTTAAAATTTTAAAGTATAATGAATTTATTTTGTTACATCATTATTGATTTATTAAAAGGATAATTTTTTATAAGACTATGGCAAAGAAAAGTAAAAACGTTAGCGAAACGATTGATTTATCCCGTAAAAAAGTAAAGGAATTTGATATTGATACAAATATTAAAGTTGTATATAAAACTGGGAAAATTATTTATGGGAAAGAACAAATAATAAAACAAATACGACAAAATACTTTCAAGATGTTAATAATAAGCAAAAACTGCTCGAAGGAATTCGAAAATCAATTACGTTATTATATTTCCTTAATGAAGGAACCTATCTTTATTCATAGATACAAGGGCTCTTCTTGGGAATTAGGTCTCGCAATGGGTAAGCCTTATATGGTTTCAGTAATCGGAATAAATGATTTTGGAGATTCTGATTTAATCTCGTTAAAAACCAAAGCAAATTAATGGTAAGTGGATTCCCTAAAAATGTTAAGAAAAAATATTAAAATTGATAGAAAGGCAATGGAACTTATTTCTCTCTTTAATAATATTACTGGTGCTATCATCAAGGATTGTTTATTATTTCAATCTCCCGAAAATAATGCTGAAATTGTTATTTTTTTGGTAAAAAAAGAAGATGTTGGAAAGGCAATTGGTAAAGCTGGAGAACATGTAAAAGATTTGATGTCTAAATTACAAAAAAAAATCGATGTAATACCATGGTCCGATAAACTTGAAGAATTCATCCAGTTTATACTAAATACTTCAAAAAACTCCATTAAAGTTCAAAATATTGAAATTAGAGAAAATAAGAATCAAAAGAAAACCGTTATTATCTCAGTACGACCTCAAGATCGTGGGAAAGCTATAGGTAAAGAAGGTTCAATGATAAGGAAAATAAAAGAGCTTGTTCTACGCCATTTTGAAGTAGATAATGTGATAATCAACACTAAAAACTAAAACTTTACTATTCCTAATCCAAAAATTTTAAGTTTAAAGCGGCATTCTTTTTACTATTACAATTAATACTAATTTAATAGTTAAAACAGAAAAGGATTTTTATGAGCAAACCTAAAGGACTATACGCTGGAAGGAAATTAAGAGTAAACCGGAAAAAACTTAGGTGGTCCAAAACAAAATATAAACGCAAAAAATTAAAATTAAAGAAGAAAGTTGACCCATTTGAAGGATCACCTCAAGCTATAGGTATTGTATTACAAAAAGTTGGACGAGAAAGCAAACAACCTAACTCTGCTATTCGGAAATGTGTACGTGTACAATTAAAAAAGAATGGAAAAGGAGTAACGGCATTCCTCCCGGGAGATGGAGCTCTCAACTTTATTGAAGAGCATGATAGAGTTACTCTTGAAGGAATTGGTGGAGCGAAAGGGCGTTCAGTTGGTGATCTTCCGGGAGTTCGATACAAAGTAGTCAAGGTAAATGGAGTATCTTTAGACGCACTTATTAAAGGGATTAAAGAAAAGCCATTGCGTTAAAGAGGTAAAAATTCATGAGCAAAGTTAAGAAAGATATTAAATTATTTGACAAATGGTCATATAAAGATATTGAAATTAAGGA
This sequence comes from Candidatus Odinarchaeota archaeon, assembly GCA_048885325.1. Classification (GTDB taxonomy): domain Archaea; phylum Asgardarchaeota; class Lokiarchaeia; order Sigyniarchaeales; family SOKP01; genus SOKP01. The sequence goes on from JBHLPZ010000011.1 coordinate 5,585, forward strand.
TTGGACTTTAGAGCGATATATTAATTTAAAACCTGTAATAATACCTCATTCAGCAGGTAAACATGAACATAAAAGGTTCTGGAAAACTTCAAAGGTTTCTATTGTTGAAAGATTTGTTAATAGATTATTAGCTCCTGGATTTATTGGAAGCAAAATAAAGGGACATAAAAGTTCTTATAGTTCAGGGAAAAAAAGTAAATTAATAACAAATATTAAAAATGCTTTTACATTAATTGAACTGAATACTGGTAAAAATCCCATTCAAGTTTTAGTCGATTCAATCTGCAATACTTCTCCAAGGGAGGAAACGACGAGAATAGCGCTAGGTGGAATAAGTTATGCTTCAGCAGTAGATATTTCGCCTCAACGTCGAGTTGATTTGGCAATAAAATATTTAGTCCAAGCAATAGGTTCACATTCTCATTCAACCGTGAGACAATTTGAAGAAAATATAGCTCAAGAATTAACTTTAGCAGCAGATAATAGCCAAGATTCGAGAGCTGTGAAGAGGAAAGATGAAATTGAAAGAATAGCAGTTTCTGCTCGATAATATAGAAGTATAATATAGTAGGAAATTTTTAGTAATTAACTTATTCTAAATATTAAAAAAAAAGATTTATTAAATTTTTTTAATCAAAAAATTTTATTAAATATCACCTAGATATTATCAGAATTGATTTAAGAGTAAGTCTGTTCCTAAATTTTTAAATATCGATAAAATCATAATTTGGTTAACGCAATTGAAAGAAATTAAATGATTTTAATAATAAATTGGGAGCCGACAAAAAATCTGTGTTATTAGAAAAGCATCTACGGATATTAGGTCAGAAAAATAGGATTGATATCTTAAAGAAATTGAATAATTCTTTAGTTCCTTTATCTTATTCTATACTTCAGAAGGAAATCTCTGATATAAATCAAGGTACAATAAACCTATCCTTTCATTTGAAAACTCTTAAAGAAAGTAAATTAATTGAATCCTTAGTAGATGGTTATCAAATCACAATCCTCGGGAAAAAAATTCTAAAAAATATTCTCCCAATAGAGCAGATTCTTAATACTCAAAATAAAACATTAATGATCAGAACATCTAAGTATTCAAAAGAACCATTTAATATCAATAAAATTCAAGAATACCTGATTAAAGAAGGTGAATTGGAGGGCTATCAAGCAAAACAAATTGCTCAAGAAGTTGAAGAACGCCTTTCTAAAACTAATATTGAATATTTAACAGCTCCTTTAATGCGAGAATATATTAATGCTGTACTATTGGAAAATGGTTTGGAAAAAATAAGACATAAACTCACTCGATTAGGAACACCCCCCTACGAAGTATTTAAATTATTCGAAAATAATCTTGTTAATCCAGAACAGTTTATAAAAAGATTAGGATTTGATGTTTCTGAACAATTTCTTCTATTAAATCTTCTTCCGAATGATTTAGCTGATTTGTATTTGTCTGGAGAATTAGCATTTATTAATTTGAGCTATTGGAGTTTAAGACCATTAGGTTTTTATATAACAACAGAGTCAATATTAAAATTTATTCAGAAAAGCTATAAGATTGAACAAAATAAAATATACAAAATATCTGATTGCTTTAGATTAATCTTAAAATTTTTTGATGTTATTTCTCAATTTGAACCATACTTTTCAAAAGATATTCTATTAGGCGCCTTTAATAATTGTTTTCTCCCTTTTCTTGATATTAAAGATGAAAATTCTAACCTATTTAGCTTATTATTAAATCAGATTTTAAAATCAAAATGCTCTTTTACACTAGAATTTTCTAGTGAACTCACTAACGATTTAGATTGTCAATTTTTCACAACTTTAAGCTCAATTATAAATTCTCGACTCAAATATCAAATTCCTTTAGTATTATTAGATTATACTAATTTAAACGGAGCTAAATTTGATTTTTTATACGATCAAATTATTCCAGAATTAAAGAAATATTTTATTTTTTATAATAAAAACTCAAATTTATTGAATTCCTCAATTATAAACATAAAATCAAACAATGATTGTGATGTTAAAGAGAATAAAATAATATTAGATAAAATTTTAATTAATTTACATTCAATAGCTTTACAAAGTAATCAGAATGATGATAAATTTTTTGGTATTATTAAAGAAAGGTTAGATCAAATATTTAAAATCTATAAAATTAAAGCTAAATTAATCTATAAAAAATTAAAGTCATTAAATGATTGGAATATAATAATAAGAAATTTTTTTAATGAGAATGAGTCCAATTGGTTGAAGAATTCTTTAAAATCTGTATCATTTTTTGGATTAAATCAAGCTGTTAAAACGCATTGTGGAATCGAACTTGATAGGATTGATACAAGTCAAAAATTTGCTTTAAAAATAATTTCTTTGATGAAACAAATCACTGATGAAACAGCTCAAGATGAGGAGGAAAATTACATTTTAAGTCAACCACATAGCGGTGATTACTTAAAAACATCATTAAACAATATTATTGCTCCTCAAGGGTTAAAATCTAAAGGTTACTCGATGAATATTATAAGAAAAGAATCAAATTTATCAATTGAAAGACAAATTTCAATTTTTAAAAAATTCGAAAAAATCATTAATGGCGGAGTAATTTTTAGCTATAAATTGAACAAAGATAATTCTTCAATAAGAAGTACAATTGATTATTTAATTAAATCGAAATTGACTGCTTTTAATTTTTTATAAATCCTCTTAACTTGATAAAAGCTCAGCTAAAATAGCCTTTCTCATAGGTATTCCATAATAAGTTTGTTTAAAGTAAATTGCTTTACTCGAGCTATCTACTTCAGGGGAAATCTCTGAAACTCTTGGTAATGGGTGCATAATTTTAAAATTCTGCTTAGTTACTTTTAGATCTTCATTTGTAAATACATAGAAACCTTTAACACGATCATATTCCTCTACATCTGCAAATCTTTCTTTTTGTATCCTTGTTACATATAATACATCTAATATATCTAAAATCTCTCGATATTTCTCTACCTCTTTATACTTAACATGTCTTTGCCGTAAGATTTCCTTGTCTCTATTTCTAAGCATTAATTCTTTAGGACTTATGAAATAAATATTGACATCATAATTTGAGAGCAATATTGCTAAGGAATGTACAGTTCTTCCATATTTTAGATCTCCCATGATTCCTAAATTTAAACCTTCTAATTTTTTACTTTCCTCGGTGATAGTTAGCAAATCTAATAAAGCTTGGGTAGGATGTTCTCCACTACCGGATCCGGCATTGATAATTGGAATTTTGGCAAATTTTGCTGCCAATTTTGCTGCTCCTTCTAAGGGATGTCTAATAACAATGCAATCACTATAATTTTCTACTGTTCGAATTGTATCTGCAATACTTTCTCCTTTCTTTATTGATGATACTTTTGCTGACGAAAATCCTATTACCTGCCCCCCTAATCTATGCATTGCAGATTCAAAACTTAAACGAGTTCGCGTAGAAGGTTCAAAAAATAAAGTAGCTAGAATCTTTCCTTTAAGAAGATCTGAGCTTTTGTCATTATGAATCATCTTTCTAGCCTTATTTAAGATGTATTCGATATCTTCACGATTAAAATCTCTAGCACTTATTATACCTTCGTGGAATTTCTCTTTAAACATACAAATCCTTAATAAAAGTTTTATTAAAATTATGAATGAAAAATATAAATTCTTTTTTATTAAACAATACTCAGTCCATAAAGAAATTAATTGAAACTAATAAAATTTAAAATTTATAAATAATTATTTATGATATTCTAAACGATAAAGGTCAGCACAGATGAAATATCCTCGAACTGTACAAAGATATTGTAAAAATTGTCGCCAACATACGAAACATAATGTATCAACGTATAAGAAGGGAAAAGAACGTATGTTAAATCAAGGAAGACGAAGATTAGAAAGGAAGAAAAAAGGATATGGTTCCTTTCCGAAAGAGATTTTTCATAAAAATGCAAAAATCAATAAAAAAACCACTCCATTGTTAGAATGCAGTGAGTGTGGGAAAAAACATTACGCAAAATCTTATCGTGTAAAAAGATTGGAATTACAAGAAGTATAAAAGTTGTGTTTAAATGCCAAGGAAAAGTAGACCAAAAGAATTGATTCCACAACCAAAAAGCAGATTTTTACGAGTTAAATGTTTAAATTGTGGTAATCAGCAAATAATTTTTGGATGTGCTGCCACAGATGTAGAATGTTTAGTTTGCGGAAAAACATTATTACAATCTACAGGCGGTAAAGCTAGAATTCTTACTAAAATTTTAGAAGTTCTCTCTTAAAATTAAATTATAGTTACTTATTCGTGAAACCACTCTTTCACGAATTTTGATATATAAACATATAATATGTTATTTTTTAGCTCTATAATTTAATTTTCTCTCCAGGTATATTTACATTTAACACATTTAAAAAATGATGTACTTGGCTCATCAGCACTTCTTATTTGCCTTTGCCAAGCTTCAGCCTCTATATATCCACATTTAGGACAAATTTTACTTATTTTTGGATGTATAGAAATTCTATCTTCTTCAGAAAGAATTAATAAATTTTTTTCTAGGGCTTTCTTCTTTTTTGAAACCGTTTGTTTGATAGCATTCTCATTATTCTCTAATTTCTTTTGGTATCCGCATTTACAAAATAGATAAATTACACCATCTCTATTTTTCTTTCTTAATAGACTTGAACAATCAGGGCAAAAATCTACCATTTTAGTAATATTGAGCGCTGATAAAATTATTTAAATTAGTTAATTATCTGTCTGTAAAAAAACTTTTCTTTATTAATAGCTTAAACATAAATAACATTATATCTTGATAATTTTACTTATCTTAAAATTATAAAAAATTGTAAAAGTTTTAAGAAATGAAATTTTACCTTCTTAGGTACAGAAAATCTAAACAAAACCTCTAAGTTCTATCAAAATGGTAAAGATCCTAATGGATACCCATTGGAAGTACAGAAATCTTTAAATTAGAGTTTTTTTAATCTCATAAATTTTTTGATAATAATCAAAATTAAGTTTAGTCATATCTTGGATAATTTCTGCTTCTATTTCTTCTTCACCATCCAGATTTATATTTAAAAACCCGATTACATTTATTAAATCGTCTATATTAAATGTAAATTTTACATCTTTAAGGTTTACTTTTATTTCTCCCGTTTTATCATCCAAAATAATAAAATTATCATTTAGAATTTCCTTAACATAAGCAGTAACCTGGATACGAGAATCCTCAACAGTAATGTCTTTTATCGTTCTTTGTTTTGCATATTGCTTTTCCATCATAAATCACTAAATTTTTTATTTATAAAAACTTAAAAATTGAAGGATATTATAAATATATGATTCAGAGATTAAAATTAGCTATTATTAAAGGTCTAATACTGAATTTTATAAGCATTGTGAAAAAAGAAATATTAATATTATAAGTAATGCAATAAAAGAACGGATAAAAAATGTCATTTTCATTAAAATTGGAAGATAGTCGGATTTTAAGGGGAATAATTGAGACCCTTGCAAGTTTTATTGAGGAAAGCGAATTTAAAGTCACTCCAAAAGAATTTGTTATCACTGCTTTCGACGATAGTATGGTAAGTTTATTGAAATTTTCTATGAAGAAAGAGGATTTTGATGCTTATAATTGTTCGAAAGAATTTAAAATAAGCTTAAACTTAGATGATCTAGATAAAATCCTAAAAAGAAGTGCAACAGACGATAGTATTGAGGTTGAATTTCAAGAAAGTGAACAAAAAATAAAAATTAAGATGAAGAAAAGAGATTCAAAAAGAGTACGTACATTTAGTTTATCACTCCTAGATACAGATAAGCAGGAGGTATCTATTGATAATTTACAGAAAATTGAGTATTTTGTAAATTGGGTCATGAATCCACCAGATTTTACTCCAGATTTATTAGTAGAAGCCATAAAGGATGCCGAAATCTATTCCGACATATTAAATGTAAAAGCAGATGAAAAAAAAGGATTAATTTTTAATTCTACTGGACAAATTGGAGAAATGGAATATAATATCGAGTTAGATGATTTACCTGAGAAAAAAATAGAAGAAACTGAAATGGGTGCGTATTCAATAACTTTTCTAAAAAAGATTCTCAAGCTTGCGTCAATTACGGAGAAATTAGAGATCTTTCTAAAAACAGATTATCCCTTAAAGATGATTTTTACGTTATTAAATGGAGGTATCCTTAATTATTTCCTGGCACCCCGCGTAGAGAAAGATGAATTTGAGGAAGAAGAAGATATGGATGAGTTTGACGAATTTTAAATTTTATTAGTAAATTTTCTTACTCAATATTTATTTATTATTCCATTCTAAGTTATTACTAAGATTTAATTTACTATCGGAGAAATGAGGTAAATTGAGTGATAATTTTGATTTGGCTACACATTATCCTTGGTTACCATCATCTTTAATTATTTATAATGAAGATTTACCTGATGATCCAAAAGAATTCATTTCTAAAATTTTTTCTAGCACTTTTAGTGAAGAAATTTCTGAACGAACTTTTGAAATTTTTAAGGCTGCTTTTAATAATTTAGAAAATGTCCTGTATTATAAGCTTGACAAATTAAATGTTTACATGTATTTACTAATAAAGATTCTCTTAATTGTTTTAAATGATAAGATTTTAACAAATAGAATTGCCAACTTGTATTCAAAAATTAATTATTATGATTTGTTAGAGGAAAATGAATATAATATTTATCATATTTGTAATGAAGAGTTAAATCTAGATGTTCAATATTTACCAGAAGGAGAGGTTTACGGAAAAAAGTTTTTTGAAAATAATCAACAAAAACTTATAACAAAATTCAAAATTTTTTTTATAGATTATTTGAATTTAGTGGTCAATTTAAGAGATGAGTATCGAAAACTTATTAACAATCCATTATCTAATGGATATATTTTTCTTAAAAAGAAGACATTGATACGCTTATTGCAGGAATATGTTCGAAATAAGATTAGAGAAGTTGAGATTAAAGAGTTAACTACAAAAGATGAATTGCTAAATATAAAAGGTTTTAAAGAACTATTAGAAAAGATATCCGCTGTATGGAAAAATAGGAAAGATGAAATTGAATATTACGAATTTGATGGAACTGAGGATGCTAGGCTTTATCCTCCTTGTATTCAAGAGATTAGATCCAAAGCAAAAGAAGGTCAAAACTTGATCCATACAGAAAGATTATTGATTTTATGGTTTTTACTTGCCTTAAATGTGCCGATAGAAGATATAGTTAAATTTTTTTCTACTATGCCTGATTTTGATCAAGAAAGAACTACTTATCAAGTAAATTTTGCTAAAAGAAAGGGTTATAAAGTCTATCTATGTGAAACACTCAAATCACTTGATTTATGCAGAGCTAATAAGGATAAAGAAAAAATATGCACAGAAGGCTATTATTCAAAAACGCAAGAAGAGCAAAAGAAAATCCGTAGCCCATTACAATATGTTCATGTAAGACAACATCGCAATCGTAGAGAAAGTAAAAATAAAAATAATACTAATAAGTAAAAAATGTCCGATATTAATTATCTAAAGCGTTTATTTCAAGATTATTACAGGAATAAAACAAATGAAATTCCACCCATAGATTCTTTAAATCAAAGAGAGTTTGGCTTTATCCCTTGGGATGATATAATCATAATGAATAGGCATATTTCTTTTGTTAATTATGAAGCTTTTAAGAATTATTTGTCGAAATTTAGCCCAAGACATATTTATTCAAGTGGAGCGCTATATAATAATCCAGATCATTCTGATATGAATAAAAAAGGACATTTAGGCTGTGATTTTTTAATTGATATTGATGTCGACCATTTTTATACTCCTTGTAAAAAAGATCACGATCTTTGGTATTGTAAGAAATGTGGAAAAAATGGAATAGGTATGGTCCCCAATAAGTGCCCTAAATGTGAAAATTCTCTATTTAAAAGTTTGTCTTGGATTTGTGAGAAATGTTTAAGTCTAGCTAAAAATGAAATTTTTAAACTAATTGAAGATTTTCTCGTTCCTGATTTTAAAATTAATAAGGAAGAACTAAAAATAGTGTTTTCAGGTCATAGAGGATATCATTTAAAAATTGAAAATGAGAAAATGAGGAATCTTTCTAGTGCTGAAAGAAGGGAGATTGTAGATTATTTAACTGGGGAGAATATTTCTTATGAGATTTTAGGATTAAGCGATTTAAATTCCAATTTATACTTTCTTGAAGATAATTATGGTTGGACAGAAAAAATTATCAAAAAGATTAAAAAAATTATACAAGATTACCCTAATGACGTTCTGAGAAATATTTTAAGTGATTATGGTTTAAATAGAGATATTATTGAATATATCTTAAATGATAAAGATAATTTTCTAAAGAATTTGTGGAGAATTAAAGGGTTAGGTGAAAAAACATGGGTGAATTTCCTAGATAATATTACAAAAAACCTTGGCGCTAAAATAGATGTACCTGTTAGTATAGATATTCATAGACTTATTAGATATCCTGGATCATTACATGGTAGCACAGGATTTCGAGTTCAGGAATTGAGTCTTTCTGAGTTAGAAACTTTTAATCCATTAAATGAATATACTCAAGCGATTGACCCAATTGTATTTGCTGAGAAGAAAGACATAAAAATAAAAATAGAAATTCTTGAAAATAAAGTACCAGCAATAAAAATTAAAGGAAAGACTTATGGTCCTTATAATAAAGGAAAAATAGAGATTATTCCTTTACATGTAGCTGTATTTTTATTATGTAAAGGGGTAGCTAAAACCAGAAGTTTTATTGATGATTGAACTATTGATATTTAGAAATGTTATAAAATTTTAATTTTCAATATAGATGTTTAAATAATACAAGAAAACTAAATTGATCTTAATGGACCTTAAGAAAGATTATACGGAACTCTATCAACACTGGTTTAAAGAATTTGAACAAAAAGAACTAACTTCCTTATCACTAGAAACTTTTAATAAATATAAGAATGTGTTAACCAATATTAACACATTTAAAGTGGATAAGACAGACAAGATAAAGTCCCAGCTTATTGAATCTTATAAAAAAAATATTGAATTTCTTTTCAATGACTTATTAAAAATTAGAGAGATTAAAATTATTAATGCGGCATTAGCAAACCAAGAAATAAATTTAGACCATGTGGTCGAGGCTGAGAAACTTCTTTATCAAAATTTAATAAGTACATTTAAAGGATATAAAAAAGTAAAGAATCTCTTGCTTATTGGAGAAGATTATTCTCTGGACCAAGAATTAACGGTTAGGGAAGAGCAGGCTATTATAATTGAAGATTCTAAATCTGAAAAAGTGAAAGAGATTGGTTTAGAAGATGAGGTGCAACCTCTAAGAGAAAAAGATGAAGAAGAAATAGATTATAAATATATTTTGATTAGATTTCTTAAAAAAACACCACCATTAGTAGGTATAGATCTTTTAAATTATGGTCCTTTTGAGGAAAATGATATTGCTAATTTACCTTATAAAAACGCATTAATCCTTATTAATGAAAAGTTTGCTGAACAATTAGATATTCATTAATTTGATTTTAGTCTTTTCTTGAATTCTTCTTTAAAATACTCAATGCGATATTTTGCATATTTATCTATTGGAGAAAACTTAGGCGGATATGGATTAATTAATTCTCCTCCACAATATTTACATTTGGATTCTGGATTCTGCAAACTATACTTATTGCATTCTTTACATTTTTTAAGATATTTAGTCATAATGATTAATCCAGATCATCTAGTTTAATCTCTAATAAATTCAAATAAATTATTAGTATTTTTTGCACTTTCCTCTAAAATTTCAATTGCATCTGATAATATATTTTCAGCATCTAAATAATCTTTAGAAATAATTTCTAATCTATAAAAAGGAGCTCCTATATATGATAAATTTAACATTCTAGTGTCTTTTGGATTTTGAATAATATTTTTCACTTCTAATAACGTATTTTTGATCTTGTCAACACCATCTCCATCAGTATTCATCAGCTTTATTTTACCAATAATGTTTACTGTCGAAATTTCAACATTTTCATCAACGATTTTTAAAAATGCACTTTTTGTGCTCTCAGGAACATCTGTTAAATTTTTCATTATTTCTTTACCATTTTCTTTCAATGCCTCAACAGCTTCTTGGAAATCATGATACTGATCTAACACTGGCCAACCAATTTTTTCATAAGCTTCATCCAAATTAAGATTCACACCATCCATTTCAGTTAAAATATGTAAAAGGTTATCAAATTTAACTTTATATTTAAATTCCTTTTTCTTTTTTGCCCGTTGCGCAGAATTTACTCTCCTTAATGAGCAATCAATATGACCTTTGGAAGGATCTACACGTAAAACTCTTACTACAACAACTTGACCGACTCTAACAAATTTTCTGATGTTTTTGATCCATCTGCTTGATATTTCACTTATATGTATCATTCCCCTTGCATATTCTTCTGAAGGGAGTCCTGCATATTCCAATAAGTCTAAGTAGACATATTGCTGTTCTATATGTTTAACTCTTCCATTTACAAATTCCCCTTCTTTTGGAAATGGTGTTTTACTTCTTACCATGATAGTTCTGAGATTGTGTTTTTTTTTATTTTGTTACTACTATTAACAATCCATATTTTTTTATTTTAATTATCTTTTCATCTTAAATTTTATTTTATCCCTTTTTTTTATAAAATTATTATTATTATTTTTAAAAAGGGAGTAAAAATACCAAACTGGGTTATTCATAATAAATGGACCGATAAAGCAGGAATTGATCGCTTAATTGCTAATTTTGTGGATAAAAATATAGATTATGCCACTGAATGGGCTTTTAATGATAAATTTCGAGAGCTATTTAGTGAAGATGATAATGTAATCTTAAGACAATTAAAGTTCTTCCACTACAAGGATTTAGAAAAACGATATAGTAAAGAAAATTTATATGTTAAAGCTTTTTATTTACATCATTTATTAGATTTTTTTATGGAAACACGTATAAATATTTACAACATCAGAGACGTGTTTCAAAAATTTTTAGAGAAAAAGGTGGTGATAGAATATAAAGATAAAAAAGGAAAAACAAATAATTTCCAAAAAGAAATCAATGAAATTTTTCACTTATTAGCAGAAAATAAAGAAGAATTATATAGAGATCTTAAAGGAAACTCTGGAAAGTAATCACATATAAATGATAATGATTACACTCCAATTCAAAAGTTAAACCACTGTAATTGTACTAGAATTTTCACTTGAAATTATAGTAAAAAATATATATTGGATATCATTAAAGTAGTTATCATTTAATCTAAAATCGTTAATATTAAGAATTAATTTATAAATATTAAAAAAATTGACAAAGTTGATAAAAAAATGCCCACAGATAAACAACATTTAAATCTTGTAATTATTGGCCATATAGACCATGGTAAATCGACAATGATGGGTGCTTTATTAATTGAGACAGGTGCAGTGACTGAAAGGGAAGCCCGTGAGTTAGAAAAATTAGCAAAAGAATACGATAGAGATTCTTGGTCATATGCTTTTGTATTTGACAAGTTAAAAGAAGAGCGACAACGAGGTATTACAATTGATTTAGCATTTAGAAAATTTGAAACTCCCAATAAATACTTCACAATAATTGATGCTCCTGGTCACGCTGACTTTGTTAAAAACATGATTACAGGAGCCTCTCAAGCAGATGCTGCTATCTTAGTAGTTTCTGGCAAAAAAGGTGAAATGGAAGTTGGTATCGCTGCTAATGGTCAAACTCGAGAACATGCATATTTAGCTCAAACTCTAGGAGTAAAGCAACTAGTTGTAGCTATCAATAAAGCAGATAATTATGATTATAGTGAAGACCGTTATAATGAATGTAAAGATGCGGTTTCTGATCTTTTAAAACAAATTGGTTTCCCTGTTAAAAAGGTTCCATTTGTCCCCGTTTCAGGTTTAATGATGGAGAATCTATCAAAGAAAAGCGATAAAATGGCTTGGTATGATGGTCCTACTCTTATCGAAGCGATTGATCAGTTTGAAATCCCACCAAAACCAACTGATAAACCATTACGGCTCCCGATCCAAGATGCGTATAGAATTAAAGGAACTGGGGTTGTTCCTGTTGGTAGGGTTGAAACTGGCGTTTTAAAGAAAGGAGACAAGATTATAATTATGCCAACAGAATTTAAAGGAGAAATTCGGAGCATTGAAATGCACCATGAAGAGATTCCTCAAGCTGTGCCTGGAGATAATGTTGGTTTTAGCATTAGAGGCCTTGAAATGAAAGATGTAGGGAGAGGTGACTGTTTAGGCCATCCTAATGATCCTCCAACTGTCGTTACTCCAAAGGGTAGTTGGACAGGGCAAATCATTGTTATTTGGCATCCCACTGCCATCGCTCAAGGCTATACTCCGGTAATTCATGCTCATACAGCTCAAGTTGCAGCAAAATTCCTAGAACTAAATAAGAAATTAGATCAAAAGACTGGAGCTGTTATCGAAGATTCCCCAAAATTTATCAAAAGAAATGAATCAGCGATCATCAAATTACAGCCAATCAAAAAAATGTGCTTAGAAAAATATGAAAAGTTTGCTGAAATGGGACGGTTCGCAGTTCGGGATATGGGTCGCACTGTAGCTGTCGGAATCGTTAAAGATTTAGACACAGGAGCCTAAAGATATAATTTATTATGTTTTTTTCTTAAATTTTTAATAATATAATCTTATTTTTTATAGCATTAATTCTTATAAATATTATTTTTCAAATTCAATTGGATACGCATAAAATAATGCCGTAGGAGTATAAGGAACACTTTTTAAATGTTTATTATGGATATACGACACAGCATTATGATATAAATATATCACTGGGAAGAATCCTTCATTAATATATCGTTGAATTTCTGAATAAATAGCGGCTCTTGCTGTATCATTGAACTCAATTGCGGCTTGTTCTAATTGCTGGTCAATCCAAGGATCTGTCGAAAGGTAGGGAGGAAAATAATTATACGCATCAGGATAGTCTGGAATCCATCCAAAAAGTAAGAAATTTTGCCTACTATACCACCAAGAACGACTAGGTGGA
>JBHLPZ010000011.1:18811-33137 GCA_048885325.1 Candidatus Odinarchaeota archaeon
AATAATAGGAGTGCCATCAGGCCATTGATACAGTGATTGAAGGAGAGTTGGTATATTATAGTAACAAGAGCCAGGTAAAGTACCAGAAACATTCATCAAATAGGCTAACCTATCAAAACTAAATTTAACAGCTTCTGCATTAAAAAAGGTTCCATCATGAAATTTAACTCCTCGTTTCAGTGGTACTGTTAATTCTTTTCCATCAGCGGAATAAGTTCCTAAAGAAAGTGCTAATAGAGGAATAAGAGTATATTGAGGATCTGATAAATTAGTTGTAAATAAACCTTCCCATATTTGATTAGCAAATTCAAAAGAAGCTGAATCCCAAGAGTATTGAGGATCAACATCCTCAGCAATATACATATTTGCATACTTTAATTCCGTAGGTTCGCCATAACTAAATGAGAATGGTCTATTCAGGGTAAAGTAAATGTTTAATACACCCGAAACAATCAGAAATGTAGTTAAAACTGATATAATTATATCTTTTTTTCTTCTATTCATATCAAGGATTCTTTGATCAGTATTTCTCCAATATGATGAGATGATAAGAAAATTTAAAAAGATACTGATCTAAAATATCATAAATTTGTAAATTAATGCCTAACCGTTCCAATCGACCCTATTAGATATAATGCTTTAAAATTAACATATCATGTCAATATTATTTTAATTTTTGAAGTGTTGTTAATCCTTTCTATTTATAGCAAATTTGAAGTAGAAAGGGTTGTTCAAAGATTTTTACAACAAAATCGAAGATTTGTCTGATTGGTGAAGGAGGAGTAGGAAAAACTTCTTTACTATCATTACTACAAGGCAGAGAAGTTCCGCGAAAGAGAGTTCCGACAGTAGGATTGGAAGTTGAAAATTCTGTTTTAAATGGTAAGAAGGTTAGTGTATGGGATTTAGGGGGTCAAGAACGATTTAAGTTCATGTGGAAGGATTTTTTAAGAGGTGCCGGTTTAGCAGTATTAGTTTGTGATTCAACAAAGAAGGGGGTTGAAAAAACAAAAGAGATATATAATCGATTTGAACGTAGTTTAGGGACTAAAATCATAGCAATAGCAAATAAGCAAGATTTACCAGGAGCTATGAGCGCAAAAGATATTCAGAAAAGGTTAGGTGGATTAAAAACGTACGGAATGACTGCAATTCGCCCTGAACTACGACAGAGAATGAAAGAAATATTAGAATACGAAGTCGCTACGTTTTAAAACGTCTTACCTATGATATGAGCAATTCTCACCGGCTCGGGAAGTTTTGAATCAATACACAGCTTTTGCATTAAATCATCAACCTCCTCAAAATCTACTCCTTTTAAATGAAAGTACACTTTGGAAGAACCCCCGGCAGTTTTGATGTTTGTTTCGTATAAATATCCTGCATTTATGATATATTGGATTTTGATTTTATATGTATTCGGAAATTTCTTTATTAAAGCCTTTTTAACTGACTCAAGATCAACTTCTTTTTCTGTTATTGATATTATAGGCTTTTTTAATCTATTATAAATTTCATCTAAATCTATAATGTTAAAACCTCCAAATGTTATGGTATCAGTTAGGATATATTGAATGTGCTTTTTATTTTGCTTAGCAAGCTGTATCAAAACGCCTGTGGCATCATTCCCATCAATTGATATAGATTTTTTTACTACACTGACTAGTCTTGTCCCTTGACAAACAGCACCTATTAATTGAGTTGTTTTTATTTTTGATTTTAACTCAAATCTAGCATCATCAAATCCTATAGTAATAGGAAAATCTTTCATTTTTCTGATTTTGGAAGATAATTTTTTATAAAATCTAGTAGTTTAGTAAATGCTATAGTTGCTTTCTTCGTTTCCTCAGTTCTTGATTGAAGATCACCAGAAAGATTCTCATGAATAATATTAATTAATGATTCAAGATTTACTTTTCCAGTTAACCAAACATATGCAACTAATGCCTCAACTGTATCCGCTAAATCATGAGCATCCGCTCTAGTTTTCGCATATGCTTTCAAATTTGCCTTCCTTAAGGCATCTGCTAAAATATTTTTATTAACTTTTTTTCCTGTCCGGATAATTATGTTATTTACACTATTTTTAGTTAAAAAGATGGATTTAGCTACAGAATAAACAAAATTTACGATACTATCTCCAATTTTAGCCAATCCTTTATCAGTTCCTACGGCTTTCTGGGATACTTTCGAAGATAAATCTCTAATTAAAAGATCGTAAGGCATTAATCTTAGTTGAGAATTAAAGTTTTATAAATTTTATATAAAATAAGAAATAATTATTTCATCAAAATCTTAAAAAGTTTTTGTACTTCATTAACATCATTTTTTAATGACTCAATCCCATTGCGAAGTACTTGTTTGATTTTATAACCCTCTTCTATGCGTATAAATACCTCTGGGGGGTCTATCCGTGTTACCTTATATGCTGCTGATTTAACGCCTTCAATTTTTAAAAGATGTTTCACAAGAATATTTAAAAACCCAGGAGATTGCCCTTCTACAGCTAATTTATAATCATTTTCTTTCTTTCCCTTTGAAAGAGTTAAGTTCAAGTATTTATATTCTGGTTGTTTAGGGAGTTCTTCCATTTCATATCTATATTCTTCCTCAAGAATTTCATCATCTTCAGTGCTAAATTGTTCTCCTTCTTTAATTTTATCATTCTTTCTACCTAAGCTTGGATAAATACTATCTACATCTTCTAATAAATCATCATCTAATTCATCAAGCTCATCTTCTTCTTTAGGTTTAGATTTTTTTTTTGCCAAAATTTACACCAAAAGCTTCACATCTATTAAATCTAATTTAAAGTAAAATAAATTTTTTTTGGTTTGTAAAAACCAGCTATTTTTGCCATCAATTTTTATGATAAAAATTGGTTTGCCAACTCCCTCAACCTTTCGATTGCGAGAAGTTGAAGATCTCTTGGTCCAAACAATGTTACTTTAATAGATTTACCGTCTACTACGCAATTTAAATTAAGATAATTAACTTTTTTTTGAATGTTTTCAAGAAATTTTATTGTATTATCTAAATCGCCACTTGAATTATAAAAGTGGATTACTTTTTTTCCACCTTTTCTCACCAAAATTTATTCCCTTTACTTCTTATTTAAAATATTAAAATGATTAACATCAACTAAAAATACTAAAAAAAAATATTGTTAATACCTCAAGATTTCATTAACATTCCTATAATCATTTGCTAATTTCCTAGTTTCAATGTTTCCGCATCTTGAGCATCTTAATTTATTATAGCTTACCTTTTCTAATACAGTCCCACAAATAACACAATCAGCATGAATAACACCGAGATTTTTTCCAACAGTACTTAATTTAAATTCATTACTAGTTTGCTCAATTACTTTTGCTCTAAGAATATCAGTAATTTGAAAAGCATCAGAAATTTTATCAATATATTTGTGTGAAATTTGTGAGACATGAATATTTCCAAAATATGAGCTATTAAAATGAAGTTTATTATTTATAGTATGAAAATTTATTCCAATAGAATATTGCCTTAAAAAAAGAACAGTACCAATAACAATGTCTCCAACTTCCACTGTTTTCCGATCTTTTTCTTGGTGACTTTTTATTTCAATTTTTTTTTTATCTTTATCAATTAGAATTATTCCTGTTTTTGTAGCAAAGATTTTACCGTCCTTTATATAGGAAGATTGTTTATCTGGTAGAAATTCCTCGACGACACCTAAATATTGACCAGTAAGTACGATATCTTTATTTTTAATTGACTCTTTCATATATTTCCCAACATTCTTTTATTTTCACTATTTAATTATTATTAAGTAAGTTAATTAAATTTATCCATAATAAGTTATAAAGAATTAAATGAATTTAATTATCAGGCGTTTGAGATTAAGAAAAAAGAAATAAGTTCTATTATTCAAAACACAGCAGTTTTTTCTAAGCCTAAAATTGAATTAGAGCAATATTGTATTGATGCAAATAGTGCTGTAGATATTGTCTTTTTCGCTGGGTTTGAATTTAATGATATTAGAAACCATTTAATTTTTGATTTTGGGGCAGGTACGGGGAGAATATCTATCGCATGCTCATATTTTCAACCAAAATATATCATAAGCATTGATATTGATGTATCTGCATTACAGATTTTAAAGAAAAATATTAAAGATCTTCAACTTGAATATTTAATCTTCCCAATATGCGTTGATATTAATAGATTTGAAGTTTCCCCTTTGTTCCTCCCAAAAAATAAAAAAATCACAACCATAATGAATCCTCCCTTTGGAGTACAAAAAGATAAAGCAGATAGACTTTTTTTACAGAAAGCATTTGAATTTTCTGATATAGTATATTCTATCCATCTGGCTAACCAAAAAGTCCATAAATTTATTCTTAGTTTTATAAAGGATTATAATTGGCATATTGATTACTACTTCCCTTTTAAATTAAAACTTGAGAAATCTTTTAAATTCCATACCCAAAAAACAAAAGAAATAGATGTAAATATTTATCGATTTATAAAAAAAATTTAATTTTTATTTTACTGAAACCTTTTCCACGATGAAAAATCATTTGGATAATTTGCCTTTTCACCTAACAATTCTTCAATTCTTAATATTTGATTGTATTTACTAGTTCTATCACTACGACATGGTGCTCCGCTTTTAATTTGTCCAGAACACAATCCAACTGCTAAATCTGCTATAAAAGGATCCTCAGTTTCACCAGAGCGATGTGAAACCATTACGTTGAATCCATTCCTAAAGGCAAAATTACACGCATTTATAGATTCAGTTAATGTTCCTATTTGATTAACTTTTAGCAATAATGCATTTCCGGCTTTTTCATTCACAGCTTTTTCTAAAAGTTTAATGTTGGTAACTGTCAAATCATCACATACTATTTGAATTGTTTTATTCACTTTTGCTGTAAGATTGGCAAAACCTCTAAATGATTTTTCATCAAATGGATCTTCAATAGATTTTAGTGGATAATCATGAATCAAATCAATGTAATATTGTAATAATTCTTCTTCTTTTAGTTTTTTCCCGTCAATAAAATATAAATCTTCTGTAAAGAACTCACTTGCTGCCGCATCAATTCCTAATACAAAATCAGTTCCCATTATAAAACCAGCATCTTCAATTGCTTCTATAATAATATCTAGTGCTTCTCTTGTTTCAGATAAATTAGGCGCAAAACCACCTTCGTCACCCACATTAACAGCAGAAGGTCCGTGTTTTTCATATAATAATTTCTTTAATGTATGATATACTTCTGACACATTTTGAAGGGCTTTTGAAAATTTAACTGCTCCTATTGGTAATATCATAAATTCTTGTATTGCTAAATTATTTCCAGCATGTTCTCCTCCATTAATAATGTTACTAGAGGGTAAAGGTAATAGAAAATCATCCCGTGATTTATTATGACTTAATTCATAAAGATGTGAAAATAAAGGTTTTTTTAATAGCTTTGCTGCCAACTTAGCAACACTAAGAGATACTGAGAGAATTGCATTTGCTCCGATATTTCTTTTATTTTCAGTACCATCTATCGAAATCATTTCTTCATCTATGTTTTTTTGTTCCCTAACATCAAATCCAATCAATTTTTTAGCTAAAATTTCATTTACATTAATTACTGCTTTAGTTACATGTTTACCTAAGAAATTATTTCCTCCATCTCTCAGTTCCAAAGCTTCTAAGGCTCCTGTTGACGCACCTGAAGGAACTGCCGAGCGAGCATATATATCACCAGCATAGACTTCAGTTTCAACAGTTGGATTGCCACGTGAATCTAATATCCACCTTGATTTTACTTTACTTATCTGAAATTCAGACATCTTTTTTTCCTTGTATTTACTTATTAAAATTAAATCTTATGATTATAGAAAGAAATTTTAATTCTTAAATTGTATTTTTTAATAATATTATTATTAGTATCCATAAAATTTTTGTATTTATATGTCAAGTAGTAATCGACCTTGGGTTGAAAAATACCGACCACGTAAGTTAGAAGAGCTAGTAAATCAAAAAGGAATAATTAATCGCCTTCAACAATTTATTAATGATAAATCGATGCCACACCTTATTTTTGCCGGTCCTGCAGGTACAGGAAAAACAACATCCGCATTAGCGATAGTTAGAGATTTATATGGCAGGAAAATGGCTTTAAATACAACATATTTAGAGTTAAATGCAAGTGATGCTAGAGGAATAGATGTTATAAGGACTTATATTAAAGACTTTGCAAAAGCGAAGCCCCCTATAAATATTCCATTTAAAATTTTAATTTTAGATGAAGCTGATAATATGACTGCCCCAGCTCAACAAGCACTTAGAAGAACTATGGAAAAATATACTCAAAACTGTAGAATGATCTTAATTTGTAACTATTCAAATAAGATAATCCCTCCTATTCAATCAAGATGTGTTGTTTTTCGGTTTTCATCATTAAGTAGTCATGATATAAAAGAAAGATTAAAATTTATTGCAAAACAGGAAAGTATTTCTCTTACTAATGATGGCTTAAATGCTTTAATAGATGTGTCCAGAGGAGATTTAAGGAGAGCAATAAATTATCTGCAATCTTGTGGTACAATTTCCCAAAAAGTTGATCAAGACATAGTTTTTAGAGTCGCTGGAGAGGTACCTCCTGAAAGAATAAAAAAAATTCTACAAACAGCAATTCAAGGGCAATTAGAAAGCTCTATAAACCTATTAAACGATGTAACAAAAGAATATGGACTTTCAGGAATAAATATTATAAAGAATATTCATAGAGAGATTTATGATCTAAGTATATCCGAAAAGAACAAAATAGAAATTTCAAAATTATTAGCTGAGTTTGAATATAGATTAAGTCAAGGAGGAACCGAAGATATTCAATTAAAAGCACTTTTAGCTAACATTGTTATGTTGCAGGATATGGAATAAAAATCTTTTAAGATCTACTTTTTTTTCTTCTCTGTTAAAGAAACTCATCATTCTATCCACTGATTTAATGTCGGTTTGAAATTTAATATTGTCTTCATAAATTATATCCCATAAAATCAAACCGATTGGATTTGCTGGTTGGTAAGATATATACGTTGATATATTTAACAATTGTAAAAACTCTTCATAAGATAACTTTCCCATTCCCACTTCAATCAACTTGGCAACCATTCTTCGAATCTGCTGTCTTAAAAAAGACTTACTCTTAAAATCAAATATTAGATAATCACATTCTGAATCCACTGAAGCTAATTTTAATGTTCTAATAGTTTTTATGTTATTACTTTCTCTTTTGGTAAAATTCTTAAAATCATGGTTCCCTTCAAGTGCTTTACATGCTCTTTTCATAAGATCTATACTAATTGAAAGACCTTCTTTAAAAGACGCATATTTTAAGGCGTGAATGTATTTATAATGTCGATATAATGCATTAAATCTTGAAGAAAAATCTAACGGCACTTTTGTATACGCCCATAATCCAATTTCATGAGATAATTCAGAATTTATCTCCATTAAAATAGGCTCTCTTCTAGTTATGATGGAGAATGAGGCCCCTCTTGCTGATACTAATTTATCAGTTCTACTAGCAACTTCAAAATTAGCCTTCTTTAAATCAGTTATATACTTCTTTTTCTGTAAAGCATTAATTAAAAGGCTCTCAACAGTGGGAAAATCTAATTGTCTTTGAGAGCCATGATATTTTTTAGAACCAATGTAATAAAATTTAAAAAGATACTTCCTCTTTTCTGATACCATCAATTTCACTATTTAAACTAAAATAATTGAAATATTGAATTGATAAAATAAAGAGTCAATATTATCTCATGTTATAATATCAAGACCATTTAATATATTAAAAAATAATCTTTTAATGATAAGGATTTTTTTAATATCTAAATTTATTTTGAAATTTTGATTATTAATTGATCTAAAAACAAAATGACTAAAATATTCTCTTCAATTAAAAATTTCCGTGATCGACTTAGAGCTAGCGTAACAATTAAATCTCATAATGTGTTATTTTTCTTTGCTCTCTTCTTATTGGTAATCTTATCAATTATTATTAGATTATCTCCTGCTTTTCAGGGTAACTATTTAATTAAAGCATTTGATCCATGGATTCAATACTACAATGCTGAATATCTCTCAACCCATTCAATATACGACTATTTCCACTGGCATGATTTTAAAAGCTGGTACCCTGGAGGATTCGATAGATTTAATCTACGTCCAGGATTAACATTTACCGCTGTGGCAATTTATAAATTATTTCAGTTTTTAGGCATACCTGTTTCACTATATGATGTATGTTTTTACTTTCCTGCATTTATGGGTGGGCTAACAGTTTTCGCAACTTATCTTTTAGGAAAAGAAATATTAGATCGCCGATTAGGCTTATTAGCTGCCTTTTTCACCGCATTTGTTCCTGGTTTTATGCAACGGACAGTTGCAGGTTTTTTTGATAATGAAACCATTGGGGTTTTTAGTACAATAATGACTCTGTATTTCTTTGTCAAGACGATGCATACAGGAAAAATACGCCATGGAATATATGGAGGATTTTTCTTAGGATATTTAGCTCTTAGTTGGGGTGGTTACTACTTTGTTTATTATTTAATACCACTTGTAGTTTTTATAATAATTCTTGCAAAAAAATATAATACAAATGTTTTAATAGCTTATGCTGGAATCGAAGGAATGGGGCTACTTGTTTTTTCATTATATATTAATTTCTATTTTGCTGATTTTTTTACTAGCTTAGCCTTAGGAGGAACCTTCTTCTTCACAATTATTTTAGTAATATACCATCTAATTCATACAAAAAGGAATCAATACCCTAAATTTTTTAATAAACTTATTAGTTTTATAAAGTGGGGTTTAATTCCTATTGTTCTAATTTTAGCAGTTATCATTTGGATTGAGCCCGATATAATTCCTTTTGGATTTGGTGGAAGATTACAAAGTATACTTAGTCCATTATTACGTGATACTATGAACCTTACTGCTTCTGTGGCAGAACATGCTCCTAGCGCATGGAGTGTGTTTTATTATAACACCCTAATTCCACTAACGTTAGTTCCACTCGGTTTGTTCTTTTTATTCAGGAGATCAAATCCTTCAGACATATTATTGATAGTATTTGTATTATTGTTATTTTATTTCACAGGAAGTATGATTCGTATAATTTTATTGTTTGCACCTGCTGCTTGTATAGTTGGTGCCTATGGTTTAGTTAATATTTTAAAAATATTTGGTAGTTTTGGTCGGTATAGTTCTATAAGAATAAAACGGAAACGACAATTAAGACGAATAGTAGGATACCAAGAGGCTGCATGGGTATATGGTATTGTTGGAATTATGTGTCTTGCTCAAATTTGGCATGCCGCAGATTATGCAACATTTCAGGCAGCTCAAGCTCAAATAGCTCCTGCTGATCAATACCATGACTGGGAAGAAACATTAACTTGGATGAAGGAAAATTTACCAGGATCCACGGTTGTCGTGAGTTGGTGGGACTATGGCTACTGGATTACCCCAATTGGAAATATGACTACGGTAAACGATAACGGGACCATTAATTCAACCAGAATCGGGTTGACAGGAATGGCAATGATGCAAACAAATGAAATATATAGTGCAAAAATTTTCCGTATATTAAAAGCAGATTATGTGCTGGTATATTTTGGGTATCTCTTCAATCCTTTAGGTGGTGATGAAGGTAAGTGGCCTTGGATGATACGTATCTGTAATGATCATTATGAAACTTATAAGAGTTGGGGTTTGGAGGAAGATAATTGGGCGGCAAATTCTGTATTTGATGAGTCCGAATATTTTAATGATACTTCTGGGCGTCCAGAAAAGAAATGGTTTGAATCTCAAGTAGTAAAATTGATGTTTTATGGTGTAAGCACAGAACCTTTTACTGAACAGGTAAACACTTTTGAGCAATACTATAGAGCACAAGTTAATAATCGATTAGATGATGATGGAGCTAAATGGGCAACCGACATACCTACCCAGGGTCTTTATGATTTTAAAGTGTTTCGACCTTATCCATATGGTGGATATTTTTCTAGAAATGGTTTTGTTAAATTGTATAAAATGGATTATACTGCATTAGAATCCTCTTTCCGAATAATAAATCCAGAAGTATTTGATACTGGTTATGCCACGTTTAACCTAAAAAATACAGGTACAAAGAATTTAACGATTACAGATGTTCAAATTAATAATAAAAGTTATAGTTATCATCTAGGGAAAGGGTTAGATACTAATATAGTACCTGCAGGAGATGATGACTTAATATGGGTGGATATTAAATCTGGAGGTACTAATTTTACGAAAAATGATGTTGTAAATATAAAAGTGGGAGCTAGATCTGTAGCATTAGAGGGAAGGCAATATGCTTTTACGAATTCTACAACAAACTTCTTTGTAAAAGAAGCATTACCAAGTAAAATCAGAATAAACGAAGCCAATAGCGAAGTTATTCAAATTGACCAAAATCAGGCTGATATCTATCTCGAAGTAGAAAATACTGGTGATTCTGTAGTAGTTTTAGATGATTATTATGCTGACTCTAAAAGTAATACGTTCACTGAAAAAGAATATTTAACGGGATCTCCCATATTGAACCCAGGAGAAAAAGCTTATGTGCACATAACAAATACAGATATACCTTTTTGGCCGGTAGGAGAGACCCCTCCTGTACATACGATAGGAGTCATCACACCTGGTGGTATTACAGATGAAATATTGATGACATCTCATTTTCAGAATTATAAAATTGAACTTCTAGGGAATTCTAGGATACTTACACCAGAAGCATCAATAATGACAAATAGTCCTTTAAGAAAACACATCCCTATTGAATTGGATAAAACTTACGCCTATACTTATGATAACGGAACCACAATATTAAATATTAGAGTAAAAAATACAGGAGATATACCTTTAGTCTTTGATTCATTATATTTAACAGATGAATGGGAGGAAGTTTATTTAACTCCTCAGCAATCAAAAGGAACTATTTTACCAAATGGAATAAAAACCATAAAATTCGTAGTCCCGGATAAATTCGACATCAATGTAAATGATGAGATAGGTATACTTATATCTTATCTTTTTGATGCAACAACAAAAGCTTCAGATGTTGGATTTATACAAAGCCTTAACAGTTCTGCAGATATTCAAATTCTAGAGAACGTTCTTGGAACACAAGCTTCATATATTGCAGCTAATGAGACAGGTCGGCTTCTAATAAAAAATACTGGAATTTCGCCAATCAGATTAGAAAGTTTATATATCAATGAAACTACAGTAATATCTATTGAAAATGATACAAATTTCATTTATGGAGATATTACTTTAGATTTTCAGGAGTGTGCTCTAATTTCATTTAATATTCCCGGTCTTAAAATAAACGCTTCAAATGAAATATATATAAAAATTACTACTAATACAACCGCGGTTTCTTCTGTCGTTTTTAATGCGTATGTTGATTCAACTCACTATAATATTGATATTGCTGCTACTGAGTCATATGCTGATAGGAGTGATAATCAATTAAGAATGAAAATTGTTAATAATGGATTACTAAATGTAGTAATTGAATCAATATATATAAATAATACTTATATTCCATTAACAAGCTTTAGTTTTATAACTGGAAGTTCTTTTGAAATTCAAAACTCTGGCGGTTTTATAACAATTTCAATTTCCCTTACAGATATTGAAAACTTTTTGGGTTTAGGTGTAGGAACTATTGCTGTGGGAGATAAATTAATCCTATTGACCCGCAGTAAAGAAGGAGCTGAAGATACTCTTCAAAAAGTTGTTAGAGCTTAAAATCATTTATTTTTCACTTTTTCATAAAAATCTTAAACTATGTTGCATTAGAATATCTGTAGTCTTATCGTTTATATATTAATTTTATTCTTATCTTTAATTACTTCATAAATTTGTGATTTGTCCTATGAGTGTCAGCTTTAAAATAGAGTCTGAATTTAAACCACGAGGAGACCAGCCATCAGCTATAGAAGCTCTTAAAAGGGGAATTGAGAAGGAAAAGCGATTCCAAACCTTATTAGGAGCTACTGGAACTGGAAAAACATTCACAATCGCTAATATAATTCAAAAAATTCAAAAACCTACCTTAGTTATGGCACCTAATAAAACTCTTGCCGCTCAGCTTTATAATGAGCTAAAAGAGTTATTTCCTAATAATGCAGTTCATTATTTTGTCTCTTATTATGATTATTATCAGCCAGAAGCATATATGCCAATCACAGGCCAATATATCGAAAAAGATTTTAGTGTTAATGAAGAGATTGAGCGACTTAGACTTGCCGCAACACATGCAATTAGAACAAGAAATGATGTAATAATTGTTGCTACAGTATCTTGTATTTATGGAATAGGAGATCCAGAAGTTTGGACAGCTGTTTCACTAAATATGGAAGTAGGTCAAGAATTAAATCGACGAGATATCATTAAAGCTTTAATTAGAATGAATTATGAACGTAAAGATATAGAATTTAGACCAGGAATTGTTAGAGTAAGAGGCGATATTATTGACATTTTTCCTGCGTATTTGGAAACTGCTATTCGAATATCGCTTTTTGGAGATGAAATTGAATCTATTCAAGAAATCAATCCTTTAACAAATGAAAATATAAAAGAGCTAACTAATTGTAGAATATTTCCAGCCACTCATTTCATTATACCTGAGGAAAATAAAATAAAAGCCTTAGAATCTATAGAGCAAGAGTTAAAAGCTCAAATAAATAAATTTATGGCGGAAAAGAGGTATCCAGAGGCTCAATGGATTGAGAAACGAGTTAAATTTGATTTGGAAATGATGCGAGAATTGGGTTGGTGTAAAGGAATTGAAAATTATTCAAGACACTTAGATCAACGTCCTCCTGGATCTCCACCCATGTGTTTAATTGACTATTTTCCAGATGATTTTCTAATTGTAGTAGATGAAAGTCATATTACAATTCCACAAATCCATGGCATGATTGGTGGGGATCGTTCTCGGAAAAAGAACTTGGTTGAATATGGATGGAGGCTTCCCAGTGCTTATGATAATAGACCTCTTACATTTGAAGAATGGGAAAGTAAAATTAAATATATTATATTCATGAGTGCTACCCCAGGAGATTGGGAACTAGAAAAAAGTGGAGGAATTTCAGCAGAACAGATAATTAGACCGACTGGTTTAGTAGATCCTATGGTTGAAATCCGTCCAGCTAAAAATCAAATAGATGATCTTTTAAGTGAAATTAGAATTGTTATTGAAACCAAAGGAAGAATTTTAATAACTACTTTAACTAAAAGAATGGCAGAAGATATTGCCGAATATTATTCAGAATTAGGTATCAAAATTGCTTATCTCCATTCTGAGGTGGACACTGTGGAGAGGTTTGATATTTTGAGACAATTAAGAGATGGAACTTTTGATATAGTTGTAGGAATAAATCTTTTAAGAGAAGGCTTGGATTTACCTGAAGTTAAATTAGTTGCAATTTTAGATGCTGACAAATTGGGCTTCTTAAGAGATACAAGATCTTTGATTCAAACAATTGGAAGAGCATCAAGAAATGTGGAAGGGAGAGCCATATTGTACGCAGAAAAGGTAACACCCGCAATGAAAGCTGCAATTGATGAAACCAACAGAAGAAGAACTAAACAGCAAAAATTCAACGAAGAAAAGAATATAACACCTCAGACTATCAAAAAGAACATTTTAAATTCTCTCTCTGAAGAAAAGGAATTCAAAGAGAAAGAAGTAAGGAGACTAAAGAAAATCGTTAATAAAGAAGTTAAAAAATTAGAAGGAGAAGGAGATATTGATATTGTAGTTCAATACCTTGAAAATAAGATGTTTCTAGCTGCTAAGGAACTTAGATTTGAAGATGCTGCTTATTTACGAGATAAAATTAAGGAATATAAACAAGATTATGGAGTAAAAGCGTGAAATTTTTCTTTTATAATAAATTGAATATTAAATGTATTTAATATGAATAGCGATTCTATAATTATCAAAGGAGCAAGACAAAACAATCTGAAAAATATTGATGTAGTAATTCCACGCAATAAATTAGTTGTTATTACTGGTATTAGTGGTAGTGGAAAATCAAGTTTAGCAATGGATACATTATATGCTGAAGGGCAGAGAAGATTTTTAGAATCCCTATCTAGTTATGCACGCCAATTTTTAGGTGAGATGGATAAGCCTGATGTAGATTCTATAGAAGGCTTATCCCCTGCAATAGCTATTGAGCAAAAACCACTATCTAAAAATCCAAGAAGCACAGTAGGTACTGTAACTGAAAT
>JBHLPZ010000012.1:0-33115 GCA_048885325.1 Candidatus Odinarchaeota archaeon
GTTATGCTAAAGCTTTAGACATCCTAAGAAAATCGGATGATGAGCTTAAACAGTTAGCAGAAGCGGGATTGGATATAGTCTATATGGGATTAGAAAGTGGGAGTAGTAAAATATTAAGAATGATGAAAAAAGGCACAAATGCTAAATCTATGGTAGACGCAGGAAAATGTATTTTGAAAGCTGGGATAAAATTAAGTTTATATATAATTCTTGGATTAGGCGGTAAAAAATTCTCTCAAGAACACGTAAAAGAAACTGCTAAAGTCTTAACAGAAATTAATCCAACAATTTTTAGATTTAGAACATTAAATATTGTGCCCTTCTCAGAACTTTGGAATAAATGGAAGAACAATGAATTTGAATTATTATCTCCTGTTGAAAATCTAAAAGAAGAAAGGGATATCATAGCAAACTTGGGAAATAATGTCACCTCACAAGTTTTTAATGATCATTTAAGTAATTATTGTTCTATAGAAACTCCAAATATCAAACTAGATAGAGAAATTTTCATAAAAACCCTAGATCATTTTATCGATGACCCTCGAATACAAAATATGCAGAGGACAAACTTAACTCGTATGTAGGGATAAGAATTAAATAGAAGTTTACATGAAAAATATATATTTTTCATAATATAAATTGATAAAGTTTTATAATATGTCTTTTCTTTATTATTAATATTTGAATTCTAGAAATTAATTACATTGAATCTTTAACAATAAGAAAATCAATTGGGGAGATAAAAATGTCTGATTACTTTCGTAAAAAGGTTCATTATGAAGATATAATTGCTACTTTTGATGATATTCTCATACAGCCAGGGTATACGAACTTTGAACCAAATGATGTAGATATATCCTCTAAATTAGGGCCTTATCATTTTAATTTACCTATTATGACAGCAGCTATGGATACAGTTACAGAACAAATAATGGCTATTAAAATGGCGTTATTAGGAGGATTGGGAGTACTTCATCGCAATTGTTCTTATGAAAGGCAATTAGAAATGGTAAGAATTGTTAAAAGGGCTAGATCCTTTATTATTGAAGATGTTGCGACGATAACTCCTGATGATCCAATCACTAATGCAAAATATATGATGGAAAATTATAATATTAGCGGACTTGTCGTAGTGAATGACGAGAATAAAGTTTGTGGCATTTTAACAAAACGGGATATGCCTTATTCAGAGAATGATATTAAAAACGGGAAAGTAAAGGAATATATGACAAAAAGTGTTATTTCTATTGAACCCGGTGCATCTAGAGAGGAAGCTTTAAATAAACTTTTTAAGCATAGAATTGAAAAACTTCCGGTAATAGAAAATGGACGCCTTAAAGGTTTAATTACTAAAAAAGATTTGGCTCCAGAATTTCCTTTAGCTTCAATGGATAATGAAGGTCATTTGATCTGCGCATTAGCATTATCTCCTAAATTTCCCGAATCATTACAGAGTCAAAATATGTTAAAAGAAATAGATAAATACGTTGATATTTTCTTTATTGATGTTGCTGATTTTTACAAAATAGCTGATATTGAAGGTACAAAAAAATTAATGAATTTACTAGAATCAGATTTTATATTAGGAAATATAGGTACATATGAAGCAGCAGAGTTTATTATTTCGCAATGTGATTTTGCTGAAGAAAAGTTTATAGGATTAAAAGTAGGAATGGGCTCGGGTTCGATTTGTACTACCTCCATTCAAACTGGAGTAGGAGCACCTACTTTATTTGCTACTGCTCAAGTAGCAGACGCTATTAAAGATTATAAACCAGAACTCAATTTAATTGCTGATGGAGGTTTTAAGAATCCAGGTGATATTCCTAAAGCATTCACAGCAGGAGCTGATTTAATCATGTCTGGACATTTCTTTGCAGGCTGTACAGAAAGCCCCGGATATATAGATACCATACAAGGGCAGAAAGTGAAGGTTTATAGGGGTATGGGTAGTAAAGAAGCAAGAACTTCTGGTTTCATTTCTGATCGCTATATAGAAGGTTCAAAAATACTCGCTGAAGGAATATCAGCCTATATCCCTTATGTTGGAGATCTTGATGGAGTTATTCAATCCTTAAAGGAAGGATTAATCAATGGAATGGTATATGCTGGAGCAAGGAAAATTAAAAACATGAAAGATGTAAAAATCGGTGTAATCACTCCATTCGGTCGTCAAGAAGTAAGAACACACGATTTGATTGGAAAATATTAGGATTTATGAAATTATATAAGTAAATATTGTTTGATTCCTATTTATTAATTGTCTATTAAGCAATTTAATACAATTAAGATATTTAATTTAGTAATATTAGCAAAAATGGGATGACTTTTTATGAAAAAAATTGAAAGAGCGTTAGTAAGTGTTTTCGATAAAAGTGATTTAATTCCTTTTGTATCAATATTAGTTGAAGATTTTAATATTGAGATTTTATCTACTGGTGGTACTGGAAGTTTATTAGAAAAAAATGGGATTAAGTATATAAAAGTTTCAGATTACACTAATTCTCCAGAGATATTTGACGGTAGGGTAAAGACACTCCACCCAAAAATAGCGGGGGGTATTTTATATCGAAGGGATTTAGAAAAAGATTTAAAAGATGCTAATACATATAACATTCCCCCTATAGATATGGTTGTATGTAATTTATATAAATTCAAGGAAGCAATAGCTAAACCGAATATCACTTTACACGAAGCACTTGAAATGATTGATATAGGTGGTCCTACAATGATAAGAGCTGCGGCTAAAAATTATCCCGATGTCGTTGTAGTTCCCAGTCCAAAGTATTATAATATAATTTTAGATGAATTAAAAAAGAAAGGGGGTATAAGCGAAGAAATAAGAGCTAAACTTGCCCAAGAAGTATTTATTATCATGGCAAACTATAATGCTACTATAGCAAATTATTTACAATCATATTTCAATCCAGACATTAAACTGGGAGATTTTATAAATAAAACTTATAGGAAAGTTCAAGATTGTCGTTACGGAGAGAATTGGGATCAACGAGCTGCTTATTATCATGATGTTTCAGCTAAATATGGGCTTCATAATTTTAAACAACTTAGCGGAAAGCAAATCTCATTCAATAATTACTTAGATATCGATTCTTGTATTCAAATGCTTTTGGATTTTGGAAAAGCTCATAATGTTACTGCAATTTTGAAACACACATCTCCAAATGGGGTTGCTATTGATAAAGCTAATTTATTGAAATCTGTAAAAATGGCTTATAATTGTGACCCTCTTTCCGCTTTTGGAGGAATCTGGGGCGTTAATCAAGAATTCACAAAAGAGGTAGCAGATTTTCTCATTAATAAGGAAAAGATTTTTGTAGAAGTATTAATGGCACCAAAATTTGAAGATGACGCTCTAGAAATATTAAAGCAAAAAGAAAACATGATAATTCTTGAATATGGAGACTTCCTTGATAAAAGAGACGAGATTTATAAACAATTTGAAATACGTACAACTTTAGGAGGAGCTCTTATTCAAGAATATGATATTAAACCCATTATCAAAGAATGGAAAGTTGTAAGCAAAAGGGATGTGGATGCTGATGAAAAAGAAGCTTTGATTTTTGCCTATAAAGTTTCAAAGTGGGCGAAATCGAATTCTGCTTCTTTTGTTCAAGTATATAAGGATGGTATTTATACAATAGGTATTGGTGCAGGACAACAATCAAGAGTTCATGTAGTTAAGCTTGCAGCTCAAAAAGCAGTAGAATTTGGACATAAAAGTGAGTTGAAAGACTCAATAATGGGAACTGATTCCTTCTTTCCCTTTCCAGATGGATTAGAGGCTGCTGTGAGAGCAGGAGCTAAAGCTATAATTAATCCTGGGGGTTCAATCAGAGATAATGAGGTTATTAAGAAAGCAGACGAATTAAATTGTGCGTTAGTATTTTGTGGTAAAAGAGTATTTCGACATTGAAATTTAAGTTAAAATTTAATATAGAATCTTTTGAATAGTTTTAATTTCTTATGAAATTATAATTTTACACAATTTCTTATTAGAAGAAAAAAACTTTATAAATATCTGAATATAACTAAATATACGACTTATTAAGTATTAATTATCCCTAAGCGAAGATTTTATGGACTTCTTCTTGAAAAATTTAAGAGAAACTCTTAATGCTATTAACAAATTAATAGATAATAACGTCACAGTTGTAAATACTAAGAGAATCAGGAGATGCAATAATATAAAATCTTCAAATCGCTCAAAAATAAATTTCATCTGGCGATCGTTGGATTATCTTGAAAAAGAGGGCATTTTGGAAACAAATGGTTCTTTTAGTCCAAAAACATACAAAATAAAATTAAACCAAAAAATAAACGTTGATAAACTAATGGATCAAATTGAAAAGGAACGACTATAATAATTTCAATTGTTCTAATAAACTTTCAAGCTTTTTCTTATTTTCCTTATTGTCTGGATTATTTATTAATCTTTTTTGGTAAAAGATAATGTTACCATATTTTGATTCTAATTCGTTGAATAATTTAATCCAAGATGTAAATTGATTTAAATTTTCTTGTACTTCTGGGTCATCCTCAAATAATTTGATATCTTCTCTTTTATCTGTTGAGGAAATCATCATTTTATATTTTTTCATTGTATATCCCTGCTTTTTTAGCAATTGAATATTTATTTTCCGTATAAAAGCTTCTAATCCACTTCTCCATCTAATATATTTTTCATTAATTCTATCAATTGATTCTTGAATATCTTTTATCTCTTGGGGAAAAATTGTTTCATTACTTTTAGTTAAAATCTTTTTAATTTTATGGAATTCCAAATTAAAAATACTATTATAACTGCTTACAGTTTTTTCAAACTCTCTTAACATATTATTATAATCTTGAGCAAATAACACTTCAAAACTTGAGAATGTGAGGCTTTCTTCATCAAAGGTTCCTTTTAAAATTTTCTTATTTAACATATTATCCAGAACTGAACGTAATAATTCAAGATCTTTTTCTGATAATTCTTTACCATAGAAAAGATCATGAAAAGAAAATATAGAGCTATTTTGGATTATTAATTTTTCAATTCCTTTTTGGGTACAAAATTTTTTCTCTATACCATCCTTAAAAAAAATTCCTTTAATTTTTTCTTCATTCTGCATGTCTTTTAACAGGCTTTCTACTAAGCTTGAAGTTATATCAAAATCTCCAAGTATAATATGATCTTGAGTTTTCGATTTGTTTAATAATATACTTCTAATTTCTTTTTCAGCTTCGTTTATTTTATTTTCATTGAAAATTAATATATCCCCTTTTTTCAAATATTTAAGCCCCAGATCATCTATAAAATTAAAAAATGCCCCCTCATTCATTCCTGTTTTTTCAAGATACTGAGTGATATTTATTTTGTCTTGCTGTTTTATATCTTCACCAATAAGTTTAAGATTTTCATCAATTTTTGCTAATATAAGATCTTTTTGAATGTTTAATTCTTTTGTTAGCTGTACTATTTGATTTTCCTTTTCTTTACTATCAGAAATGCGATTAATTTTGTCAATTTTATCATTTAAAAATTTAGAATAATAAAATATGTTTTTTTCTTTGTTAAAAATGCCACTTCTATGGTCGATATAATGATCTAAGACATCAACTAGTAGAGTTTTATTGATCCCTAATTTGTCTGAGATTTTAGGTATAGATACATATCCTAAAATTTTGGAATATTCAATTTCACTCTTTACTTTCATCAATCCTAAATTTGTTAATAAAAATGTTCCCTTACGATATTTTGTCAAATATTCTTTAGGAAGATTTTTTATTAATTTAATAAAACTTTTTTCAGTTAACAATTCACGGTAAGGCTTTATGTC
Organism: Candidatus Odinarchaeota archaeon; assembly: GCA_048885325.1. Classification (GTDB taxonomy): domain Archaea; phylum Asgardarchaeota; class Lokiarchaeia; order Sigyniarchaeales; family SOKP01; genus SOKP01. Next base: position 5,841 of record JBHLPZ010000012.1, read on the forward strand.
CACGATACTATCTTTTGCAGCTTTAAAATTAATTTCTTGATTTATGGTTTTTAAAGAATAAAATATGTTTTTATTTTTTGATAATAAAAATTTTTGATTTGTAGAGTCAGAAATATGTTTAATAATTTTTTTTATCAATCCTAATGGCAAGTAGTTGAATTGCTCAAGACTTATAATTCCTTGATTCTTTATACTTTTTTCAAATTCACTTTTTAAATAACTGTAAGGATAAAAATATCCTAACTCTGAGAAATAACCATTTATATGCTTCAATTTTATTAAAGTTTTAACCATAGATTTTAATTCTAAATCGGATTCGATAATACATAGAAAATTTTTAATAATTCGTATTGAAATTCTTTTATATTGCTCAAAAAAGTCGATCAATTTTTGCTTTTCAATTTCATAAAAATATATTTCATTAGTTTGATTACTTTTAATGTAAAAATATATTTCTTCCTTTCCAAAACGAGAATTTTTAATTTTTTCTATGAAGTCTTTTAATTGAATATTCTTTTGCTTACTTAAATCTGTAAAATTGACTTTTTTTATAATTAATTGGTTATCAATTAATTCAAAAATTTTCCTAATACTTAGACCTTCGAGATTTTTGTTTTTAAATGGCCCATAGAATCTGTTACAGAGTTGTACTAATATATTATGGAAGATTGATTTTTTTTTCCGGAAGAGAGTTTAGATATTTTACTTAATGCTTTCTTAAACCAAAATATCTCATTAAAATAAAAATTATCACATTTATTAAGAAACTCTAAAAGCGAATAGAGGTTATTTTCATTTTGTTCCTCTAAAAGAGCGCTTAATAAGTGTTCTTTATAAATACAGAATTTTTCAGGTTTGACTTTTATGATCTCTTGAAGAAAATAATAAGCGTTCTCTTTTATATCTAAATTTTTGTCTTTTAGGGCTAGAATAAAATCTAACAAATAATTATTAATATATTCTGGATTTGATATCATTGCAAATCCTAATATAATTACTGCATTTAATTTTAATTTTAATTCAGGAGATTTTAGAAACTCTTGAACTTTTTCAATTATATCTTTAGATATAAATTTAAAATTCTCTTCTGCCAAAACACTTAGAATGTAAGTAACTGGAACAATCATACCATCCTCGTCTAAAAGACCTTTTAATTCCTCGACGAGTGTAGGTACTTTTTCAACTTTATTTTTACTTAAATATTTATTTAATTTTCCAACGATGCTTTCAAGGATAGCGTCATCCTTAAATTCTTCCAGATTAAACATTATTACGTTTTTTCTAATATTTAATCCAATATGAATTTTTTGAATGGTTCAATTTCTAAAAGAGATTTAATTTCTTTTATAGTAATAGTCGGTTTAGATTCTTCCAAATCCCCTTTAACTCCATGACCACTTAATAAAGCAATACTATTAATTCCAGCATTTTTAGCCGTTTCAATATCAGTTGGGAGGTCTCCTATGAAATAAACATTGTCTTTTTTAATTGTAATCTTATATTTCATTTTAATGTGCTTTAAAGCTAATAAGATGGGGTAAGGATTAGGTTTTCTGTATGGGGAGTTATCTCTGGAAATGTAAACTGAAAAATAATTATCTAAATCTAATTTATTCCTAAAAAAATTTATACGGGCCTCACTAGTATTCGAAACTATTGCTAAAGGAAAGCCATTTGATTTTAATTTTGTTAAAACGTTTTTTAAGTCATGTTTTAAAGTCTCATATTTTTCATACAGTGGATAAGTACGCCTATATTTCATAAAAAAAAATATCCTTCTCCATCTACTTGGTATATACGTGTTATATACTTTATAGGCACGAATTAAAGCCTTGATTCTATTTTTAGAATCTGCTTCTTCAAAAAGTCGTGCAAAGTCGATTAATCTTAGATTTTCAATATTTTGAAATTTATAAAATCTTTTTTTTAATAACTTTAAAGCTGCGTATTCAAGAGCTTTCTGTGTGATTACAACACCATCAAAATCAAATAATAATATCGGAGAATGCGACATTTGTATTACTTAAAATTTAATTTTATTCTTAAATCTAATCATTCTATTAATAGTATGATTGAAATATTCTTTTACTGAAAAAAATAGAGTTCTAATTAATCTAAAAGTTTTCTATCGAAGATATTATTTAATGTATAAGAAGGTTTTTTAAATAGAATTTCTATATATATTGTTAATAACTCCTTTATTTAATAAAAATTAATATATAGCAAAAAAAAAGTAGTAAAAAAAAGTGTGTGTTATCAATGACTGAACAAAAAGGTAAAACCTTTACTGAAATTAAACTCAGATCATATCCGAAGGTAATCTTTTTATATCCCTTATTTATTGCCAGTTTCATCCTCTGGCTGATACAATGGGCTCTCGGACCACCAGAAGCATGGTTTGGAAATATATGGATGATAATATTCTTTGTTAATTTGTTTATAATGGCTTTTGACTTCTCTTCAACGAAATTCTTTTTACTAATATTAGCTGCAGTAATTATTATATTATTGTTAGTCTTTTTATTACCTGGTGGTCTTTTGCCTCCGGGAGCATTTGATTTTAATATAGGATTAACCTGGCAATTTTACTTAGTAGTGACCATTGTATTAGGATTTATTCTGGGATTAGTTGTTCTTAGTGCTCAATTTGATTACTGGAAGATTGAAAGAAACGAAATGTATCATAAAAAAGGTATATTTACTTCTGCTGAACGAATTCCTACTAAAGGTTTAAGAATTTTAAAAGAAATACCTGATGTATTTGAATTTTTTGTATTAAGAGCAGGATCTATTACACTTATGCCAGGACACGGTGATGTCATTCCTTTAACCACTGTTTTAAATGTAAATAAAAAATCAGAACAAATTGATTGGCTTCTAAGTCATATTAGTATGGAACCTGATGAGTTAGACAATCTGTAAAGGATAAGAAATCAATTAGATAAATAACTTTTATTTTTTATTTTTTTATGATTTTCACTATAAATCAATTAAAAAATAATTAGTTTAAGAATTAAAAATACTACCAGATAGATTGTACCATTCTGTAAGAAAGAGCTACTTGTTGATTTGCTTGAGTGCTTATTCCCATATGACCTGGAAGAAGATATTTTGTATCTAAATTATTAACAAATTTGATTGAATCTATCAAAGTTTTTAAAGATCCTCCGGGAAAGTCATAACGACCAAAGCTTCCTCCAGTAAATACCAAATCTCCAGGAATTAATATTTTTTTATTTGGTTCATAATAAGAAATTGATCCTAATGAATGTCCTGGTGTATAAAATATTTGAAAATTAAAATCTCTATTAACTTTTACTGATTTTATACTAATTAAATCTTTTACTATTAAAGGAACAATTTTAACATTAAACATACTGGGCCCTATGCCAAGATTGCCAGGAAAAATTTTTGATTCATCTCCCTCCTGTAAAATTTTGGCAGTTTCTCCATATGCATAAATTTCTGGAGGCCTATCTTTTAATAAATTCATTAAAGGGTAAAGACCAAGAACATGATCGACGTGCTCATGAGTTAAGAATACTTTTGTTATATCTTCGAATTCTAAATTTAACTCTTTCATTCCATCTATTAATCCTTTTAAAGAAATTCCATTCCCCGCATCAAAAAGTGTTAATTCATTCGATTCAGAATCTTGGATTATATATTGATTACAATCCAACATAGTATTTTCATTAAAGTAGTATAAATTTTCAATTACTTCCTTACCTTTTTTTTTTGAACCACTTATTCCGGAGAAAAACATCATCAAAAACTCGGGGTTTGCAAAAATAAAAAAATCTTTCTTTTAATGTTTTACCTTTCAGAATTATAAAAAATAATTAATTTTAAAAAAATCAATTATTAATTATGAAAAATGAACTTTTATATAATAAAAATATCGAGGATTTGAAATCGAAAATTGGATTTGGAATAAAATTTTGGTTAGAATTTCAAAATGATAAACATAAAAACATATTAGGCTCAGGATGGGCAAAATTGTTGGAAAGTATTGATAATACGCAAAAAAATGAACACAAATCCTTAACTCTAGCTGCAAAAGAATGTGGGTATTCTTATAAATACGCTTGGAACATTATTAAAAGAATTGAAAATAGAACTAGTATGTCTCCTGTTGAAACTAGTAAAGGAGGCCGTGGTGGCGGTGGTTGGGTTAAGTTGAATGAATGGGGGAGATATTTATTAAAAACTTATCAAAATTTACTTTTTGAATTAAAGGAAATTGAGATAAAACTTGAAAAATCCTTTAAAATAGATTAATAATTAAATTTTAATTTTAACCATTATTATGAAAATTAATAATATTTCTCATTATAAATCAATTAGCGCTTAGTAGGAATATTTTATGGAAGATAAACTTCAAAATTTTAATGAAGTAAAAGTTACTGAATTCATGATAAAGGAGCCTTTATTTACAACGCCTGATGAGAAAATAAGTACAACTGAACTTTTAATGTTAAGGAAAAATATAGGTTGCCTTCCTGTCGTTAATAATTCTAAAATCAAGAAAGTAATTGGAATAATAAGTCAGAGAGATATTAGATTAGCCCGATTTGCTATGAATTTGGAATCTCCAAACACCAGAGTAAGAGATTTAATGACTCCCGATCCTATTATTGCTAGAAATACAGAATCATTAACTCAAATTTTAGAAAAATTAGTAAAACATGATATTGAGCGATTACCTGTTATAGATGATAATGAAGAATTAATTGGTTTCATTACAAAACAATCCATTATTGAAACAATTTACAAATATCTAAAAGAGTAGATTTATTAATCAAAATAAGCCATCTAAAGACTTAAGTAAGACGTTACCTTTTTAAGAAAAAACACATACATTTTTTTATTACAATCAATACTTTGTGTTTATAGAAAATATAGTTCAAAAAAATTAAAATAAATATGATCTAGCATGGCAATACCCCTTCCTGGAACATCGGTAATTCTGGATATAGGGTCTGCCTACACCAAAATAGGTTTTGCTGGTGAACCAGGTCCGCGTTTTATCTTTCCCACAATTACAGGAACTGAGAAATACAAAGCTGTCATGGTGGATGTGAGTGCTAGAAATATATATGTCGGCAATGATGCTGCAAAAATGCGTGGAGTTTTGAAGATCAAACGCCCTATTGAAAGGGGAGCAATAATGGATTGGAATGATTTTTATGAAATTTTAAATTATTGCTTTTATTCACTTTTAAGAATTCCTGATCTTTCTCAGTATCCAGTTTTGTATACGGAACCCCCATTTTTACAGAAAGAAACTAAAGAATATATTGCACGAGTATTATTTGAAACTCACAGAGTAAAAAGTCTTATAATGGTTCCTACGCCTATATTGTCTATGTTTAGCGTGGGATTAACTTCAGGTTTAGTCATTGAAAGTGGAGATGGTATTACTTGGATTTGTCCAATCATTAATGGTCAAATTATTGATCAAGCAGTACAAAAGTTAACCTTAGGAGGTACTGATGTTAATCAGTATCTGAAAAATCTGTTAATGAGAGAAGGAATTCATATAGAATCTAGTGCAATTGATGAGATTATAAAAGATATGAAAGAAAAGAACTGCTATTTTATATTAGATCCAAAAAATCCTCCAACGCAAGATGAAAGGTTTAGCATTGCTATGCCAGACGGCTCTACAATAAGTATTCCTCATTATATTTTTCATGAGGCACCTGAAGTATTATTCCAACCTAATTTAGTAGGTTTTCCAATAAATAATATTCCTCAAGCGATTATTGCAAGTCTACAAGGGATAGATAAATATTATTGGAGTGATCTCTTATCACATATAATTATTTCTGGTGGTAATTTATCATACTCTGGTTTTGAAGAAAGATTAAGATTAGAATTAATTAAGTTGCTACCTCAATTAGGAAAAATTCCTAAACCAAAAAAGCAGAGTCCTAAGACTAAAGAAAAAGGTAAACTCAAATCTATAGAAGGTTCGAAGAAAAAGCAAGATACTTGTCCTCATTGTGGAGTACTAGTAGATTTATCTGATGGAAATGAATTGTGTCCTAAATGTGGTGGTAGAGTTGTGTTGCCAGAACTTTCTATTAATATAGATAACACCAGTAAAATTGCGCCACTCATTGATGATAAACTCTTATGTCCTCATTGTGGAAAGAAAATAAGCGATATAGACTCTCTTTTTTGTCCATATTGTGGAAAAAACGTAGAATCACCTGAGTTACCAGAGATATCAAAAAAAGCTATTGATGAACCTCCCCCTGCGAAAGAATTTGCTGGATTTTACGAATCTTCAGAGGAGGTTCTTAACTTCTTTGTTCCTGATAATCTTGAATATGCAATTTTTAATGGAGCAACAATTTTAGGAACAGTTCCCTCGTTTCAAAGATTATTTATTACCCATGAGCAATTTCTTTCTAATAGTGAGCTTTTATACAAGGATATAAGCGAGGTTTTTTAATTTGATATTTTTCTTAAAAATTCCTTTTTCATTTTTACAAAATTTTTTCCAAAAGTTCTGACTTATCTCTTATAATATAGTTAATTTTTAATTTCAAGTTAAATTAAAAAAATTAAAAATTATTTAAGACTGTATTAAGGTTATCTTCATTGAAAAATAATTTACGTAGTTTAACAATAATAACTTTAATGTTTACGATATTTTTAATTTTTGTTCCAGTCGTTTCAGCGAAAACAAGACAGATTTACTTAACAGATTTTCTTTTTCAAAACCAAATAGGAAATGAAAAATTTGGTAATAACTATGAGGATACCTCATATGCTTTAGAAATAATTAACTATTATAATTTGTACGAGAATAAAATAGATAAAGAAACTTTTATTGATAATTTAGTCACAAAAGTACAGGAAATGGTTGATAGTGGAGAAATAGACCTATATAATTTATATTATTTATTAAATTCATTGGATATCTTAAATGGATTAGAGGAACTAGATGCAGGAGATAGAGATCGGATACATAAATATATTAATCAGACGGAGCAGATTTCTGGAGGTTATGCAATAACAAATACATCTAAATCAGCAAATTTGATCTCAACATATTTTGTATATAATATTTATGGCTTATTGGGTGAACCAATTTTCAATCAATCAACTCATCTAAATTGGATCTTATTGTGCAATAATACAGATGGTGGGTATGGAGGAAATCAAACATTACCTTCTAGTATATTAACAACTTATTGTGCAGTATATTTAATCAGTAAGTTGGCAACAGTAGATTATCTCGATAATAAGAATGCTACTTTAAACTATATATTTTCATTTTATTGTGATGATCCATTTGATTCAGATAATTATGGAGGATTTTTTCCTGATCAAATAGCAAAATTTGCATTATTAAGTAGCACTTATTACAGTATTAAATCTATAGAATTAATAAATATTTCGATGATAAATCCCTCACCAACCATTAACTGGATATTGGCTCGCCAAAATTTTCAAGACGGAGGATTTGTAGATGATCCAAGCGAGATTAAAGAAGGGCTCTCCTCAATTCCGGCAACTTACCATGCATTTAAAATTTTATCAATTTTAAATGCTCTTGATAATCTAAATAAAGACGTATTTATGGTAGAATTTAATTATATAATTTTGATTATTGTTCTATCGGTTATTGGGATAATAGCTGTAGCAATTGTATATATCTGGAGAAAAAGAAAACTATAACCTTTCCTCTAAGTTTAATAATCTTCTAATAATATTTAATTAAATCTTTGATTAACAATTTCATATATTGACTTTTATTTTGACAAAATTAATTTAGTTTTTTAGATTAACCATGGAAAAAATCCTTGATGGAAGAAAATTAGCAGAAAAACTTAATTCTGAGTTAAAGGAAGAAATTAGCAACATTTTTAAAAACACTGGAGTAAAACCAAAATTAGCTGCGCTATTAGTAAATGAAGATCCTGGTTCAGAGATATATGTAAATATGAAGAGGAAGAAATGTGCTGAGGTTGGTATTGAATCTGTTTTGATTAAGCTGAAAAAAGGCATCTCAGAAAATAAATTATTGGAAGAGATACATAAACTCAATAACGATAATACGGTTCATGGTATTCTTTTGCAATTGCCTCTTCCAACTAAATTAAAAGAGGTTACAAATAAATTTATAGAAAAAATATCTCCACTAAAAGATGTGGACGGTTTTAATCCTATTAATAAAGGTTTGCTTTTTGATTATAACGAAGAATTAGCACCATGTACTCCAAAAGGAATAATCGCCCTTCTTGAATACTATAATATAGAACTAAAGGGAAAGGACGTTGTTATCATTAATCGTTCCAATTTAGTGGGGAAGCCACTTATTTTTATGCTTCTAAAACGAAATGCAACTATAACTGTTTGTCATACGTCGACAAAGAATATAGATAAGCATTTAAAAAGGGCCGATATACTAATAGTTGCTGTCGGGAAACCTAAGTTTATAACAAAAGAAAAAATTAAAGAAGGAGTCATTATTGTTGATGTGGGTCAAAGTAGAATTGAAGGAAAATTATTTGGAGATGTTGATTTTGACGACGTTTTTGAAAAATGTGGTGCTATTACCCCGACACCTGGGGGAGTTGGACCGCTTACGGTTGCTTTTTTACTCCAAAATACCTTTATTGCATACAATAAGCAATTAAAAATTAACTAATAACTTTTGAAAACAATTTATATTAAGAATTTATAATAATAATATACAATATTATAAATTTTTAAATGAGTAATGTAAAAGTATTATATTCTTCTGCAGTGAGAGAAAAGAATGGCTATTCTTGAAGTTGGAATAAATTTGGGAATATGTAATCTTATTGAAATTAAATATTATTCATCATCAGATAATTTATTAGATCCTAACCTAAGAGCAGGATTTCTTTCCGCATTAGAATCATTTACACATGAAGTATTTGGAGATGACATAAATGTTGTTTCTTTAGCCTCATTTAAACTTGTATGCTATTGTGATTTAGTTGCTTTACCTAATGATCCTTCAAACAGCCAACCATTATTATCATATGCAATTATTGAAAAAGAAACAGATGCAGAAATCGTCAAAAAGCTCTTGAATCAAATAAATTCTCACTTTTTAAATAGATATTCTTTAAATGATATTTTTTCAAAAAAAGATAAATACTTTAAAAATTTTGTTGATAGAATAAACGAAATTCTCGGAGATTTAAGATTAAAAACTGAAGATCGATTTAGGTCGATTTTTTAAAAAGAAAAAATCAAATTTAAAATCTAATTATATTAATACTTGATAAATATAATTTTATAGTGATTGAGGTTTATGAGTTCGAATATTGGACCAGAAGCAAAAGCAGCTTATCAGAAATATTTGGATGCTTCTACTTTAGAGGAAAAAATTAATCGCTTAGAAGAATTTATATCCCTTGTTCCTAAACATAAAGCAACTGAGAATATAGTAGCTTTAAATAAATCTCGTCTCGCAAAGCTAAAAAGAGAGCAAGAAGAGCAAAAAATTCGGAAAAAAAGTACAGCAAAATTAATTAGCCCCTTTTCGATTAAAAAAGAAGGAATTCAAGTTATTTTAATAAGTGATTATTACACTCCAGGAGTAGGTAAAACATCCTTATTAAATTTATTAACGGGAGCAGTACAAGAAAAAATAGGTAAATTTACACCCTTACCAGAAATTGGTATTTATGAACATAATAAGATTCGATATCAAATTGTTGATATGCCTTCAATAATGGAAGGTGCGTCATCTGGAATAGGTAATGGTAAAGAAATTCTCTCACAATTACGATCCTGTGATTTAATATGTTTCTGTATAGATTTATCTCGAAATTACGAGAACCAGATGAAGATATTATTAAATGAATTAGATCATGCCAACATTCGGATCAATATTTCGCCTCCACCAATATCAATTGAAAAATCTGGGTCTAATAAAGTTCAAGTTTTTTATCTTACAAGTGAAGCAAAGGATACCGAAAAATTTGAAGAATTAACAGAAAGAATAAAAGAACTGGTTAATACAAGCGGTATGAGAAATGCTATTGTAAAAATTTATGGAGAGATAACCCTTAATGAAATAGTCGATGCATTGAATCCATCTGTTGTTTATAAAAAGGCAATAATTATAGGAACTAAGGGGGATCTTCCTCAAACAGAGAAAAACTTTGAAAAATTAAAAAAAATCTATTCACATATGTTCCCAATTATAATAGGGACAAGTGTAAAAAAAGCTGAAATGCCAGATAATTTTGGAGAAATAATTTTAAAATTTTTAGGAAAAATTAAAATATATACAATGCATAAAGGAGCCATTGCTGAGAAACCATTAGTAATAGATACGGAACCTGATGCGCCTTTAATTAAAGATGTGGCATTAAAAATTCATAAAAGTTTCCATGATCAATTTGATCATGCTGTAGTTATTAGAGCTTCCGACCGTCAAAAGCGCAAAAAAGTCGGATTAGATTATAAAGTAAAAGATAATGATATTATCGAATTATTTACTAAATAGTTAAAAGTATTAGTTTAATGTATATTTTTACTTTAGAGAATTAAATTTCCTTTATTGATAAATTTGAGTACTTTTTATACGCTCAACAATTAGAGGTATTTTATCTAATTCATTTTTATACAAAGAATTTAATTTCGGAATCCCCTTCAAAATGTTTAAGATGCTTTCAAAAGAATAAATAAGATTCTCTAGATAGTCAATGATATCGCCTTTAAACATTAAAATTTTATATTCATCTTCAAAAAATTGACTAATTTCTTCAATTGAAAGTCTACCATCAATTCTTAAGGACAGTAATAACTTTTCTAAATTTATTCTTCCACATTCGCAATAAGGATTATCTTTACAAGTACAATTAAAAATATCTCTAACCCATTTTGTAATATATTCAATGAATTCATTTGAAAATTTCTTTCTTTTTCTTACGTATTCAGCATCCATCAAAGATAAAACACTCGCACTAAAAAAATTATTGCTAAAATATTTCATACTTATATTTTTAGATAAATCTGCTACGACTTTTTTTGATAAATAGATATTTTTCAATGGTTTTAATTCAAGTACTAGATCTATAATTTTTTCAGACTTCAGTTTTAAGGTATTAATAATTTCTAAGCTTTTTTCAATGGTTAAAAAAGATTTAGCAATTGCTTGCCCTAAATCGGATACACAATAGGTTGAATTATTATTAATTAAAATTAAATTTAAATCTAATAATTTTTTAAGTAATAAATCTAAATTATAATCCACATTTATTAGATTTTGATTAAACTCATAAATTTGCTCTATACTTGTACCGTCTCTGAACATTGAAATAAATGCAAGTAATTCTGTTATCGATTTATCTTCATTTGGTTCCAATTCAAAATCCTTAATTTTTCCATTTAGTAATCTAATCGCTATATCTTCTTCAGTAATCTTCATTTTAGGCATATATATTTTATTAGGCTCAACCAATATATATGCTAAACCAATGTCATGTTTTCCCAATCTGCCGGCTCGTCCTAACATTTGTTCGAATTCGGCGACTGTGAGGATTTTTATCCCCATTGCTAGAGATTCAAAAATAACTTGCTTTGCTGGAAAATCCACTCCTGCGGCTAATGCAGCAGTAGCAACTACAGCTGAAATTGTTTGGTTTTGGAACTCAATTTCGATTAATTTTCTTTCTTCACTTGTTAAACCAGAATGATACGCTTCTACCTTAATTCCTTTTGTACGTAAATAAGATGATAAAGATTCACATTTTTTTCGTGAATTAGTAAAAATTATTGATTGTCCTCTAAACCCATAGGTAGATTTCTCAGAAAAAGCTGATTGAATTAATTTTACTATAAATTGTTGCTTTAAGGATTCGTTCAAACATAAAATTAAATGACGTTCAATAGGTACAGGTCTATTATTATAGTTAATCAAAATGCAATCTAACTTTTTTGCTAATATTTCGGGGGCACCAATAGTCGCACTTAAATATAAAAATTGAACATGTTTAAAATTAGACTTTAATCTTGCTATAAGGCCATCCAATAAGTAACCTCTTTCAGAGTCAATGAGGCTTTGAATTTCATCAATTATTATTGTCCCAATTGTCCCTAATTTATCCTTATTTCCACTTCGCATAATGTAATCAATAGCTTCATATGTAGCAATAATAATATCTGCATCGATCAAATCATCTAATTCACGATATTCAATATTATCTAATAAAGATTCACCTATCTTTTTAATAACTTTTAAATTCAACTTTCTATATTTATTTTCAAATTCTTCCGTTCTGACATTTGCTAAAGCAACAATCGGTACTAGATATAGCATTTTAAGCTTTTTTTGTAATACTTTTGTAATCCCTGCTATTTCTCCTATTAAGGTTTTTCCTGAAGATGTGGGTGCCATAACAATTTGATTATTATTGGTCTTTAATAATCCTTTTTCAATTGAAATTGCTTGAATAGGTAATAAGGTTTGAATTCCTTGTTCCTTTAACAAATCTTGAAATATATTAGGTATTATAACCCCATCAATAGAATAATTTAAGTATTTTTTGCTTAGTTTAGGGCTTTTCTCAATATCATATAGAGTCAGATCTCTATTTCTTACTGGATTAAAATCTGCTTTAAAACTGATTAATACTTTACCAATATTTTTAAACTTCAAGAGCATATGATTGAAAAAATTTTTTAGTTTGGGGCTGATCCTTTCAGTTGAAATCAAACCAGTTAGTTTAGCACGGTTTAGAACAACCTCTAAAGCACATTCAGAGCAAACTATTTGGTCTTTAAGTGATTTTATTTGTTGGTTTTTGTTTAAAATATTAAATTTATTATTCTCCAAGCAAATTCTGCAAAAAGTCAAATCTATTATTTTTTCTGTATTTATATGGAAGTTTTTAAACATTTTTTTAATATTTAAAAGATATTGTGAATCACTATGACTTGGAAATGCAATAAATTCATTCTTATCTGAAATTAAGAACTTTCTGAATAGTTTTGGGTCGATTGGCTCTTTAGTGCCATTTTCTAATACTTTTGTAAAAGATAATGGACGGAATTTATCTTTAAAATCTAAACCAAAGAGAATTAGACCTCTAAAAAAGGGTTTATTAACATAAGTAATCGTTTGGGATTTCCTACTAAAGGATTTCAGGTAAAAGAAATTTATATTAAACAAAAAGTCATTTTTACTTTCATAATTTCTATCTAATACAATAAAAAATTTTCTCTTGATTATACTCAATAGAGGAATCACAAAAATCTATCTTAATAAGATAAAAAATGAAAAATCTTAATTCAACTTTTCTCTAAATCAAATATATAAAGTTTTTAAAAGTAAGAGAAGAAAAAGAATTGAGTTAAAAACCAAAAACTTGCTTTATTTTATCATAAATTTCCTTGATCTCTCTAAGTTTTGTTTCATCTCCTTGGTTCAGAAAGTGTTCAATCCATTGTTGTAACCCACCTTGCTGAATCCATTGCAGAAAATACTCAACTGCTTGGCGTTCTTCAGCAGACATTTTTTTCTCTTAGCGTTTTTTTATTTATGATTATATTTTATTTCTATATAAAATTATAAATTATTCTATTTTATATTTTTATAATTTTAATCTAATTAATTAAAATTATATATAAAAAAATAGAGTGAAATCTTTATGCCAGATATAAGAATTAAAACTCCAAATCTAGATGATATCTTCGAAAGGTGGAAACAAACGGCTGTTAGAAAGGATCGGAAGCACATGGAGAAACAGTTTGGAACAAAAGGAGCTATATTTTCCTTAGATGTTATATCTGCTGCGGAATATGTTAAAGACACTATGAAAGAAGCGGCTATTTATTTTGCAGTTAAAAAAACTCTTGGACCTGCACCAAAAGGTAAAGAAGAAAATATTTTATTACCGCCAAAATTAGCGAGATTATATTTTTATTCTTTTAGGGAATCTGGAAAAGTTGATAAAGAAACTTGGAAGGGCGATGAATTAGTACCTATGTATGAATCTATTCAACCTGTATCTTGTAAACGTTGTGGAGGAAAAGGATACATAGAAGAAAAGTGTAAAACCTGTAATGGAAATGGTAAAATTGAAGAAAATTTAGTCGTTTTTGTAGGAGAAGAGCAAAAGAAAGAAAAGAAACCTTTCACTTATTCATGCAATGTTTGTTATGCAACAGGAACTCGCCGTAATCCTTGCAAGGAGTGTGGAGGTCATAAAAACCTATATAAATATGAAATTCTACCCGTTCCATTTAAGACAGTAGTTACAGGAGTTCCAGTACTTCATAGTAGTGCCCAAACTAGATATGAAAAAGAAATGGGAGAAGATCTTCACAAAATGCTTGAAGATGTCGAGGGTATTAAATTTAATGAATTTAAAGAGTTAGAGTCAAAAGTAGAAGCTTCTCTGGGTTATTGGAATAAAAATATAAAAAGAACCATTAGTTCTGCTGGGAGTGATTATAAAAGCTATCAAAAAGACAAAGACGTGCAGATAACAACACAAATCTATCTATTTCCACTAATTCAAATGTTTTGTGAGACTAAAAAAGGAAAGAAATTCGAAATCTATAGTTTAGGTTCAGCAAATAAATTTATGATCTATTCAAATTTCTAAATTTTCAAACATAATATCAAATATTTTTTTTAAAATTATTTAAATCCTAAAATTATATCAAAATAGAAAAAGTAAATCACTTGAAAGTTCATTTGGGAACAGCTTTTTGTAATAATATGATAAAATTACTTCCTTTTTTATAATTACCTTTAATTCTATCTTCAACCCATATTGAGCCATTAAAAGTAGTTATTATCTTTTTAACAAGAGAAAGACCTAAACCTAATCTAGAAAAGATATTTTTTGATATTTTATCGCAAAACTTATAAATAAAGTATTAATATCTAGGTTTGAACTTATATAAGTTGAATCCTAGAAAAAAATTAAAAGTGAGAATTTTATTGAAAAATGAGAATAATTTAAAGAAAAATAACTTTTTCGGTTATTTCTTACCAAATAATACATTAATAATTTCATTAATTAGTGTGTTCGCTGCGTTAACCTGTGGATTAACATTTATCGTGCCATTTACCATCCCAGCTACCCAAGGTTATATCAATCTTGGTGATATTGGGGTAATGATAACAGGAATCCTTTTTGGACCAATAATAGGAGGTATTTCTGGTGGTATTGGTTCTATGATAACTGATATAGTTCTTGCCCCCGTCTACGCCTTTCCTACTTTAATAATTAAAGGTTTAGAAGGTTTTATTGTTGGTTTAATTTCTAATCCAAGAAAGAATTATATAAAATTTAATTATAAGTACATTTTGGCAGTTATAGCGGGAGGATTATTAATGGTTTATGGTTATTTCTTAACTGAAATTTTTCTCTATGGATTTCCAGGTGCATTATTTGAATTTTTCTTTAATGTTACTATTCAATTCGGTTTAGCTGCTGTGATTTCACTAATTTTCACATTTTTCGCAAGGAAAAATATTATAACTAATTTACCACAAGTCTTTGACAAAATATTTATTTCATAAACACCAAATAAAGATGGGAACTAGAGCAATGTTATTAAAATATCTAAAGCATCTAAAACCTTTTTTCCTGTTTCAGTTATAAAATATAAAACTTTTTTTCCTTCTTTTTTTCGATATATTAACCCTTTAAGTTCTAATCCTTGTAAATGTTGATAAATTGATGCCAGACTTATGGATGTCATAACTTCTTTTATTTCAGTTCCAGTAATCCCTTTAATACTTGAAAGCGAAATCTGTGATAAAATTTTTAATTTAGTAATTATAATAGAACCCTTTCCAGCTGTTTTTGCTTGAGAAGAGATTGCTTCAAGAATATAAGGAGCCTTTAACCCACTACCAGTAATTAGACATATTATGCTTTCATTAGGATGAAAACTATTTTTTTTATTTAATACCTCTACAGCACCTAATGTTAAAGTCGATGCAGGTTCAGCAAATATTCCTTCATTTCTAATTAGATTATCAATGGAATTTACTATTAATTCTTCTTCAATAGCAACTACAGTTCCACCACTTTCTTTAATGAATTTAATTGCTAAATCTTTAAAGGCAGGTTTTTTTACAAAAATTCCTAACGCAATAGATTTTGGAATCTCAAGATTCTTTAGTTCATCTCGAGGCTTTCCAATGAATTCATTTACAATAGGGGCTGAGCTTTTTGATTGAACACCAATTAATTTTGGAAATTTATTTGTAGTACCTGATTTTTCTAACTCATTAAAACCTTTCCATAGACTAACCAATAATTCACCACTACCCATTGGAATAACTATATAATCCGGAATACCTTTTTGAATAAAAATCTCGAAAGCTAATGTTTTTTGTGCTTCAATTGTTAAAGGATTATATTCAGGTGTACATTGATAATATTCATTAAAACTTTTATCTAAGGCATATTCAATCGCATCATCAATAGTGTCTCCTTTTGTTTCTAGTTCTGAATTATATGCGATCATCTGAGCTTTTTTCCCGATATCGATTTGATTAGGGATTATATTTACGCATTTCATTCCTTCTAATGAAGCATAGGCAGCTATTGATGCTCCCTGATTACCATTTGATGCGCAAACTACTTTATTATAATCCCAATTTCTTGCATGAGATATTAACAAAGCACCTACACGATCTTTAAACGAACTAGTAGGATTTTGAGTTTCATCTTTAAAACTTAAATTGTTTAACCCTAAATTCTTTCCAATCTTTTCAGAATTCTTGCAAGGCGTTCCTCCCTCTCCCAATGTAACAATGAAGTCTTTCGTAATTTTGGGTAAACTAAAATTAAAATCCCAAAATTTAAAGGATTTACTGATTTTAGAAAAATTTTTATTAAAACTACTCAAATCTGTGTTGATCCATAAAAAACCTTTACATTTTGGGCATTTATATCCAATATAATCAAATTTAAATTCTTGATTACAACTAGTACATATTAAATTAAGGTGAGTTGAGATACTGTGATGACCTCTATTATTAATTAAGTTATTAAATTGAATATGATAGAAATAATGATTAAATTCTTAAAAATTATCATTACTCTTACGTTATATCATTAGAAGCATAAGCTACTAGAATTTCCCCATAAAAATAATGATGGCTACTTATATCTGATTTACTATCTTGAATTATCTTGCATTCATAATTTAATAAACAGTCTTTTATAGTAGGTACAATTGTTTTTTCTCCTGGAATAGTTATTAATTTAGCCATTTGAAATTTATCTGTATATCTCCCTGAGTACGATCCTGCAATCTCAACAGCATCATATATCTTATCTGAAGGAATATTTATCGTGTATTCATGTACACCCTTAGTTAATAAGGTATAGGTATATCTAGTATAGTCTACTTGGGCTCTAATAACTGGTTTACCCTCTATTTCTTCAATTTTCTTCCAGTCCAAAGCCATTACATTTAGTTTTCCATTTTTATCCATAGTTACCATCAAAGCAGTACTTCTTCTAAAATACTCGATATACTCATATGGATTAATTTCTTTTCTACTTTCATCCATCCTTTGCAATCCTCACTTAATTAAATGAGATTATGGTTTAAAAGGTTGATCGTGAATAATTTTATCGATTGCTTCTAAACAAGCTTCTTCCCAATCGTTATCTGGATCTATATTTTTACTACAATCTGGGCACCAATCATCAGAATACCCTTCATCCCAATCGTCTTCTTCTAAATCGCCGTTTAAGGTGCTTCCACAATATAAACAAACACCATCATCATACCTATCTAAAATTTCTGAAATTAGTTCAACTTTTTTTTTGGAATTCATTTAATTTCAACATGTTAATGTAATCTAATTAAAGTATTATATAATAATAAAAAAAAGTAAATTAAAAGATTATTTCATAGCAAATTATTTTATTATTTGTCTTGCGTTTACTAAATATTTCTCAGCAGTTTGTACAATATTGTTAATTATATCTTTAACACTCTCCGTGGAATTAATAAGCCCAATACTTTGTCCCAATAATACTGCTCCATCTTCTATATCACCATTGTATATCATCTCGTACCGTTTATTTTCTTCAACTAACTTTTCTGCGGTTAATTCTGCTTCCAATGCTAACTTTTCTTCTTTACTTGATACTGGTTTATGAGCTAACGCATAATCGTTTTTCCATAAGCGAATTGGTCCTAATACACCAAGACAATACATCGTATCACTCGCCTTGGCAGGGCCCACGACATTCTTATAATTTTCATGAAATTCACTTTCTTTTGAAGCGATAAATCTAGATCCCATTGCTATTGCCCCTGCACCCATAGCCAAAGCTCCTGCTAAACCCTCTCCTGTAGCAAATCCCCCACATGCAATTAATGGAATATCTGGAAATTGCTGTTTAACTTGTTGGATAAGAACTAAAGTACTTACTTTTTCATAAGATTGGTGTCCTCCTCCTTCCCAACCTGTCACAACCATACCATCTACTCCTGCAGAAACACATTTATGCGCAAGCCATAAAGCAGGAGCTACATGGAAATGTTTAATATCTGAACCACTCTCTTTTAATTTTTCAAATGATTTATTATGAATCATCTTAGGAGTACCAGCACTAGTGAGGACATAAACACATTGTTCTCTCATCCTTTGATTTTCTCTAATAAATCTAGGAATTGCTCTACAAAGAGTAGGAGCATCTACCTGCAATCTGGCAGTTCTAATATTAAAACCAAAAGGTTTATCTGTATGTTCTACTACATATTCCATATTTTTTTTCATTTCATCTATACTACTTTTTCCGAAGAGATTCGTATGACTTATAACTCCTAATCCTCCCGCCTCAGATACTGCAACCGTCAGTTCTGTTGTATAAAAAGGACCCATAGGAGCGGCAATAATAGGATATTTAATCCCTAACATTTGTGTTATATTAGTTTCTAATACCACTTTTTAAACCCAATTTTCCCTTTTTTATTTTATATTTATTATATTATTAAACATAGTAAAATTTAAAATGTTAATCGGTTTAAAAAGAGATTCTAACAAAGAATTATTTTTTCTTAATTTTTATCATCGTAAAAAAAACCATCAGTTTTCTTTACGAGAAATTTGGAGTTAAAAAAACCAAAGTACACTATTTATATATAGGATAATAGCCACAGCCATTACTATTAAAACTATAGTCGAACAAATAATGTTGAGTTTTAAGTTTTTACTATATTTAGTTGTGTTTCCTTTGATTATTTTTTTATGGGCATCTTTTTTAGAATAGTTTATTTCGAAAAAATTTAATTAATAATTTAATAATTTTTAATAATATCAGAGCTTTATCCTTAATAACATTTCTAATGATTTATCTCATCGAATTATTATGTATCCAGATATAATTTGTATAGGGGAATTATTAGTTGAAATAATGCGAAAGGATATTGATAATCCTCATAGAAAGATTGGTTCTATATATAAAGGGCCATATCCAAGTGGAGCTCCCGCTATTTTTATTGATTCGGCAGCCCGCATGTCAAAACCATTTAATTTTTCAACAGGAATTATTGGTGTTGTTGGTAACGATGAATTTGGAGAGTGTATTATAGAAAAACTTCAAATAGATGGCGTTGATATTTCTCAGATTCGAACTATTAATAATGAAACAACGGGAATTGCCTTCAACCAATATAATTCTGATGGAACTCGTAAGTTTATTTTTGCAGTGGGAGCGGCAGGTAAAACTTCATCTGATGACATAAGAAAAGATTATTTCTCAAATATAAAGGCTCTGCATATCACGGGTAGTGCTCTTTCTATTAGTGAATCCTCTCGAGATGCCTGCTATAAGGCAATAAATATTGCTAAAGAAACGAATCCAAATGTTATCATATCATTTGATCCAAATTTACGACCTGAAATGCTTGATATAGATATTATCTTAAAAATTTCTGAACCAGTATTAATTAATACTGATATTTTGCTACCTAGTGGAGAAGAAGCTGAAATGCTAGCAGAAATAAGGGGTGAAATTAAAGCTTGTAAGTTATTATTAGAAAAAGGTCCTAAAATAATAATTTTAAAACAAGAAAGTGAGGGATGTACTATATTTTCTGCGAATAATCAGGAGGGTGTAAAAGTTTCAAGCTTTGATGTTAAAGAAATAGATCCAACTGGTGCAGGAGATTCATTTGGGGGTGCCTTCATTGTAGGATATTTAGCTGGATGGCAATTAATTAGAGCTGCAAAATTTGCTAATGCAGTAGGAGCTCTTAAAGTTCAACATTTTGGACCCATGTCAGATACAACCTATAAAAATGTTGAAACCTTTATGAAGAGTTAAATTTTTTAAGATGTAAAGAATATACTTTCACTTGATTGATCTGACTGTTTTTTATAGAATATGACCTAAATCCAGGGGGTTTATATTTGAAGCGTGAGGATAATGGCCCCAATGCATTACATTGAAAGACAAAAGGCTTATTTACATCAAACCATATTTTCAAGTCAGAGCTATCTTTAAATGTCTCGAACTTTTTACGATAAGTTGAGGTATATACTTCACAAGGTACTTCAATATATATTGGAAGGAACCAAAATCCAAAGTTAATTCGCTCAGTTTCTTGAGCTTCTTTTAATCGATATTCTTTTAATGTGTGTGTATGACCACACAGGATTAGATCTACTTTTCTTTTGATTATTTTGTCAGAACCGGTAGCAATTCTAAGTAAAGTAGCCCAATTATACATAATTGTCTGATATTTTAAATTTAATATTTGATCTAATCGTCCTGTCTTATTTATTTTCTTTAAGTTATCTTCATGTAAATCAGACCATTCTAATTTTCTATTTTTGATTCCTAATTGTTTTCTATATTTCCTTTGTTTAGAACTGTTTAAATTTGGAGATATTGGAGGTGTATGCATAACAATGATGATTTTGTCATTATATGAAAGTTGAATATACGTTCTTAATAAATCAACTTGATAATCCTTAATTCCTTTAGTGCTTGGTCCACCTGTAAGTAAATCATGGAGATCAGCAACTGAATCTTGCCCTGTATCAAGAAAAATAAATGTAAAATTATCTCCAATTCTCAAATTAAAATTAAGATTGGGATTAAAATATCTAAAATAATCTATTAAATATTTATCTTTAGACTTAAGAGCCGTTAAATAATTAAAAAATTTAATGTCATAATACCCTCTAATATCAGAATTCGTCATACCAAATATTTTATGAATCTGGCTAAATCTCATGCCGTAATGTTCCTTACGGTAATCATGATTTCCTATTGTTGTAAAAATAGGAACTAAAATTTCTTTTTTATTGATATATTCAGAATCTCTTCCTAAGTATGGAGGTTTCTCTAAACCCCTGTTCAAACCTAATAAAATATCCATAAAGACATGAAAGTTATTCTCATATTGATAATTACCCCGAGCTATATTAAGATAATCAATTAAATCTCCAGTCATTAATACAAAATCTAAATCATTTGTTATAGTTTTTCTATTTACAAATTCAATAAAAAGTCTTAAACTGTAATTGAAATTATACTTAGCATATCTCAATTCTTCATATTTTTCTTCATGAAATTCTTCTCGAAATTCAAAATCTCTTGTTAGAACGAATGTATCAACCCTATTAATTTTCTTTTTTCTTTTTTTATAATATTCCAATTTAGCTCTTGCTTTTTCTTTAAGATAGTTTAAGATAAAATCATTTCTCCGAGCAATATGGAAATCTGAAGCATGGATAAATTCGAAATTTTTCCATTCCTTATTAAATATAGCAATACTATGGAAATTTACCTTATTATCGGTTCTATTAGGAATATCATGAACAATATCGAATAATAAGAAGTTTCTATTTAGTTCCTTTAGCAATTGTTCAATTCTTTTTATAATAGAAATTTCTAATTCAAATTTAACATGATATAATGCCTTTCTTTTTCCGAATACATTATCTAATTGTAAAACGCAATTGAATATGTCCCAAATACAACAATTTTGTTCTTCTAAAATAGGTTGATCTCTAAAATCTAATTTTTCAATTTTAGAAATCTCAGCTAATTTAATAGGATATAAATCCCCCCTTCTTTGTTGAAAATTTCCCTCATCCTTTAGTATTGGTTGAATATATAGATTTAAATGAAAATATTCTAAAATTCTTTCAATAGAATGTGATGGTTTAGTGATTATTAAGGAATCGAATATAATACTTCGATTATATTCATTTGCTTTATTCTTAAAATCTTCTAAATTAAGTAAAATAGGTTGTCCAAAATTTGGCTTTATAATTATTGGAAAACTTCCTTTTGATAAATCTAACATTTCTAATATATATCTAAACTTTAAATTAGCTTAATAATAATTAGTTGATCTCTTCAAATAAAAGAATTTATTTATTATTTTTATTCATATTAGAAATCTAAATTTTAGTAAAAACTTCTTAGAATTAATCATCTTCATATATAAATTTATCTATTGAATTCTTTCCTGTGTTATAAAAAAATCTAATAAAGTCAAAGATTTAAATATTTGAAAATTGTATATCTTATAAGAATCTTAAATTGGATGTTTAAAATGAAATATTATTTAGTTAAACGTCTATTTGAACAAAATGAAATTCATTTTTCGTATTTAAAAAAAAATTAAATTTTAAATTACAAATTCTACTTTTAATTTAATAAAGATTATAAAACATAATAGCCAAAATTCATCAACATGACGGATGAACTAAGAGAAGACGATAAGGAAAGTAAGTCGGAAAGCAAAGTAGAAAAAGATGATGATAGAGTAGATAAGGAATTTCTAAGTAAAGCAAAAGATTCAAGAGATTTAATAGATAAAAAGTTAAGGAGTTTTGAAAATAGCATTGAAGATATTTCTGATACGATTAAGAATGGTGAAACTGAAGAGGAGCTAAGGAAAAAAGAAGAAACTCAGATAGAAGAAATAAGTGAAGCAATTAAGATCGAACAAGAAAAATTTGAACAAATTAAGAAAAAAATTGATGATAAAGAAGCTTATCTAACTGCTATTGAAGAAACAATAAAAGCATTAGAGGATCGATATAATCGGAAAAATGAAGAAATGCAAAACTTAGATGAGAGATTAGAAATTACCAAAGAGAGTAAAGAAACATTAGAAGAGGAATATAAGGAACTAATAAAAAATAATGAACAATTAGTCAAAACCTATGAAGCTAGGCAGGTAGATTTAATAGTACTAACTGATAGTGTAAAAGAAAAAGTCGCAACCCAAGATGATTTAAGATCAAAAATTGGAAAAATTAATCAAGAATTTCAAGAAAAGGAACAACTATTAGAAAAACAGAGAGAAGAAGCAGAAGCTTTAGATAAGAAAATAAAAAGCCTAACAGCAGAAAATGAGACTTTAAAAGTTTCAATTGGAAAAAATAGGTTTGAATTAGATCATACGAATAAAGAAATTGAAGCTAAAGAGGAAGAGAAAAAACTACTTACAGAACAGTTGGAGAAAAAAGAACAGAGAATAAAAGTCATAGAGCAACATATTGAAGATTATAAAGAAGGATTTCCTGAAATGGAAAAACAAAGACAAACATATGAAGAACTTTTAGCAAAGTATAAAGTTCAATTAACTGAAAAACAACAACAATTAATTGATGTTGAATCAAGGATTCAAGGTCTGAATGATAATTTAGAGTCTTATGATGAACAAATTTCTAAAAAAGAAACTTTAATTGAAGCTAATGAAAAAAGAATAGAGGATTTGAAAAAAGATATTGACATTACCAATAAGGAATATATTGAAAGAGAAGAGCGGTTAAATTCACTTTCAGAAAAATTAGAATATATGCAAACTGAACATGATAAACTTGTTAAAGCAAAAGAGGTTATTGAAAACAGCACAAATGAATCTAAAGCGTTACTTCAAAAGTTAAAAATAGAGTTAGAGAATCAAGAAGAAGAAATTAGAGATAAAGAAAGTAGAATTCACAGATTAGAGACTTTATCTTTCATCTATAAACTTTCAAAATTCTTTGGTGGGATATTAATTGGTGTAGGGGTGTTCTTTATTATTCTTGTAGTAGGTGATATGTTTAATTTTATCAATTTTGGAGATGTTCAGATCATAAATTTTGGAAGTTTCAGTTTGGGGATTGTAGGTTTATTATTATTAATAAGCGCTATATTTTCAATTATTTCTGGAATATTTCACCTCGAGAAATCCTAAAATTAATAGTTTTTAATAACTTCTAATTTTAAAAAATATTAACTGACGATTAAAATTGAGTGAATCTAAAAAGGAAGAGACTTTACCAAAAAGGACTCTAACATTATCTCAAGCAGTAATATATGGAATAGGATGCGGAATAGGAGGATCTATATTTATTCTTTTAAGCGGTGGAATTGCTTTTGCCGGACCCGGAATTTTAATAAGTTTGATTCTATGTGGAATTTTAATTTTTTTTACTGGTCTTAATTATTCAGAATTATCTACAAGTCTACCGATCGCTGGAGGTGCTTATAATTTCACTAAAGAAGGTTTAGGTGGCTTTTTAGCATTTATTATTGGATTTTTTTTTTGGATTGCTAATATCGCTGCTTGTTCATTTTCAGCACAAACATTTGCTTTAGTAATTAAAGAAATTTTAAATAAAAGTTTTATAGATATAGACCCTGTATATATAGTTCTCATAAGCATTTTACCTCTATTATTAACAAGTTTGGTAATATTTAGAACACAGAAAATTGCTATAAGGGCTTTATTAATATCTACTATAATTCTAATTGGAATGTTTATTTTCTTCATTTTCTCTGGTTTAATAATTTCTCCAATCCTTCAAACAGGTTTTAACTCCGATTATTTAATTTCAGGTACTAGTTTCTTAGGAGTTATTTCGGCATTCTCATTATTATTCCTTTTATTTACATCAATTACTTCTAACTTAGCATATTTGAATGCAGATTTGAAAAATCCTTCTAAAAATATTCCAAAGACAAATATTTATGCAATTTTAATAACATTAGGTATATACTTATCAATAACTATAGCAGTTCTGCTAAACATAGAAGGAGGCTCAACAGGAAGACCTTTTTTATTAGCTGATGTTCTAGGCAACATTCTGGGACCTTTTGGATTTTATTTTATGGCTGCTGCTGCCTTTATCTCCACAACAATAGCTATCAATGCCGCTCTTGGGTCAGCAGTAAGTGTTATAACTGCATTAGCAAGAGATAGGTATATTCCAAGAAAAATTAGAGCAGTAAAGAAAAGAACAGATATGCCCGCACTAGCCTTAATGATTACTGCCTTTTTAACAATTATTTTCACAATTTTTGCAGGAATAGGATTAACCGCTGAAACTACAACTCTTATCTTTTTCATTGGTTTAGCTTCAGTTAATTATGCCGCTGTTAAATTAAGACATAAAAGGAAAGAATTAGATCGCCCGTTTAAAGCCCCATTTTTTCCATTTCTTCCAATTTTATTATTTATCTGCTTTTTAACCTTTGCAGTTTTATTTGGAATTATTTGGATTGAAGCTCTTTTTTTAGCCATAATTATTTCTATTATTGGTGTGGCGTATTATTTATTATCTATAGCAGACAAACCCTCCGTCTCGTTAACATTAGCTGGAATTAAATTTTTTGTAGTTATAGTGATTGGATTTGTTATTTGGATTGTAAATAATTTTTCAAGTGTTAATTCCACCATTATTACAATAAATAGGATATTCATAATTATTGGCGTTTTTACAATTGGAACGACAATTTTTGATCTATTCCCTCTTCGTCAAGTTATCTATTATTTTATAAAAAAAGTGGATAAAACAAAAATAGCAATCAAATTAGGGGATGCACAAATAATTGAATTAGGAAAAAAAAGATCAAAAATTATTCATGTAGTAAATATTATAATAACATTATTACAATTTGTATCTGTCATTTTTATCTTTTCTATTGTATACCTATTACTGAATAATGTTATTGTTATTGAAGAAATAAATCTTGGTTCTACAATAATTACTAAAGAAGCTGGAAGATTCCTCTTTATTTCAATTTTAATGTTTTTTGGTATAATCCTCTTTTTTAGTACAGTGATATTATGGTATAGGAATAGAGAATTAAAACAGCTTGGAATTTAAAATTAACTAAGAAATAGCTAAAAATCTAAAATTATAATTCTTTCTTAAATATATGGACTTTCCAAGGCTGAATTTGCATATTCATTCAAAATATTCAGATGGAAGAAATAGTATAAAACAAATAGTAAGGAAATCAATAGAATATAAACTGAAATATATAGCTATGACAGATCATTTCACAAATTCCTGGAAAGCAGGCATTATACCCACTTTAGATTCTAAAGAAAAAATTATTAACTATATTTCAGAAATTAAGCACTGTCAAAACTATTTAAAAAGGGAGGGTATTGATTTAAAAGTATTTACGGGTATTGAAATTGATATTAGTAGTTCAAAAAGCTATATTTTAAATCTTATAAATCCATATGAATTTGATATAATCCTTTTCGAGTATCTCGAGAGCCCTGAAGGTATAGCATTTATAAAGACTCTTCTTAAATCTTGGAAAAAAAAATATCTTAAAAATAAAAGTTTCCCTATTTTAGGTTTAGCTCATTTTGATCCGTCTTTGTTCATTTATGGCTATTATGACGTCTTAATACCTTTCTTAAAAGAATTTAATATTTACTATGAATTTAATTCTAGTTATTCGCAATATTATGCATATAAGTTTCAAGATTTTTTTTATAAATTAAAAGAGAATAACATTTTGGTGGCTATTGGATGCGATTCTCATAATTCGGCAGATTTAATGAATATTGAAGAACCATTCAATAAAATAAGAGATTATGAGCTTGAAAAAAATTTAGGAATATTAATTGAAAATCTTGAATCGAGAGAGGATTGATTTCTAAAAAAAAGAAAATTACATTTTTAATTTATTTATATATTCCATATAATATTTGAAAGCTCGTTCAAATATAATATCCAAGAGTAATTCATTTTGTTCTTTAGGTTCATTTAACATTGTTTTCAATTCTTTTTTTCCAATATTGAAAATCTCTTTTGCAGCGATAATTCTTTTATTCATTGACATCTGAGTTATTTCAGTAGTCGATTTATTATATTTCCTCTGCCATTCGTTCATCGCATGCCAAATTATACCTCGCATAGCAGGGATAGATACATTGATGAGTTCACATAAGCGTTTAGCAATATTTTGAATCAATTTTAATTGATCAGGATTAAAATTTATTTTAATATATTCCATTTCAGTATTTCT
>JBHLPZ010000013.1:0-31871 GCA_048885325.1 Candidatus Odinarchaeota archaeon
AGTTCAGGCGTATAGAAATAATACATGATAAAAAAAACTCTACTAGCAGCTAAGCATAGAAATAATATTGAAAAATACAACCAAAAATATTTTTTTGAGGTTCTGTATCTCATTAATAGGAAATAAGCAAAGATTAGAAAATAGTATCCTACTATTACATAATATAATCCTGATTCAATAGCATCCCAGAAAGTAAAATCCGTAAAAGGAACATCTTGGAAAAGCATAATAATCAATTTAAAATTTAAAATTTATATTATTTGATATAATCACTTAAAATTATAATAATACTATCTTTTTCTTATATAAAAATTTATATTATTAGAATAGGCTAACTTGAATTCTTAAAATACAAATATCATCAAAGATTTCTTTAAGTAATAATCGCAGAGGAGAAAGAAATTATGAAGATTGAAGACAATATTGAAACCTTTAATTCATTGATCAAAAGGCGTTCGTTCATATGGGGACCATCACCAGAAATTTATGGTGGTTTAGCGGGCTTTTACTCATATGGTCCAGCAGGAATGGAATTAAAGCATAGTATTTTATCCTTGTTCAGAAGAGAGTTAAGATATTTTGGATTTGGGGAAGTTGAATGCCCCACAATCATGCCTGAGGTTGTATGGAGAGCTTCAGGTCATTTAGAGCGCTTTATTGATCCAGTGATAAAATGTGAGGAGTGTGATACTCTCTATAGAGTTGATAAATTGCTTCAAGAAGCCCTACCAGATGAAATAATTGATGGGCTTCCCTTTGAAAAAATGGAAGAGTTAATAAAAAAAAATAGAATATTATGCCCTAAATGTGGAAGGCCATTCCAAAAAGTTGAAGAATTTAATTTAATGTTAAAAACTGTTGTTGGAAATGATACAATTGCATATTTAAGACCAGAAACAGCTACAACCACATATTTACTTTTCAATAGATTAGATCAAGATGCTAGAAGGCAATACCCAATTAAAATTTATCAATATGGAAAAGCATATAGAAATGAAATCTCTCCAAGACAATTAGTATTAAGAATGAGAGCATTTGATCAGTTTGAAATTCAATTATTTATAGGTAAAGAGCAAGAAATGAATTTTAAAGATTATTTTGAGGTCAAAAAATACAAATTACCATTGTTAGACTGGCAAATCCAAGAAAAAAAAGTAGATAAGCCTAATCTGATATCCCTTGAACAAGCAATAAAAAAAAAGATATTAAAGAAACCAGCTTTTGCTTACTGCCTTTATTTAGGTTTTTACTTAACAAAAAAATTAGGTATTCCTGAAAATGTAATAAGATACAGGCAACATTCTCCTCATGAAAGAGCACATTATGCTGATGACGCTTGGGATTTAGAAATAAAAACACATCAATTTGGATGGGTTGAAATTTGTGGTGTACACGACCGAACTGATTATGATTTAAAAAGGCATGGAGCTTATTCAAAACAGGATTTTAAGGTAAGTATGGGATCTGATCCAAATGTAAAAGAAATTCCTCAAATTCTTGAAATCGCTTTTGGAATCGATAGAATTATCTATACATTATTAGAAAATGCTTTTAATGTAGAAGATGGAAGAATAAATCTAAAACTAGAAAATGAATTAGCCCCTAATACGGTAGCTATATTTCCATTAGTAAGAAATAAAGAAAAAATAAGAAATTTAGCATTAAAAATACATCATGATTTACTTGAACTCCGAATCAAATCTTTCTATGATGCTTCAGGATCTATTGGGAAAAGATATCGTAGACAAGATGAATTAGGAACTCCTTTTTGTATTACAATCGATTATCAATCACTTGAAGATAACACAGTAACTATCAGAGATAGGGATTCAATGAATCAAGTTAGAGTGGACATTTCTGACGTTCCAAATATTGTAAATAAATAAAGATTTAAAATATCTCTAAAAAACCGAGATTTTCAGAAAAAGATTTTAAAGAGAAGAAAATTTTTTTAAAAAATATACCTTTTAAATTAATACAAATTCATCGCTAAATAGATATCAATATGAGTCTCTTAAAAACTTCAAATTCTCAGATGAAACATAGAAAAAATGGGCTCAAAAAAAAGGAAATTTTATGTTTATTTTTAATTTTTATCTGTATTTTGAATTTTTTTTATATTTTTAATAACTTTTATTGTTCTGAAAATCAGGATTTAATTTTAGAAAATGAAAATAATTATGATCAGTCAATTGTTATTAATTCGGCTGATATCGGATCCCTATTTAAAGATCCTTTTAAAAAAAATTTTGAAAAAATGTGGAACTTTTTTAGAACTAATTATGAATCAGATTTAACACTACAATTAGACACATATTTTAGAGAGGGAGACAACACAGGCACAATTCTAGATGATAGAGTGTATCCCATTGATAATTTACTGTTATATAAATCTTTATTAAAAGACGATATTAGCCCAAGTGAAACCTATGATAATTATTTATTATTAAAGGAATCACCCTTTTGGTATGATGGCAGTGGTAAATATAAATACGGATTTGTTAAATCAGTTAATAGTACAACTAATAAAGTATATGATTATGATAGATACCTTATCGATAATTTAATGCCAATTTTTCTTTTAATTGAGAATATTGGGGAAAATGTTGGGGAAGTTGACTACATTTCTTCACTTGAAGAAATGTTTAATCTTATAAATTCATCGGAATTTTTTGATATATCAAGAGGAGGGTTTTATCACCATAACTCAACCACGGAAAAATATACAGAAAGTAATTTATATGCAATATTAGCAAATTTAGAGATTCATAGGATCTATAAAAAACTTGGTCTTGATCAAAGCGCAATTTACACTAGAGCTTTTGAATTAGCAAATACAACTATGAATAAACTTTTATTGTGGGCATGGGATTATACATACGGGGGATTTAAATATTACTGCTTAGAGGATTGGAGCACAGGTAGTGATTATAAACTTCTAAACGTTAACGCATTAGGAATAATCACTTTAATCGAAATTTGGAAAGCAAATGGAATGAAAAATGATACAATATATTTACCTTTTGCTGAATTCCTTTTTAATAAATTAGAAGTGATGTGGAACTCTAATGCTTATGAGTATAGATATGATGGTTCATGGGGCCCTTCAGGAGCCATTTATACAAAAGAGTTAGAAGCAAATTCGATTATGTTAACCGCATGTTTGAAACTATTTGAAAGTACCCAAAATATAACATATTACAATAGAGCATGGCAATTACATGAAACATTTGAAAATGATTTTTATGATGGAGCAGTAAATGCATATACTCTTTCTATTGCGTCTCCTGATAATGACAATAAAAATTTTTATGCTAATTTAAAGTTATGTGAAGCCTATTTATATGCTGCGGAAATCTATAATAGTACAGTAATCAAGGCCTCCTATAATGTGTCTGAAGAAATTCCAGACTATACTTTTAATGAGGATACAATGAATATTACATGCAGTTATGTATTTGAAAAAAATCTCGATTTTTATAACACAACTACAGAGGACTATGAGATATATGAAAGCCAATATAACATAATTTCTGCTGATATTTCTTATTTATTTAAGTATCCGAATGGTACATTCCAAGAAAAGAGAACGCAACAAATAGTTGATGAATCCATAACATTATTGTATGCTATAAATGATTCCATGCCAATCGGGAATGGCTATTATTTATATATATATGTAAATACTTCAAATTTTGCAACAGCTATTAGCTTAAAGCGTTATAATATAATATCTGGATTAAGATATGAAGGAATTTTAGGGTTACCTAATAGAGTTTACCAAGGTCCAACTTATAACATAACTCTTCAAATAAATAATACTCGCAATGAGGATGTGACTTTGAATGTATCTATGGAAGGTATTGATATTTATAACCACTCGCAAATTGTGTATCTACCAACAATGATTTTAACTAATATATCGTTTGATTTAACAGCTATTCTTGAGGCCAATTTAGGAGACCATAATTTAATGTTTCAATTTAAAAAAGATAATGTTCTCTATCTAGAAATTGTGAGAATTATAGATATTGGGTACTCATTTGATTATACAAATTTTATTTATGAGAGTAGAGTAGTAAGTGGAGGAATTATTGATATTTCTTTAAAACTTCAAAATTTTTTACCTAATAGTTCACAGTATCTCAATATTACCTTTTCAGGTAACGATTTAGCTCAAGAGATTATAAAAGAAGTTATCTTATTAAAAAGTGAAACAAAAACTGTATATTATTCAATAATATTAGCAGAAAACATCATATCCAATAAAACAGAAATAGAGATGAATATAAAAAAAGGAAATACAGTTTTTTATAACAAAACCTTTTCAGTTCAAATTATAGAAAAATTTGAAATATTAAGTGTAACCTTTCCTAGTGTCGTACCGCAAGGAGAATACGCACACTTCATTATAGTTATTCAAAATAACATGGAAATTTCTGAATTATTTTCTTTATATGCAAATGAAGAAAGAATTCAGACTAATATCAATGGGTTAGGTCCAGGGAAAAATACAATTATCGCAGAAGTATTACCCACCATTAACCCTTATGATTTTGGAACAAAA
The DNA here is from genome assembly GCA_048885325.1 of Candidatus Odinarchaeota archaeon. Lineage (GTDB taxonomy): Archaea > Asgardarchaeota > Lokiarchaeia > Sigyniarchaeales > SOKP01 > SOKP01. The sequence continues at coordinate 4,568 of JBHLPZ010000013.1, forward strand.
TCTTATACTTTTGTTTTAAGAGATAGTTCTAATAACATAATTGCCCAATTTTATTTTGAAGTGAAAGTGGAACTTACAACCTTCAATTTCGTCATTTTTTATTTATTACCTATTATTATTCCAATCGCAATTGTTTTATTTTATAAAAATAAAGAAATAAAACATAAATTATTAAGGAGATGAACAAAACAAATGATAAATTACAAGAATTTTATAAAAAGCACTTTTATTCTATTCATTTTTCTTGGAATATTCTTTAATCTTGTTTTAATTACACAAAATAATAACTATTCAAATTTAAACAATAAAAATTATCTAAAAGAAGAAAATTTAATTGAAATAAGAACCTCCCAAAATGGAAAAAAAGCTCTTAATTATTCTTCAATAACTAGAAATAATACAATAATATATAGATTCTTTGATTCAATTAAATTTACTGTTAACGTATCCGGTTTTGATGATGTAAAATACACATACATGCAGATTGACTTTTCTAACAGAAGTGTTGGTCAGTTTAATATGTCTTTCATTGAAACTGATATATATTCCTATGTATATTCACCTAAATCATTCGCACCATTAGAGTTTCAGAATGTTAGTTTTTTAATCTATAATTTATTAGATGAAGTAGTAAATGCTCATACTACCTATACTAATTTCACAATTAAATCAAATTATGTAGCAGGTCTTAATAGTTATGAGCATAATAGAGGAAATTTTGTAGATGGAGCCCTTTATGTAGATAATCATGATGTTTATGACTTTAACTGGAATGTTACTGTTGTTGATAGTATATCTGAGAGTAGTCAAGTAAATCTATTTAATTTAGGGAATAATATACAGCACTTTTCATTCCAGATAGATGATAGATTTACTCAACCTGATAAAGTATATTACGTTAAAATTAATATGTCAGATGATTCACCTTCTAAAAAAATCGCTGCTTATGTCCCATTTAAAGTTTTAAATTCTATCCCACAAATAAGTGAATCATCGGTCAATTTTTCATTACAAGAATTTAAAAGAGATGAGGACTGCCATATTTCTTTGAATGTGTCTGATGCTGACCCAAATACAAGGCCTGGATATCTTAATGTTTCTTTAGTATTGATTACTTCTATTGGACAAAAAGAGCCTCCTTATCAGTTGAGTAACAATAAAGACTGGACTTTTGATGGAACTTTTTCTATAGATATTAATAAGCCTATCGGATTCTATCAAGCAATTTTGAAGGTTAAAGATCAGTATGGTGGAGAAAGTACATATAATGAAACTTTAAACATAAAAAATAATCCTCCAGAAATTCATGAATTCTGGATAAATGGTAGGGGTATTGAAGAAAGTATTGCTATAAATTATGGAGATGATATTATCTTCACCTTTAACATTTCTGATGTAGAAAACACGATTGCCTATGTAACAGTTAGTTTATTAGATGAAAATGATAATTGGCATAATGTATCAAAAGTTTATTCTGATGGTATGACATTATTAATTCGATCAGTTGATTTAATTACAGGTGTCTGGTATGTCTACATTTCTGCGACTGATGAGGATGGAGATACTACTTATATTACATCTGATTTTGGATTGGGACCAAAAGAAATCAGAATTATTCCTGATGAATTAACACCCTTAATGCCTGTGATCATGCTAATTACAGGTTTAGTTTTAGGAATATTAGCGGGAATAGCTTTTTCATATAGGCGAGTCAAATCTAAATTTGTCGAACGACAACCAATGGTTACTAAGAAAAAGGAAATTGTCACAAAAAAGAAAAAGGTTAAACCCCCTAAGGAAAAAATAACAGAGGAAGAAATTGAAGAGATTGAACCGGAAGAAGAACTAGAGAAGAAACCTCCTCAAAGAAAGATAAAACGAAAATTAAAATAAAAATAAGAAAATTTGAATTAATTTTTACTATTTTAACCTAATACTTCATGTAAACGGTATTGAAATTTACCCAATTTACCACCATAATTTCCTGCGGAAATCTTATTTACTCCAGACACTTTCACTGATGCTTGAATACCTAATTTCATTGCTTTCTTTATAGCTTCCTCTGTTGCCCCATCCAAGATTACTTCATAAACACAATTATCCTTTTCTCCTAATTGAGAATTTTCACTGACCATTCTTAATGTTGGACAAAGCGGGTCGTTTGTACTGGCATTTAAGAAGGAATATCTTGACCCTACTTTTGATCCTGATCTTGCTATTCCTCCTGGAAATGGAGCAATAACATTCTCAACATCTTTTATCGCCTCAATTGCTGCTTCTGCGGCTTGTAATCCTGAATCCTGACTTTCTGAAAGTATCAAGAAGTTACCACCTGCAATTCCCTTTCCAACCTTAAAATTGCTTTGAACAATAAACTCTCCATCCATTACAGGTATTTTCCATGCCTCGAAAGGATATACTCCTTCTATTTTTTCTTCAAATTTATCACCGAAAAATTTCAGTTTATAACCTGTTTTAATTTCAAATTCTTTAACAGGATCGATTGAACCACTTATAGCATCAAAACAAGCTGTTGTGGGGCAAGTTAAAATGCATTGTCCAATACGATTCAATAATACATTGTCCATTTGATCTTTTTTTGTTTTAAAAAACATTAAAATGACTCCTGGACGATTATCTGGCGTTTTTTCTGAAGGAACAAAAACATCGATGCCTGCTTCAGAATCACAATGAATCGTAGATGTTCCATACCCCGTTGCTACTTGACCAGCAATTTTTACCCATTTTTCATTTTTTGCTGTGACTAAAACTCTAGTAAAAACGGCAGTAAAGGCCTCACAGTAAGTATCTTCTATTCCAACTCCATTTAATTCCATTTTCATATCAACTATTTTTTTTTTTTAATAGTATTAATTAGACATTGATTTCATATAAAATTTTAAAATAATAAAATCAAAATTAAAGAAATATTAAAAATAGTGGGAAATTGTAAGTAAAATAATATGTTAAATTATTGTTTAATTTTTAAAAAAAGGTGTTATAAGTGAGTGAAGAAGGTAAAATTCTAAAAGTTGGCATCCTTAAGAATGGAACTATTGGTTCTTCTTTATTGCTTGCATTCCTAATGGACGAAAGAGCTGAAGCTACAAGAATTAATATCTATGAAGTTACATCAGGAGCTAAAATGCATCCACCAGAAATGTGTACCGAAACCATGAAAAATCTATTAAAGTGGGAACCGGAACTTATTTTGATGTCTAGTCCGAATGCTGCTCTAAAAGGACCAAAAGTTGTAAGAGATATGGCTAAAGAAGCTGGAATCCCAACTATTGTAATTTCTGATGCTCCAGCTAAAAAAGCGGTGGAAGAAATTGAAGAAAAAGGGATGGGATACATCTTAGTCAACTGTGATAGTATGATTGGTGCGAGAAGACCTTTTTTAGATCCAATTGAAATGAGCTGCTTCAATTCGGATTTGTTAAAAGTTCTTGCTATAACTGGAGTACTTCAAGTTATTGCTGGAGAATTGAATAAGGTAATTATGAACATGCTTGAAGGAACACCTCCTAACTTGCCAAGAATAATCGTTGATGCTATTACGGCTGTTAAAGCTGCTGGTTTTTCTAATCCATATGCAGAAGCAAAAGCTATCGCAGCTTTTGAATTAGCAGCTTCAGTTTCAAAAGTTACATCGAAAGCTTGTTTTGTGTTGAAAGAACGAGAAGATTATATGCCATTATTAGCAGCCGCCCATGAAATGATGAGGACAGCAGCTATAATGTGTGATCAAGCAAGAGAAATAGAAAAATCAAATGATACTGTTCTAAGAATGCCCCATAATGCAAAACAACATCTCTTAACTAAAAAAGCACTAATGGAAAAAGAAAAATAACAAATTCCAATTTTAAAGAATTCTTTCTCAAATCTTAATTTTTTATTTTAAATTGATTTTATTATTTTGATAAAATTAATATTATTTTTATAAAAAATAGTTTTTTTGATAAAAAAACAATAAAGTTTAAGTATTTGTGTGATATAATAACTAATATTCCATAAAAAATTAATAAGGGCTGAGTCCATGAAATTAAAAAAGCTTTTAATTCTATCACTATTTGCCTTGTTTTTATTCACTACAGCTGTTTTTATGAACGTAGATATTAATACTAATTTTTCTACCAATATTAATAATCAACAGGATGACATCAGATTAAAGTTGTCATATACTGACATTACTGCTGAAGAAGCTCATGATATGATATACAATAAAACTTTATATCCTGATTTACTCGCATTAGATGTTAGAAGTCAATCAGAATATGATTCTGGTCATATTTGTAATGCTACTCTCATACCCCATACACAACTTGAATCAAGAATTAGTGAACTTGAACCTTATAAAGACACAGAGATTGTTGTTTATTGTGGAAGTGGAGTCAGAAGCGTAATAGCAAGCGAAATCCTCGATGCTAACGATTTTACAAAAGTGTTTAATATGCTTGGAGGCATGTCAGCATGGAATTCCGAGGGTTATGAAGTTTGTATAGATGATTTTGACCCTCCAACATGGGATGAAGTTCCAACAGATCAACTTTATGAGTATTGCGAAGTTTTTGCTTATGATTTAGATGCGTCTGATCCTTCAGGTATCGATGAATGGTGGTTAAATGACACTACATACTTTGATATTAATAATATTGGGCTTATTACTAACAATAGTCCTGTCCCTATCGGTGAATACTGGTTAGAAGTGAATGTAAATGATACTCATGGCAATATACTTACAGCTATTTTTAAAGTAACTGTACAAGATACCACCTCACCATCCTGGGTGATACCCCCATCAGATAAAACTATGGAGTTTGGTGATAGTTTTAATTATGATTTAGATGCTTCTGACCCTTCAGGTATTGATGAATGGTGGTTAAATGATACCACGTATTTCGATATTGATGGAAATGGTGTAATTACCAACAAAACTCTAGTCCCTATCGGAAAATACTGGTTAGAAGTGAATGTGAATGATACTTATGGTAATACACTTACTGATAAATTTAAAATAACAGTAGAAGATAATATCGCCCCAATATGGGATGAAGTCCCAACAGATCAACTTCTTGAGTATGGTGAGGCTTTTAACTACAATTTGAATGCATCTGATGGGGCGGGAATTGATGATTGGTGGTTAAATGATACGATGTATTTCGATATTGATGGAAATGGTGTAATTACGAATAAAGGGTTAGTTCCAATCGGAGAATACTGGTTAGAAGTGAATGTGAATGATACTTATGGTAATACACTTACTGATAAATTTAAAATAACAGTAGAAGATACCACCTCACCATCCTGGGTGATACCCCCATCAGATAAAACTATGGAGTTTGGTGGTAGTTTTAATTATGATTTAGATGCTTCAGATCCTTCTAATATTGATATGTGGTGGTTAAATGACACTACATTCTTCAATATTAATAACGATGGTCTTATCACTAACAATGGGCCTGTCCCTATCGGAGAATATTGGTTAGAAGTGAATGTGAATGATACCTATGGTAATACACTTACGGATGCTTTTAAAGTAACTGTACAAGATACAACAGAACCAACTTGGGTCCAAGCTCCATCAGATAAGACTATGGAACTTGGTGGTACCTTTAATTATGATTTGAATGCTACTGATCTGTCTGGGATAGGAAGTTGGGCTTTAAATGATAGCATGTATTTCGATATAGATGGAAGCGGTGTAATCACCAACAAAGGTTTGGTTCCTGTTGGGGTATATTGGTTAGAGGTAACTGTTGAAGATATTTATAGTAATCCCCTTACAGATATCTTTAAAATTACCGTAGAAGATACGACAGCACCATCTTGGATTCAAGTTCCATCAGATAAAACCATGGAACTTGGTGATACCTTTAATTATGATTTGAATGCTACTGATTTGTCTGGGATAGGAACTTGGAATTTAAATGATACCATGTATTTCGATATAGATGGAAATGGTATAATCGCAAATAAAAGTTTGGTACCTGCTGGAATACATTGGTTAGAGGTAACTGTTGAAGATATTTACAGTAATTCCCTTACAAATAAATTCAAAATTACAGTCCAGGACACTACTCCTCCAACATGGTCTCCTGACCCTACTGATCAGTATGTTGATTTTGGTGATGGCTTAAATTATGATTTGAATGCCACCGATTTATCTGGAATAGACAATTGGGAATTAAATGATACAACTTATTTCAATGTTGATAGTAATGGTGTAATTACTAATATTACTTCTATTAATGTAGGGATCTATTGGTTAGAAGTTCGAGTTAATGATACTTTTGATAATCAACTTACCAAGGCTTTTAGAGTTATCGTTCAAGATATAGATGTGCCGACTTGGATTCAAATTCCATCAGACCAAAACATGGAGGCTGGTACTACTTTTCATTATGATTTGAACGCTTCTGATGTTTCAGGTATTTATAATTGGTGGCTCAATGATACCACCTACTTTGACATTGATGACGCTACTGGCGTGATTACGAATAAAGGCTTGGTTCCTGTAGGGATATACTGGCTGGAAGTTCGAGCTTACGATCCTTATTCTCAATACTGTTTTGCTGAATTCAAAATAACAGTAGAAGATACTATAGCCCCAACATGGGATGAAACACCAATTGATCAGTCTTTAGAGTATGGTAAGGCTTTTAACTACGATTTGAATGCTTCTGATGTTTTTGGCATTGATGATTGGTGGCTTAATGATACAATTAACTTTGCAATAGATAATATTAATGGAGTGATTACAAACACAATTTTGCTTGAAGAAGGTGTGTACTGGTTAGAAGTCCGAGCATACGATCCTCATGGACTTTATTGCTCAAGCATTTTTAAGGTAACAGTCACAAAACCAACAACACCGCAAGACAATTTCTTGTGGATAATTATTGTTGGAAGTTCTGTAGGAATTGCCGCAATTGTAATATTTACAATTATAATAATTAAAAAAAGAAGATCATAAATTTTTTTTTAAAAATTAGTATTACTCAAATAATTCTTTAAATTTACAAAATTCTCCCCTGTAAGGGTCTCCATAACATTTGAAAAAACTTCATTAGTTTTATTATGAGTAACCGCCATTAAGACCGAACCATTGCTTACTTCCTTTACGAGAATATAATTGCTTTCACTTTCATATATTACAGTCGTTAATTCTAAAGGTGAAATAGAAGTACTCATTAGTTCCATAATCTTACTAAATATCTGGTACACATTCGAATCAAGTGTTCCGATTTCAAATTTCATAAATTGTAAAGGTTTATGTTCAAATTTGCCCAAAGTCGAAGCTATTAATAAACCATCAGGTTGATTAAATAATAGATATTCTGATAATGTATTAACTTTGAGTTGATCTAATAAATGTCTTATTTTACCTAGCCGTTGCAAAGCAAGAGTATTCTTTTGAATCTCGAAATCTAAAACCTCAATAAGACGGTGTTGGGCACTCCCTTCTTTTACACTCACGGGAGTAAAAGCAAGTTTTTCCCTCAAATCACTATCAATGCCCTTAATTAACAAATTATAAAGATCATCTTCCCTTGAATCTTGTAAATCAATTTTATTCAACAAAACATAAACAGTTTCCGTTTGAGGACTATATTCAAAAATGTATTTTAAAAATGTGTCAAAGATTTCTTTAACTCTATCCTCAATAACAGTAGATTCAGCCATAAAAATCGCAGTTGTGACCTCAGAAAATATAAGCTCCCGTTGTGTTTCTGAAAAATATCTCTTCATGTAATGTTCTTGACCCCCTGCGTCCCATACATTAAGTTCCATGATACCGCGAAAGATAAAATTCTCTCTAGAAATGCCTTTTGTTGGCTTGAGATTTAATACCTTCATAAAATTATATCCCAAGCAAGTAGTCCTCATAAGACTTGTTTTACCCGCATTTTGTGGACCGAATAAAAGAATTTTCATTGGAAATTGACTCTTTATTATGATTATATTTTATTTAAACTCTAATATATTTGTTATAATTTATGATTTATTTAATTTTTTCTAATTATTATCGGAAAAATTAAAATTTAATAAGAAAATTGAATTTTCTTCACGTAGAAATTAAAAATATTTTGAAAAGAATTTGAATTCTTAAATATAAATAAAAGGGTTATATGAATGGATTTAGAGAAATATATTAGAAACGTCCCAGATTGGCCAAAACCTGGTATTCAATTTAAAGATGTTTCTACGTTGTGTAAAGTTCATGCTCCTTTTAAAGAATCTTGCGATCGAATAATAAATAACTATAAGGGTAGAAGAATTACTAAAGTGGCAGCTATCGAGGCCCGTGGATATATATGGGGAGGTGTCATTGCTTACCAATTAGATGCAGGATTTGTTTTGATACGGAAACCAGGAAAGTTACCTTATAAAACACTTAGCGAGACTTATGAGCTTGAATATGGTACCGATACAATTGAAATGCATATTGATGCTATTGAAGAGGGAGAAAAAGTTTTATTATTTGATGACTTATTAGCAACTGGGGGTACGGCAAAAGCAGCATGTAAGTTAATAGAAAAGTCCGGTGGAACTGTGGTAGGAATTGCATTTATTATTGAACTTACAGGGAGTTTACATGGAAGAGATCTATTACAAGATTATGAAATATTATCATTAATGGAAATACCTGTAGAAGAATAATTCATTTGAAATAATTTCTCAATTTTCTTCTTTTTTTGAGTTAAAACACCCATTTTTTACCCCATCTCGCAATTAAATGATATTTAGTCTGAAAATTTAAATAATTATCAGCACTTTATACTCACAATATTAAATTTAAGACATAAAAAGGTGTAGATATGACTATAGATAAAATTCAAGAGATTAAAAAAACCCCACTTTATGATACACACGTTAAATTAGGTGCAAGAATGGTAGAATTTGCTGGTTTTTATATGCCTGTGCAGTATGAGAGTATTAAGAAAGAGCATTATGCGATCCGTTCAAATGCTGGTGTGTTTGATATTACTCATATGGGAGAATTTTTACTTGAAGGGAGGGATGTAATCCCTTTTCTTCAATATGTAATGATAAATGATTTAAACCTATTAGAACCATCGAAAGGACAATATTCAATCATGTGTTATGAAAATGGAACTGTCGTTGATGATTTAGTTTATTATGAGGAGACTCTAGAAAGATTTAGAATGATTGTAAATGCCAGTAATCGAGAAAAAGATTTAAATTGGTTAAATAACCATATTGGCACTTTAGATGTTAAAGTAACCAATCTCTCGAATAAGCGTTGTAGATTAGCGTTTCAAGGTCTAAAGGCAGACCACTTACTTCAACCCTTAATTGATATTGATTTATCGAAAATAAATCGTTTTTATTTTTCCCATTGTAATTTAAATCAAATGCCAATCTTTCTTGCACGCACAGGATATACAGGGGAAAAAGGAGTTGAGATCTCTTTTGATAATAAGTATGCAAAAGAAATATGGAACACATTAACTAATACTGGAGCAAGTCCAGCAGGATTAGGAGCAAGAGATTCATTGAGGTTAGAAGCATGCTATTCGCTCTATGGTCATGAGATTAGTGATTCCATAACACCTATAGAGGCTGGACTTAATTGGTTAGCCAAACCTAAAGAAGGGATTGATTACATAGGAAAAGATATTTTAGTTAATCAAAAGTCTAAGGGAACTAAGAGAACTCTAGTTGGTTTAAATTTACTTGACAGAGGGATAATTAGAGAAAACTTCAAAATATTTAAAGATGGAATGGAAATCGGATACGTAACTTCTGGAGGATATTCTCCTACACTTGATAAAACGATTGGCTTAGGTTTAGTACAATCTCAATACAGCGAAGTCGGTACTGGATTAGAAATTGAAATTCGAGGGAAAATGTTAAAAGGAATTATTGTATCTATACCTTTTTATCGGAATGTATAGAAATTTTATTTAAAGAAAATGTGAAATACAATGGATTATAAGTTCCCTGACAATTTAAAATATACCTCTTCTCATGAATGGGTTAAAATTGAAGAGGATGTTGCTATAGTGGGGATAACTGATTATGCTCAGCATCAATTAGGAGATATTGTTTTTGTTCAGCTTCCTGATCTTGGAACTAGTGTTGAAAAAGAAACTAGCGTTGGAGAAATTGAGTCTGTTAAAGCAGTTGGAGATCTTATTATGCCCTTATCAGGAGAAATTATTGAAATAAATGAAAACCTTGCTGAAAGTCCAGAACTCGTTAATTCCTCGCCATTTGAGGATGGATGGATTTTAAAAGTGAAGTTTTCTAACTATGATGAGGTCAATAGTCTTCTTTCTGTTAATAAATACAAAGAATTAGTGCAGAGCGAAGAGAAATAATTTTTTAATAATTTATTTATTAATTTTTTTAATTAAGTTTTATGAGTTGTTAAAACTGGATTTTATACCACATAATGAGAAAATAATTGAAGAGATGCTTACAACTATTGGTGTAAATACTATAGACGATTTATTTCAAGATATACCTGATGATATAAAAATTAAAAAATTAAATCTATCTTCTGGATTATCAGAACCGGATTTATTAAGACATTTAAAAAAGATTTCACTTCAAAATAAAGTATATTCTAATAGTTTTTTAGGAGCAGGTTGTTATTACCATTATATACCATCAATAGTCGATTTTGTAATTAGCCGTCCAGAATTTTATACTTCATACACACCCTATCAAGCAGAAGCAAGTCAGGGTTATTTACAAGCAATTTATGAATATCAAACAATAATTTCTAGAGTAACTCAGATGGATATTGCAAATGCAAGTATGTATGATGGTTCAACAGCTTTAGCAGAAGCAGCAATAATGGCTACAATCATTACCGGGAAAAATAAAGTTATTTTGTTAGAAGGAATTCATCCAGAATTTATTGAGGTTGTTAAAACCTATTGCTGGGGACAAGAAATTGATTATAAAATCATCAAAGAAAACCAATTAAAGAATGAAATAACAGAGGATATTGCGGCAATTTTATTTCAGAGTCCAAATTTCTTTGGAGACATTGAAAAAATAGAAGACATGGTTAAAATTGTACGAGATAGATCGCAAAAGTGTTTAATTATTCAAGTTATGACGGATCCCACTTGCTTAGGTATATTAAAGCCTCCTGGAGAATTAGATATTGATATATATGTGGCAGAAGGGCAATCATTTGGTATTTCCCCTTCTTTTGGAGGTCCTGGGTTAGGGATTTTTGCTGCTAAACAAAAATATATGCGAAAGATGCCTGGACGGTTGATTGGAAAAACAAAAGAGCTTTACGGAGAAAAAACAGGATATATTTTAACCCTTCAGGCACGCGAACAACATATTAGAAGAGAAAAAGCAAGCTCGAATATTTGTACAAATCAAGCTCTATGTTCCTTAGCAGCACTAATATATTTGTTATCTTTAGGGAAAACCGGTTTAAAAGAAATAGCTATCCAGAATTTTCAAAAAGCGCATTATCTTAAAAATGAGCTAATAAAAATATCTGGTTATGAAATTTTAAATAAAAAACCAACCTATAATGAATTCATGTTAAAATGCCCCAATATTGAAGCACTAATTAGTGAATGTAAAAAGAAAGATTTACTACCTCCTTTAAAGTTATCAAAATACTATCCAGAATTAGATGATATTGCCTTAGTGTGTGTTACTGAATGTAATAGTCAAAAATCGATAGAAAAATTTATTGATGCAGCTAAAAATGCTGTAAAAAATTGTTAGGAGGGAAATAATAGATGTTTCTGGATGAAAGGTTAATTTTTAAAAAAGGAAATGGGAAGGTGCATAAAAATTTTATACCTAAAATGGATATTGAATGCATTGATATTAATGAAATAATTCCACCAACTTACCAGAGAGCCCAATTAAATATTCCAGATACCCCTGAAATAGAAATTGTAAGGCATTATATTAATTTAAGTCGAAAAAATTACGGTGTAGATAATGGAATTTATCCATTAGGCTCTTGTACTATGAAATATAATCCAAAGATAAATGAAATAACTGCTCGATTATCTGGTTTTTCTCAAATCCATCCACTTCAGGAAGAAAATCAAGGGGCGATGGAAGTTATCTATGAAACCTCGAAGATGTTAGGAGAAATAACCGGTATGGATGGATTTACACTACAACCTGCTGCTGGTGCCCATGGTGAGCTAACAGGCTTACTGATAATGAAAAAATATTTTGAGAGCAAAAAAATTAAGAAGAGCAAAATAATAGTGCCGGATTCTGCTCATGGTACTAATCCGGCCTCTGCAAAAATGGCCGGATTTTCGATTATTGAATTACAATCAAATAAAAGTGGTGAAGTTCCATTAGATCAATTAGAATATGCAATGAAAGAAAGAGATGTAGCAGGGATTATGTTAACAAATCCAAATACTTTAGGAGTATTTGATCGTCAAATAAAAGAAATTACACGCATTGTACATGAGAATGGCGGCCTCTGTTATTACGATGGAGCGAATTTGAATCCAATGTTAGGAATATGCCGACCTAAAGATATGGGATTTGATATAGTTCACTTAAATCTACATAAAACTTTTTCTACGCCTCATGGAGGAGGAGGTCCTGGTTCAGGACCAGTTGGAGTTGTAAATGATCTTATTCAATTTCTACCTTCGCCTTGTATCATAAAAACTAGTGAAGGAATTGTATGTACAATTGATTATGAAAAATCGATAGGGAGGATAAAAGCATTTTGGGGAAATTTTGGAGTTATTATACGCGCTTTTACTTACATTTTAGCATTAGGAAGTGAAGGCTTAGAACAAGTGGGTAAAATTTCAGTCCTAAACGCAAATTATTTACGAATTTTATTACAAAAAAGATATGAACTTCCTTATAACAGAATTTGTCAACATGAGTTTGTGTTATCAGATAAAGGCTTACTAAATGAAGTAACAACTGAAGATATTGCTAAGAGAATTTTGGATTATGGAATCTATGCTCCAACAATTTATTTTCCATTAATAGTAAATGGAGCAATAATGATTGAACCTACAGAAACAGAATCAAAAAATTCTCTCGATAATTTTGTGGATATAATGTATAAAATATATGAAGAAGCTCATAGTGACCCTGAGATGGTAAAAAAAGCACCATACAATACTTCTATAGGGCGTTTAGATGCTGTCCTCGCTGCTAGAAAACCAATATTACATGATTAGCTATAAATTGCTAATAAAGTTAGTTAAAAAATTACAGAAAAACTAACTTTATATCTTTTCTAATTCAGGAGGAATATACCCATAAGTAATGAAAAATCTTTTTCTAACTTGGTTTATATTGAAATCTTGGGTTTGTGCTCCGCTACTTTCTACTACAAATGATCCTAGTATAGACCCTAATCTACAAGAATCCAAAATAGTCATATTTAAAATTAATCCCGTTAAGATTCCTGCGCGATAACCATCTCCTGCTCCAGTAGCATCTTCTATTTTTTCTGGAACTGCTATGGGAATATTTATTTTATAAATCTTATTTTTTTCATCTTTATAAATTAATTCTGAACCTTCTGAGCCCTTTGTTGTTATAATTGCCTTAACATATTCAATTAATCTTTTTTCTGAAAACCCAGTTCTTTTTTTTATTTGCTCTATTTCATAGGCATTTCCAATTAAAATTTCAGACTTTTTTATTATATTGATCAATAATTCTTTAGGAAAAAGTGGTGTCACTTGCCCAGGATCAAAAATTGTTGGAATTTTTAAATTATTTAGCTGATCCGCAAAATTACTCATAGCCTCAACGCTTTGGGTTGAATTTATCGCATAGGCAAACTCTTTTGGATTTTTAATCTTATCTTCTAAATTAATATTCTTACATTTATCTAAGGCACCACCATGAAATATAATCATTTGATTAGATTTAATATCATTCACTATATAGCAAGCAGCAGTGAAAAGATCATCATATTCATCAATTGATAATTCAATATTTCTAAAACGTTGAATATGATTCTTATATCCCAAACTTTCAAAGTCTTTTCCCACTGAACCAACCAAAAGAACATTTACTACATTTAATAAACCCAAATTATAAGCAATATTACCAGCAGTCCCACCAAAGCGTAAATAACGACTATCTGCAGTAATTGTGCTTTGATATTCTTCTTTTTTATGATCAATTGATACAGCATTAACAAATTTCTCTTTAAAACCCATGATATAATCAAAAGCTAAGGATCCAAGCACTAAAACTTTATTTTTTTCCATAAAACTTCAAATTATTTTACATTAAAAATAAAAAAAAAATAATTAAATCTTTCAAGTTTTATTAAATAATCGCACCCGTAAGAGTATGATGGCATTTACAATCTCTTTGAGTATCTATCTTAGGAATCACTATTTCTAGTAATTTCTTAAGATTTCCTTCATTTTTTCTAACTGTATCGAGGATTTCTTCGATACTAACAGCTAATTTCTCCAAAGGTCCACCACAACTTTCACATTTTTCTCTATATTCGACAATACCACAATTTTTACAGGAAGCTGCCCAAACATCATAATCAGTAATCATAGCGATAGTACAATAACATATTTCCTTTTCTGCTGCAAGGACTACTTCAGGATAAACTGTCATGCCTATTATATCGGCATTCCATTGGCGAAATGTTTTAGATTCTGCTCTTGTAGAAAAGCGGGGGCCTTCAATACATACATACGTGCCTCCATTTAAAATATTTAAACCTTCTATTTGCTTCCCACTCTCGTAAAAAAGATTATTTAAATATTCACAAAAAGGTTCGGCTTGTCCAATGTGGCATACCTGGCCTCCTTCATAAAAAGTATCTAAACGTTTTTTTGTTCTATCTATATACTGATCTACTAATAAGAAATGTCCCTTATCCAATTCTTTCTTTAAGGAACCTACTGCTGAAGGTGAAATAATGCATTTGACTCCTAATTCTTTCATAGCCCATATGTTTGCTCTGAAATTTAGTTTATGAGGTGGTATCGTATGACCAGTTCCATGGCGAGGCAAAAAAGCTACTTTTTTACCTTTAAAATAACCCACATTAATAAATTCAGAAGTTTTTCCGTAAGGGGTATAAATTTTTAAATTTTCAGCATCCTCTAACGCAATGTCCGCACCAGTACCTCCAATAATACCGATTTCTGCATTTCCCTCAAATTTCATAAAAACATCACATTAAAATATGTTAATAAAAAACTTGATATTTCTTGATTGTTTTAAATATGTAAAAAGTTTTTTGATATTTTAACTATTTCATAGAGATTGACCTTTCATGACAAAAATTTCGTTTTTAGGGGGTTGCAGAGAAGTAGGGCGTTCAGCAGTCTTAATTGAATCCAATAAGGGTACAAAATGTATTCTAGACTACGGAGTAAGATTCAATGACGATGAGCGATTACCATATGATACAGATTTAAGCAATCTTAAAGCAATTGCATTAAGCCATTGTCATATAGATCATTCAGGAGGTTTACCTTATCTAATCAAAAACTTTGATGTACCTCTATTTACTAATCCTTTAACGTTGAGAATTACCGAAATTTTATTAAAGGATATGATAAAAATTTCAAACTATCATTACCCCTTTGGATATAGAGAAATTGATAAGTTAAGAAAATATGCTCACTTTTTAGAAAACGAAAATAGAAAAAAAATTGATGAAGATTTTTATATTACCTTTTATAACGCGGGTCATATCCCTGGTAGTGTATCGATGTTAATTGAAGTTGATAAAAAGAAACTTCTCTATACTGGAGATATTAATTTGATTAACACTAATTTAATATATCCTACAGAAACTTCAATAATTCCAAGAATTGATGCAATAATTACGGAATCAACTTATGCTCTTAGAGATCATCCTCTTAGGAAAGAATTAGAACGAGATTTTGTAGAAAGTGTAATAGATGTAAATGAAAATGGTGGTAGAGTCCTTATTCCCGCCTTTGGTGTCGCACGTTCTCAAGAGGTCTTACTAATTCTAAATAAATATAATTTAAAAAACCAAATTTATGTTGATGGATTAGCTAGAAAAGTCAGTGTAGCATATTACGATTATCCTTCATATTTTCGAGACTTCAATTACTACAAGAAATCATTGAAAAAAGCTGAGTTTGTTTCAGAGAAAAATCGAAAAAAAATTGCATGTAAATCTAACTCAATAATAATTTCTTCTTCTGGGATGTTAAGAGGTGGAGCTGCAATTGATTATATTAAATTACTATTAGATGACCCCAATTCTGCGATATATTTGGTTGGATACCAAGTTGAGGGAACACCAGGAAGAAAATTATTAGATGAGAAGATTTTTGAATTTCAATTAAATAAAAAAAATAAAAATCCAAGTAGAAAAATAGTTAAAAAAGCAAATTGCCAGGTTGATTATTATGATTTTTCTAGTCATGCAGATCGAAAACACTTAATGGAATACATCCATAATCTGAATTTTGTTGATAATTCGAAGTATGTATTTTGTATTCATGGTGAGGATAAAGTTACTACTTCATTTGCGCGAGATCTTGCCAATGAAGGTTATAATTCAGTTGCTCCTGAAACTGGAGAAGTTTACAGCATTTAAAATATTCAATTATAATTCATTTTGTAAGTTGTTTCTCAACTGATTTATTACAGTTTTCTAAGAAATCATTTACCCGATCGATTGGTATTTTAGTACCAGCAGCAGGTGGATGACCTCCTCCTAAAATCTCCAAATCTGTTAATTTCAAAGCCTCTCTTATCACTTCTGATAAATTTAATCCTTCATTCACGAGTTTTTTATTAGCTCTGGCTGAGACTTTGTACATGTTCCCCTCTTCTCTTTTTGCAAATCCAAATATTGGTTTTGAGGCATCCAATAAATCACTTTTTTCAAAAACTAACATTGAACTAATGGTGCCAATAATTTTAGCAGGTATAATTTCTTCACCAAAAAAATATTGGATATACTCTTTTTGTTGAATTACTTTCTTTTCATGAATCCAAGATAAAGCTTTAACAATAGATTTTTTATATAAAATTAAATTTTCTTGGGCTTTTTGAAAAGCGTTTTCTCTATCTCCCATCGCAACCGCAATTCCTAATCCACCAACATCAGTTCTTCCACATGAGTTCAATAAATTAGAAAATTCATTCAAATCATGAAGTTCTGAAGTCTTAATTTCATTCTTCAAAATGTACCGATTACTTATCAATTTATCCAATATCTCATTAGGATCTAAGTTCAATTTAAATGAAGTATATCGAATGATTGCTGAAGTAATTTTTTGTTTATCACTTTGATTCAAATCATTTAAAGTTTTTATATTTCCGTTTGTATCTTCCATTAAGATACCTAGTTTCTGTAGAAAAATTAAAATTTTATTTGGATCTCCAGTTAAACCTGGTAGATTCATATCAGTAGAATAAGCAATTGCCTCATTTAATGGTTTAATCGGTGAAAAATTTAAATCAGTTATTATATCAATAAGATCTAACTGCTTAGCATCATTTAAGATATGTTTATTAAGCCCTATAAATGATTTTTTAGGTCCTTGATATTGTATATCTCCCGTTGCACCAACTAAAGCAATAGGGGAAAGATTTATGTTTTTTGCATTTAAGGCTTTAGCAAAATAGTAACATAATCCTGCTCCAGAAATTTCAATGCTTCCATCAATATTATAGAAATAAGGATTAATATGCCAAGGCTTGGTTTCATTATATATTTTAAAAAGATAATTGTCTTTTTTATCAATAACATTCTGGGGAATGTGATGGTCAAAAATAATAAAAGGTTTTAATTCATCATTAAATTTCAACTCATCCATCAATTCTAAGTATTGACCGCTTCCAAAATCAGAAAATAAAACAAGGCAGTTATATTCTTGAATAATTTCTTTAATCTTTATTATTTCCTCTCGTTCTAATTGCTTAAGAATTGATATTTGAAATGGAATTTTCTCTCTGTAAAAAGCCTTCCCTAAGATTGCGCCCGAAGCCAATCCATCAGCATCTAAATGAGTAAAGATATGAATGGATGAATTAGTTTGGTTTAATTTTTCAAAAAAAAAAGATTTAGTTTTAAGCAAATCATTAGTTAATTTTTTTAGTTTAGAAATTGATTCATCCATTTTTATAAAATTTTAATTTAAACTTAAGTTAATATAATAAAATAAGAATTTAATTTTAAATACCCAATAAAAATTGTTATTTAAGTGATAATAATGCACCACGTAAAAATAAATAATCTTGCTTTAAAAATTGTTGAAGAAATCATTGAAAATAAAGAGAATTATAAAGCTGAATTACACAAATTAAGTAATGGTTCCACAATCTTAGATATGACAAATGCATCATGGATAGGTGGAAAATTAGTTGGAGAAATTTGCATGGGTGGTTTAGGAACTGTGGAATTTACATCTTTTAGTATGGATGATCATTATTTTCCTGCTGTTAATGTATATACTTCAGAACCAATTATATCATGCATGGCATCTCAATTAGCAGGATGGTCTGTGAAATTAAAAAAAGAAGTCGAAAAAGATGGAGAAATTAAAAAGAAGGTAGTATTTCAATCTTTAGGCTCAGGACCGGCAAGAGCAAAAGCTAAAACTGAAAAACTGTTTGATGAGATAAATTATACTGATGATTCTAATTGCGCTATAATAGTATTTGAGACGAGGAAGATGCCCAATGAGGAAGTATTGGCTATTGTGTCCGAAAAGTCTAGAGTAACGCCAGAAAATACGTATGCAGTATGTACTCCCACTGCCTGTTTAACTGGATCAATTCAAGTAGCAGCAAGAATCGTGGAAACCGGGATTCATAAACTCCATGAAATTCATTTTCCATTAGAAGTGATCAAAGATGGTTTTGGAACCACATCAATTGCACCAATTGCTAAGGATGATTTTACCGCAATGGGAACCACTAACGATTCTATAATAGCTGGAGGCAAAGTTTTCTACACGATTGATGTTGAAAAAGAAAAAGAACCAGATTTATTTGAGCTAATAAAAAATGCACCCGCTAACCAATCCTCTAGCTATGGAAAACCATTTAATACAATCTTTAAAGAAGCTAATTATGATTTTTATAAAATTGATCCTGGTTTATTTGCTCCCGCAACTTATACGATTAATAATATTAGAACTGGAAGATCAATCACCGTTGGAAAAGTAAACTATGGATTATTAAAAACTTCTTATGGATTAGATTAAATTTAAAAAAACCTTTTTTTTTTAAGAAAAACGATTAAAAATTAGTTAATTCTTCTTGATATTTTAAAACATCCGCAGTCGAAATATCTCTATCAAATTTAATTTCTATATGTATTCCCAAATATGCACATGCAATTTTTGCAGCAGCAACAATCTCAGCTTTTTTGAGTGTAAGAGAATATTCGTCTACAGCTTGAACTTTTTCATCATAATTTTGAATGGAATCATCTGCATACATTCTCTCTTTAAACTTTGAATGTTCGTATTTCTTTTCATGCATTTGTAATGCCCTCTCAGTTTTCATTTTATAAAGTAGTGAAGCCATCTTATCTGCAACTTTAAATGGCAATTGATTTTTAACAATTAATCTTATTATATTGTTTATATCAAAATAATTCAGAGTATCATATTTTGCTCGTAGATAACTTTTTAGATTTTCTGAATTTCTTTCACATTCTATTTCAGTCCAATCGTGAATAGCTAATTTTCTTCTAAAAAAGATTAATTCCCAATCAATACCTAACTCTTTTAAGAATTCAAGTAATTTATCATCATTTTCTTTTCTTGATTCTATAACTAAGAATAGCTGAAGTCCGTAGTATTTATGTTCTTGTTGAAGAAAATATCCTCTTTGTTGTAGAGAAGCAAGTATTAAAATCTTTAAGGAAAATATATTCTCAGAAACATTTTTTCTTCCACAATTCAAATAAATTACATTTCCTTCTTCACTTATATATTCACTATCAAGAAAACCTAAAATACTCTCTGTATTCTCCTTAATAAAATCTCTTAAACCACTTAGCGTCGGTTCTACATCATATTTTACCAAATCCTTTTCTCTAATTGTAACATAATCAGTATTGCTTCCTCCGATCGCCAATTTTATTGAATATAATTCTATATCTTTTTCTTCACCAAAAACATTTTTAAATGCTTCGCTTAATGGGAAAACCTCATCCTCCAAAATTTTAAGATCTGCTATTGAATTTTCATACGGTTCAGGTGTTTCGGTCATTTTATTAAGGATTGGGGCTTCAGAGGCATCAACTTCAATTTCATAATCTTTAGCTAAATTCTTTTTTATAATACAAATAGATTTCTTCTTTTCATTGTACATAGATATTGAGGTTGAGTTATCTATTACAGCTCGAAACTTTTCCTTAAATTTCTCTTCAGACCCTTCTGATTTGATTTTTCTCCTTCTCATCAGTTTGTAAATTACTCTTACTATTTTCTTTTTCCTATGATTAATAAGAAAAATTACGATCTTATAATCTTAACTATGAATAATTTAAAGATTCAATATATAAAATATATAGACTAAATCGATTAACTGAAAACTTATAGGTATGTTTAAATTAAAAATCAAAAAACAAGATTAAAAAAGGATTGATTTATACAGCCTTAATTATTATTATTTTATTTACTTTTATAATTCTTCTTCTAAAAAATAATTTTCTCCATTTTTATAATATATAATTGTTGAACCAAAGTTATTTCGAACGGTATATTTATCTCCATCAACATCTAATATCTCGATTGAATGTGGTAATCTTCTATCCTTTAATATTTCCTCAACAATTTTTCTTTCTTCCTTAGCATCCATAAAGTTTAATTATACTTCTTTTAAAAAAAATTTTTTTATTTTAAACATTTTAGATAATAAACAAATTTAAATCTCTTTGATTATAAACTCTTTTTACCAGTTATTTCGATAATATCAAGTCGTAACAAGCAAGTATTATAATAAACAGTCTCTTTTTTTAAAAATCTCTTTTTAATTCTATTAGGATTTTCTTCTAAATGATTTAATAAAACATTAAACGCATACTTTTTTTCTTTAAGGTCTTCTATTATAGATATTTTACCCCAAAAAACTATTGAACAATATGCGTGAGAGCATTCGTTCATTTTATAACCATGATCTTCTATTACTGTCCCACATATATTAGGGTTTTTTTTTAAAAAATCAATTTTTAGTCCTTGATTCGCTGTATGAAAATATAATGATTTTTTTTTTTCATCGAACCCATAACTTAGAGTTACTACATACGGTTCATTATCTCGACATAATGAAAGAATAGTATATTTTCCCCTTTTCAAAATATCATAAATTTTGTCTCTATCTGTTATTTCTTTTTCTATTTTTCTCATATGGTATTTCTGCATTTAAATAATCCTCTTAACATTCAATAGTACAGAAATTATTCAGTTGACAAAATAAATAAAGGTTTCTGTTAGATTTTAATAGACATAATAATAAATTGAATCTAAAGTGGTGGTAAAAAATAAGCTGTAATTAATAGACTTTAAGGATTTAATGATGATTTTTAAGATTTTATTAAAAAATCACCAATTTTTTATTAAAAACATAGTTTTTTAAATAAAAATGTATCTAGATAAATATAATATATTTCTATTTTGAGGATTAAAACCATGGTTAAGAATAAACTGGAAATTGGAATTTTCAGTGCGATGTACAGTCAAATGAATGGTCTTGCCCATGGTGTAAGATTTTTAAGTGATGCCATAGCGAAGTTAGGACATGATGTACATATTTTTGCACCTTGTATCCAGGATGGGTATAAGAAACCAAAGACGCTCCATTTTCACGATATAGGAGGCGTTCAAATAGGACATAAGACTCAGTTCGTTCTAACAGTCCCAATACATAAAATTTTCCTTTGTCAAGAAGATTATTTAGATATCGCACATATTCACACACATGCGACAGTTGGAGCGATGGCCATTAATTGGGCAAAATATTTAGGAATTCCTATGATTGGTTCCCATCATAGTCCTATGCAATTTTATACGGCTCAGTATATACCTATATTTGGTAAATTAATGGCCAAAAATGATTTCATATGGAGATATGAAAGGCAAATTTTAGACAAATATGATTTAGTACATGTTCCAACTAAAACAAAAAAAGAGTTATTGCTTAAATATAGATTTAAAGAACCAATAATTGCCCTAAATACTGGAATTCCTGATTTTTATTTTAAAACGCTCAAACAAAACGGAATCAGAGAAAAGTATAATTTAGGTGATAAAAAAGTATTACTATATGCTTCAAGATTATCGCCAGAAAAACATCCAATTCGAGTTATAAAAGCATTTAGAGAGATTCATAAACAGGTTCCTGATTCTCATTTAATGTTAGTTGGCAGTCCCGGTCCTTCTACTGATGCTGTAGAGAAAATTGTTAAGAAAAGGAAATATAGAGATTTTATATCATATGAAGGGAGAGTACCATTCGAGGATTTGTTAAAATTATATAATACCGTTGATTTAACGTGTCTATGGTCTTGGGTTGAAGCAGAGGGTTTAGTTTTAGCGGAAGCCATGGCTCAGGGAACTCCTAGTGTTGGAGCTAATGGTTGCGGTATAGCTAATATAATAAGACATGGAGTCACAGGATATTTAGCTAATAATTTAGATCAATTCAATGAATATGTGATTAAATTACTAAAAGATGATGATCTTAGAGAAGAATTCGGAAAAAATGCGAAAAAAATTGCAGAGGATTATAGAATAGAAAAAGTAGCTAAAACTTGGGTTCAAATATATAAGTTTACTATTGATGAGTTATATCCATTACGTTATCATAGAGAAGAAAGAAGACAAAGAGTAAATTTGTTGAAAGAATTTATCCAACAATTCCCAAATGTTTATTTTTAAGAAAAATTGAATTTTTTTAAAAGTTTAATTCAACTCTTAACAATTCTAATTTAAGTTGGCAATTTGGACATAATTTTAATGATTTCTTATCAATTTCTTCAATATTTTTAGAAAAACTCATAACACATTGTTTACTTAAACAATGCCCAGCTCCTAAAACAATATGTCCAATCTCGTGAATTGCTTCTTTAATCAATCTTAGATAGATTTTGTCATCTTCTTGAGAATTAGGATTCGACTTTAAATTGTAAGAAGATACAACAGCACAATTTTGGCGTAGATGTGCTTCACCGTATAGAAATATCAAATTTGTTCTATTACTTGAGTATATAGGTAAAGATGTTATCCCCAGACCTATATTAAAATTGTTTTGAATTTTAAAATCAGAAAGAATTTGATAAAAATAATTTGAAGGATATACAAAAACATCTTTATATAATCCTTTAACTATAATTCTTTCAAGATTATTTATAAAGAAGGAGTTATCATTCTTTATTTCAAAGTTTATAATTTCAAAGAAAAAACTATCGAAAACAATATTAATTTCTGTTTTTAATTTTTCAAATAAATTATTATGAGTATTACTAAAAAAAATAATTCCTAAATGACATGGAAATATAACTTTATGATGAATTTTTCTAATACTACTATTCAAAATACCTAAATAAGATTTACTTAATTTTTGTTCAAAATTTTGGAATTTTGACATTATATTTAATTATTTACATCGAGTTTTTTTCTAATATTTTTCATAAATAACAGATATTTAAATTATTAATTATATTATTACCTTAAATAATTAATTCCTAGAGAAAATACTATAATAATATGTCAGAAAATTTTGAAGATTCACAGACTGACAGTCAAAGTCAACCAAATAACCAAAGCAACGCACGAGAAGTAGAATCCGAAAAAGAAATTATTGAAAAAGATTTTGTACCACATTTTTTACCTACATATAGAATCAGTTCTAAATTTTATGCTTTACCAATTATACTTGTTGTAATTATTGCTGGTATTTTATCTTATCTTACATATGTTGAAGCAGGAGTTCAAATAGATGGCGGTTATTTTTCTGAAGAGGAGTTTGGAGCTTTAGGTGGGATAATAAATGGAGTGATTTTTACTATTATGGCCGCTGGTTCAGCATTTTTGATAATATATTTGGTAAAAAAACGAGGAATTGATGTTTTAAAATATATTTTTGGTTTAAGTTTTGGCTTCTTAAGCTTTTTCTTATCACTTTTTTTTGGTTCGATTATTTTATATTTAATTGCTTTACAATTTCCTGAGTCTCCATCATTAGTTCACACCTATAATACGCTTTTAAATATTCTTTTGCCAATATATATTGGAATTTTTACCCTTTTTATACTTTATGGATATTTTACATCTAAATCAATAGTTATTAAAAATATTATCGTCTTATATATAGGATTATTGGTTGGAGCATCTATGGGAGTATTAATGCCCCTTTGGACTACTTTAACAATTTTAATTGGAATTTCTCTATGGGATATATTCGCTGTATTATATAAAAAAGGGCCAATAAAAGAAATGATCGATATTGCTTCACAAGAAAATAATAAAAATACTGGTTCTAAGAAAGGTATCCAAGAAAAGATTGAAAGCGGTGAAGCTGTATATGATACATCTAAATTAGAAATTGGAATTGGGGATTTAGCTTTTTATAGCATGCTTACTTCAAGTGCACTTATTCAAGCAAATAGTATAATCGTCATGATTTTAACGGCAATTGCAATTATAATTGGAACAGGAATAACTATCATGGGGCTAAAACGAAATAAAATATTACCTGGGCTCCCCATTTCAATATTTTTAGGAATCGGGACAATGCTGATCTCATGGTATATTATTTCAATTATTTAATTAAACCAATACCATTTTAAGAAAAAGATTTTTATGTTACTTAAACCTAATTTTTATCAATTTCTTAAATGTGAAACTCAGAATGGTTAGTATTGATAATATCAAGATATTAACAGTTATAGGAGCAGGTACAATGGGCCGGGAAATTGCTCAAGTTGCTTTAATGTCAGGTTTCTTCGAGAAAGTCATATTAAACGACATTAATAAAGATGCCTTGGAGAAGGCTGTGAACTTTATTCAAGAGGGATTGAATAAGATCAAGAATAAGGGGCAATTAATTCAAGAGATATCAATTGATTCACTGATGAGTACTCTAGTTAAAGAAATAAATTTAAATAAATCTATTGAGAATGCAGATTTCATTGTTGAAGCAATCCCAGAAGTGATGGAGGTAAAGCAAGAATTATTTCAAAATCTAGGAAGATTGGCACCCGAACATACGATATTTGCATCAAATACGTCTACTATGAGTATTACAAAAATAGCAGAAGCTTCTAATCGACCTAACAAAGTTATAGGCATGCATTTTTTCACTCCTGTTCCTGTTCTTAGATTAATAGAAATTATTAAAGGTGAAAAAACCTCTCAAGCAACATTTGAAACGGCAATAAAATTGGCTAAAAATTTACCAGCTCTAAAAGGTAAAAGATTCATTGCTAAAATCGAAAAAGAGAGCCCAGGGTTTATTGTAAATCGCCTAACAATTGCCTGGGGCCTTTTGTTAAATTGGTTATTAGATTTAGCAAGTGAAAAGGGAATCCCCTTTGAAAAAGTTGATAATGATTTTGTAACTCCACCTGAACTCGGTCCATTTGCTAAATGGGATTACTTTGGAATTGACGTAGTGTGTAACACTATGAACTATTTTGCCAAGGAACTTTCACCAGAATTCACACCAGGAAAAACCCTTACCAAACTACTCAAAGAAGGTAACTTAGGAAGAAAAACCGGAAAAGGTATCTATGAATGGAGTGAAGGAAAACCAAATATTAAAACTACCGAAAAAGCAGAATTATCTAGTCCTGAATATTACTATGCTATTCAATTAAATGAGGGTTGTAGGCTTTTGGAGGAGGGTATTGTTTCCAATTATAAAGTTATTGACGATACAATGCTTGCAGGCATGGATGTTCCAGGACCATTTGGACCTGGTAAAAATAATTATGTGAAATGGACCAAAATGCTAGAAGATTTATCAGAAAAAACAGGATTAACATATCTTAGACCTTGTGAACTTTTGAGGTCTGGAGAATTTGTTAAGATGAGAAGATAATTTTCAAATTCGTATAATATTAATATTGATATGAAAACGTTAATTTACTATAAATATTACTTTAAGATTTAGAAAAATGTCAGTAAAAGAAACTACACCTAAAACTGGATTAGAAAGAGTACTAGAATTTTTTAATGACGCATTAGAAATCAATCATCCAATTGCAATTTCTGAAATTGTTGAAAAAACTGGCTTTTCCTGGAGTTTTATTAAGAAAACGCTTAAAAGCATGGTTAACAATTACGAAGGATTTCATTTTGAGAAAAGTGGTGGGACTTGGCTAATCTGGAAAGACAGAGATCATATTATAAAGAAATTAGATGAAACTTGTTCCCGATTTCTTAAAGAAGAGGAAAGAAATGAAGGCGAAAAGTGTTGAATTTATCAAACTAATTTTTAACAAGATAGTATTTTTCTAACAATTCTGTAAGGTATTGACTTTTCGTTTTTATGATTTCTGAACTAAAACTATGAAAAATTCTCACATTTTCTCCATTCTCTAATTCATCCCCAAAACGAGAAACAAAAATATCTGCAAAATATTCAAGCTCATCTCTCGCTTCTTCATTTTTAACAGTCATAGGAGATATGCCAACAAATTGACAATCTTCTTTATTTAGAAATGTAATTCGTAGATTTTTACCTTCAATTTGGTCTAACTCATCCTTAAAGGCTAAAGTATAAAAACCATTAATTGCCTCAAGGAAACCCGTAAACAACGACTCATCCTTTATTAAATCTGAATTTTTAGAAAAAATACATTTACCTCCTTCCTTTAATACAAAAAAATCTTTTAAGTATTCAACCAATGTTTTTTCACCAATCTTCTGATTCTAATAGATATGAGAGATAATTACTTTCGAAATCTTTTCCCAAATAATCTTTTCTCGTTTTCTTTATCTCTGAATTGAATCTTTGAAAAACACGAACATCGTTTTCATTTTCTTTGGTTAGGATATCTGGAAAAAATTCAATAAATTTATTTGTAAAAAATTGTAATTCTTCTAATGCATCATTACAACTAACATTCATTGAAGAAATACCAATAAATTGACACCCTAATTTTGTTAAAAACGAAATTCTGAGTATATTACCTTCTATTTGCCTTAAATCATCTTTAAGAGAGATGCTATAGAAAGAATTAATGGCTTCAAGAAATCCACCAAATAAAATCTCATCTTTAATTAACTCGGAGGAATTACAATACAAAACTTTGCCCCCCTCTTTTAAAACTAAGAACTCTCTTAAATATTCCAACTTTTATCCT
>JBHLPZ010000014.1:0-30337 GCA_048885325.1 Candidatus Odinarchaeota archaeon
TAAACATCCAATGGGCAAGAACAAACGCATGCCATCCATTATCAAATAATACTGGAGAACCTTTTTGAGCCCCGCCAACCTTTGTGGGATTTTTTCTCCAAAACTCTCCGCTTTCTGGAGTTTTCCAACCTCCCTTTGCACCTAATGCAACTTTAATTCTTATAGATGAGGGGTCTCCAATAAAGTCTTGATCTATTAATTCTTTTGCTTTTTTAATATGCGGAGCAAAAATAAAATTCTCATAAATAGATAATAATGTCCCAAATTCTTTACATGTTTCAATCATCAAATCTGCTTCTTCTAGAGTTAAGGCCATGGGTTTTTGGACAGAGATACCTTTAACACCGCTTTTAGCGGCTAAGATTGTTGCTTCAGCATGTAAATGATGAGGAAGAAGAATTTCAACAACATCTAATTCTTCTTTTTTTAACATTTCTCTATAATCCGAGTATAGAGTAATATCTTTTCCTAAATTAAATTTTTTAATTTTATTTTTAGCTTTTTCTATTGTTCTATTGCATAATGAAACAATTTCTATTTCATCATTATCTAAATATCCGAGGATATTTAAATCAAAAATTATCCCAGTCCCTATAAAACCTACTTTGAACATGACGATTATTAAAGTACTTTATTAAATTTATATAAATCTAAAATTTCCAATCTTTCTCTATTTGTATCAGATCGAAAAGTGAAAATTGCATATGTGTTTATAAAGAACTATTGGTTTTCATCTAATAGTTAAGTAACTAGTAAGTAATTATGTTCAAATATGCTATTGTTAGAAAACCTTGTAGAAACTTTAAATATGGGATTACGAATGCAGATTTAGGATTACCTGATTACAGAAGAGCTCTTTCCCAACACTCTATTTATGTTCAAGCTTTAAAAAAATGTGGAATTCAAGTTATTGAATTGAAAGCGGATGAAAGGTATCCAGATTCCACATTTGTAGAAGATACTGCTATAACGGATAAAGGATTTGCGATAATTTTGAATATGGGTGCCCCAAGTAGAAGGGGAGAAGAAATCGAAATAAAAAGTGTGTTAAATGATTTCTATGATAATATTGAGAAAGTTGATCCTCCTGGAACCATTGATGGGGGGGATGTTATGAAGGTTGAGAATCATTATTATATAGGAATATCAAAAAGGACTAATTTAGAAGGAGCAAATCAATTAGTTAAGATTTTTAAAAAAAATAATTACTTTTGTTCTAAAATTCCATTAAACAATTTATTACATCTGAAAACTGGGATATCATATATTGGAGACAATAATGTAATAGCGGTTAATAAATTTAGAAAGCTACCCCATTTTAAAAGATATAATATAATTTATACTCATGAAAATGAACAATTTGGAGCAAATAGCATAAGAATCAATGAATACGTTCTAATCCCTAAGGGTTGTGACATTTTAAGTAAATCTTTAAAATCATTAGGATATAAGTTATTAGAGTTAGATCTTTCAGAATTTAGAAAAATGGATGGGGGAATCTCGTGTTTATCACTTAGATTCTAAAACTTTTATTAATTTAGATTCAAAAATTAATGTCATGTGAATGAACTTTTTAAGAAATATTAAAATAGTAAAATTATAACTATTAAAATGAGTTTTTTTAATGAAAATAGATAAAGAATTAAGCCCAAATAAATCCTATGAGCGAGCTTTATATTTAGGGTGTGGTTATACTTATGAAGATTTGTTAAAACCTAAAATAGCGGTTGTGAACTCTTGGAATGAGATAAATCCGGGTCATATTCATTTACGAAGACTCTCTGAACTAGTTAAAGATGGAATTAAAGAAAGAGACGGAACTCCCATGGAATTTAATACCATCGCTACTTGCGATGGGATTGCGAACTCAGGAAATTTTTCTAAATATGTTTTGCCTACAAGAGATATAATTGCTGCTTCGATTGAATGTACAGTAAAAGCATATAATTTTGATGGAATGGTAATGTTATGTTCTTGTGATAAAATTATCCCAGGAATGCTTTTAGCTGCCGCTCGATGTAATATTCCCACAATCTTTCTAACAGGAGGAATAATGAAGCCAAAACATTTCAAAGATGGACCACTAAAAGGCAAAACATTTGTCACTTGTGATATAAAAGAAGCCATTGGAAGATTTAAAACCGGTGATATTACTAAAGAACAATTATTCCTCATAGAATCTCAAACTTGTTGTTCCCCAGGCGCTTGTAATATGATGGGCACAGCAAATACCATGGCGTGTATAATCGAGGCTATGGGGCTTTCATTACCAGGTTGTTCAACTTTAAGTGCTGTTGGAGAAGAACGGGAAGAACTAAGTAAAGAAACAGGTAAAGTTATTATGCAGTTGGTTGAAAAAAATATTACAGCACTAGAGTTGATTAATCATACATCAATAGAAAATGCTTGCAAGGTTGCACTCTCATTTGGTGGCTCTACGAATATGGTTTTGCATATGTGTGCTTTATCTCATGAAATAGGTGGAACTTTAAATCATTTTTATTTCGATGATTTAAGTAAATCGATTCCATTGCTGGCAAAATTTAAACCTGCTTCAGAATACAATCTCTCGGAATTCCATGAAGCAGGAGGGATAAAGATATTGATGAAGAAATTATCAAAATATTTGGATTTAACAGCTAAAAACGTTTTAGGAGAGTCTTTAAAAGAATCTCTTCAAAATATTGAATATGATGATTATCATATTATCAGGGATTTAAATGATCCTATTGAAAATGAAGGGGGAATAGCAGTTTTAAAAGGAAATTTAGCACCAGAGGGAGCTATAGTAAAACAAAGCGCTGTAGATCCTAAGATGTATTATCATAAAGGTAATGCTAAGGTCTTTAATAATGAAGAAGAAGTTAGAGAAGCATTGTTAACAAATAAAGTAGAAATGGGTGATATTTTAGTTATAAAATATGAAGGACCAAAAGGATCACCAGGGATGAGAGAGTTATCGATACCTGCAGCACTATTAGTTGGAATGGGATTTGGTGATTCAGTAGCAATGATAACAGATGGTCGCTTTTCAGGAGCAACTAGAGGTCCTTGTATCGGTCATGTATGTCCTGAAGCTTATGAAGGCGGTCCAATTGCTTTAGTCAAAGAAGGAGATCTTATTGAAATTGATATTAAAAATCGAAAATTAAATTTATTAATATCTGACAAAGAATTAGAGGATAGATCACAAAATTGGATGCAACCAGAACCAAAAATTAAAAAAGGTTATTTAAATATGTATAGAAGGATTGTAAGTTCTGCTAAATATGGAGCGTATATAGAATAGATACAATTTTTTAATAAAAATGATAGAGGAAAAAAGTATAAAGGAAAATGTAGAATTATTCTCATTTCCTAGGCTATCTGGAAGCGATGCTGAGAAAAAAGCATTCAACTTGGCTTTAGAAAAAGTCAAGAGTTTAAATTTAATACCTACTATTCAAGAGTTTACATTTAGCAACTATTTTGCCAATTTTTATCCCAAAGTAGTAATTTCAATAATTGCTTTCCTACTTTTATCATTTTATTTAAATATAACAGCAATAATATTTCCAATTTTATACTTAATTAGTTTAATTATCTTATGTATACACTTCCTTTTTATTAAAAGGCCAGAATACATTAAACTGGGGAAAAAATCAATATCTCAAAATTTATTCATTACTCTAAATTCAAAGAGCAAAATTTTAGAAAGAAATATTCTTTTTTTCTGTCATTTAGATTCTAAGAGTCAAAAATTAACTATTCTAACTCGTATAAGAGCAGCTAGATCATGGGTTTTTTCATCTATAACATTAATAATTATTATAATTCTGAAAAATTATTTTTTAATTCAATTTTCCCTACTATTTTTTATTATTGGGGCTATACCTTTAACAATTAATATTTTAGCAACATTATTAATCATTTTAAATACAACAGGGAACGAATCTAAAGGAGCAATAGATAATGCGTCTGGTATTGCGTGTGTTATAGAATTATTAAACCATTACTTAAACTCTGAATTTAGATTAAATAATTTCAATTTATATTTTGTTTTTAGTGGAGCTGAAGAGTC
The DNA here is from genome assembly GCA_048885325.1 of Candidatus Odinarchaeota archaeon. Lineage (GTDB taxonomy): Archaea > Asgardarchaeota > Lokiarchaeia > Sigyniarchaeales > SOKP01 > SOKP01. The sequence continues at coordinate 4,061 of JBHLPZ010000014.1, forward strand.
TGGAACAATGGGAATTCGACATTTTTATCAGAGCATTAAAGAACTCGATCGAAATAAGACGATCATCCTCAATTTCGACGCTATAGGTAAAAATGTATACTTTTTCCCTGGAAAACCCATTAATAAGAATGTTCAAATACTTATTCAAAAATTTTTAAATAATTCGCAAAAGCTTGATATTAAAATAATTTCTAAGCGATTTTATATAGGTTCACGTTCTGATGGTTATTTCTTGAAAAAAAGAGGATTTCGAGGGATTGGAATAGGAGATATGGAATCTTATAAATTCATTCATTCTGCTAATGATACTGTAGATAAAATAGATACTTCGATATTGAAGGATCTGTGTGAAATAATTATCACAATATTAAAAGATTATGACACAAGTTTTAATATATCTTAGACCTCTTTTGAATTCAGAAATAACAAATTTAATTAATGTTTTTTAAACTTAAATTGTTGAACTATAAGGAATTTAATAAAAAAGAATTGGGCTCGGTTTTAACTCCTGTAAAAACAGTTAATTACATAATATCGAAATTAGGGATAATTCATTCGTCTCAAAAGATATTAGATCCATGTGTAGGTACTGGAGTCTTTATTAGAGCTTTATTGAGGTTGGGAGTAGATCGAAATCGAATCTACACTTATGATATTAACCCGAATTATAAGGAGGATATTGAAAAATTAGGAATACATTTTCAAGTAAGAGATACACTTTTAACGATAAATTTTGATTCGTTTAATGAGTTTGATTTTATAATCGGAAATCCCCCATATTTAAATAAAGCAAGTTCTTATGTTCGGAAGAATAAATCGAAATTAAAAGCGCTTTACGGAGATATTAATGCGCATGAAACATATTCTATGTTTATTGTAAATAGCATTTGGAGATTAAAAGAAGGTGGCAAACTAGGCTTTATTACTAGCGATTCATTTTTGACTTTGAGCACTCATAATAAGCTTCGAAACTTTATTTTAAAAAACTGCTTAATCAATGAAATTCTACTCCCTCCTAAAGATTTATTTTCAAAACAAGGAGTTAGCACAAATCCAGCAATAATCATATTAACAAAATGTACTGGAGAAAAAAAAAAAGTACTTAGAGATAAACATGTAATAAGGGTTGTAAATCGTCTTGAAAATGAAGACCAATACAATAAATTAAAATATATTTATAGTATAAAACAAAAAAAATATCATAGTCTTCCATTTAATATCTTCTTCATAGATGTAGAACCGGAAATTATAGATCTATTCGAAAAATCTCCTAAATTAGAAAGTTACCTTAAAGGATATATTGGAATGCATACTCATGATAATAGGAAATATATTGCAGCAGTCGATGGGACATCGTTAGCAAATATTTTTAGAAAGAGGAATAGTAAAAACCCAGACGAAAAATATAAAATAATCTCAGAAAAGGAGTTGAACTCCGAAAAGTGGAAACCCTACTTAAAAAGAGGAGGCGCAGATCAATATTACAGGCCTATAATGGAAGGTCTTATTTGGGATGAAGATTCAATCCCCATTTATGATATTCCCAAAAATGTGCCTTTTGAACAGGAGGGGATTGTAATAAGTGGAGTTAGCTCGAGATTGGCAGCACGATATATGCCAGAAGGGTGCTATTGGGATTCTAATAAAGCAATAGGTTTCATACTAAAAGAAAAAACAATTACAATTCATTACATATTAGGTTTGCTGAATAGTTCTTTTTATAACTATCTCGCAAAAGGTATTATTAATAACACCAGTAGCATTCAAATTACAGGGATTCATTCGTTACCGATAATTCCACCTGATAATAACACAAGAGAACAAGTCGAAAGTCTCGTAAGTCTAATTATTCGAAATAAAATGAAAAATTTGAATTATAATTTTAAAAATCAACAAAAAGAAATTGATAATTTAATATTTAAGTTGTATTCTCAAAAGTTTAATTTTCCAGAAGCTTTAAAGGGAAAATTAGATAAGAAATATTCTATCTATTAACACATTAGATATTTTTTCAGCTCCCAACTTGTTTCATCTCCGTCATTTTTTGCCTTCTTAAATTCCTTGAGTTCTTTTTGCTTTAAATTTAGGAATAATTTTTTTAATTCTTTTCCTAATACTTTTTCAATGAAATTACTTCTTTGAAACGCTGTTAAAGATTGATCTAAATTACTTGGTAGTTCTCTTACTCCTAATTTTACTTTTTCTTCTGTGGTTAAATGATCAATATTTGTGTTAATAGGGTCCTTTGGTTCAATTTTATTTTTAATACCATCTAAACCTGCCGCAAGTAAAAGAGCAGTCCCAAGATATATATTCATTGAAGCATCTCCGGCACGATATTCAATTCTTGCCGATTTTTCATATCCAGGAACTCTGATTAAAGCGGCTCTATTGCCTATGCCCCATATATCATAAATGGGAGCCTCATGGTTAGGTATAAGTCTTTTATATGAATTTGTAGTAGGGTTTAAAATAGCTGAAATAGAATCAAGGCGCTTTTGTATTCCTCCAATATAATATCTAAGTAAATCGCTGATACCCTTTTCTTCATCAGAAAAAATATTCCTATTATCTTTAATAAGATATTGATGAATATGTAAACCACTTCCAGCCTTGAATGAAAGTGGTTTTGGCATAAAAGTTGCTATTAAATCATCATAAAAAGTCTCAGTTTTCACAATCATTTTTGCTGTTTGAACGTTGTCAGCTTGATAGAGAGCATTAAATGGTAAAAATTCGATTTCATGTTGTCCTGTACCAACCTCATGATGGATCGTTTTAATTCCTATTCCCATTTCCATCATACTATCAGAAATTTGTCGTCTTAATTCATGTAGTTTATCAGTGGGTGGTATATCCATATAGGATCCATTATCAGCGGGTTTTAAATCGTTTGTTAAAAAATACCATTCTAATTCTGGTCGTGTTAGAAACTCATATCCTAAAGATTTTGCCTTGCTTAATTGAGTTTTTAATATACCGCGTGGACATGTTGAATAAGCAATGCCATTATTATCTGTGATATCACAAATAAATCTCCCTATACTAGTATTCCAAGGAATTATTGCAAAAGTATTCAAATCTGGTATTATTTTCATGTCACTCTGCTCTGTTTTTAGAAAACCTAAGCTTGAACCATCAATACCTGTACCTTCTCTCATTTCCTCCCAGATTCTTGCTGGAAATTCAACTCCCTTAAACTCACCAAGAATTGTTGTAAATTGAAATTGAATATAATCTATCCCTTTCTCTTCAAACAATTTGGAAAAATCAGTCATGGCTATTAAGTAAAAATATTGAAAAGTAAGAAATTAAAAAGAGTACAAAGATTAAAGTTTTTCCCCTTTAATTTCATCTTCATACTTTTTTCTTCGATCCCTCAAGTATTCTGGTATTGGAACATCCCACCAGCCAACAGCGGGACTGCCAGTATGTGGGAATTCTCTTTGCACCTCAATTTCTATAACAATTGGTTTGCTGGACTTAGTAGCTCGTTTTAAAGCGGGAATAATTTCATCTTTTTTGGATATTCTTTCTGCGTAACAACCAAATGCTTCACCTATTTTTACGAAGTCTGGACTGTAGCTATTACCTTCTTTATCTTCGAATGCGGTCCCATACCCACGGTCTTCTCCAAAAGCAGCTTGCTGTAAATCTTTTATAGCTATCCAGCCATGATTATTTAATACAATAAAGAATATATTGGTTAAGCCTAGTTGTACAGCAACAGATAGTTCCGAGAGTGTCATCATAAAATCTCCATCACCAACAAGGGCTACAATCTGACGATCTGGTTTTCCAATATCTATAGAGCCTAATTTAGCGCCTATTGCGGCGGGAACTGAATATCCCATTGTTGAAAATCCTCCCGCTGTTAAGCATGTTCTTGGTTCATAAAATTCTAACTCTTGAAGCATTTGAGCTTGGACATTTCCAGAGCTTGTAACTATTACAGCATCTCTTTCAAAGAACTTTCTAATTTCCCTAATTACTGTGGAAATCATAACTGGGACTTTAGAGTCGTCTCGATGTTTATCAAGATACTCAAACCACATTTTCTTTTCTTGTTGTATTTCTTTATAATAATCAGATTTTTCATAATTTCTTGAAAAACCCTCGTAATTTAAGACTTCTATAATCTGGCTTAAACAAGCCTTAGCATCTCCATAGATTCCAACTGTTATGGGATAGTTTTTTCCAATTTCATGTGGATCTAAATCAATTTGTATTAATTTTGTAGGTGGAATTGAAAAACTCACACCCTCCTTATAAGAACTAGCAGTCTCATCTGCGAACCTACACCCAACAGCAAGAAGTACATCAGCTCCAGAAGCCATTTTTAGCCCTACAGTTGTTCCTTTACTTCCAGCACTCCAACAAAAAAGAGGATGATCATTTGGAAAAGCATCTTTTCCCATCATTGTAACAACAACAGCGGCTCCAATCTTTTCTGCTAATATTCTAATTTCTTCAGTTGCATTGGAAGTAATAGCACCTCCCCCTAAAAACAAGACTGGTCTTCTAGCTTCTTTTAACAATCGTACCGCTTCTTTAATTAAAGTTGGATCACCTAAAATCTTTCCCACTGGCCTTCTTTTTAATGGTTCTGGTATTTCTGTATCAATAGCGGACGCTTGAGCATCCATAGGAAGATCAATATGCACAGGTCCCCTTCTACCAACCATCATTTGATTAAACGCTCTTTGGATTATTGAAGGGATTTGTCCAACAACATCAACTTGATAACTACGTTTCACTATTGGTTCCAGTATTCGAGGCATATCTGAGTCTCTTTTGCGCTCAATCTCTTGAAGTACTCCTTTTCCACGCATATGGGTGTGTGTATCACCTGTGATAACTAAAACTGGCATACTATCTACGTAAGCATCAGCAACTCCAATAGCAGTATTAATTGCTCCCGGTCCAATTGATGTAAAAACAACAAGGGGTTTTTGAGTTATCCTATAGTATCCTACAGCCATATGAACTGCTGACATTTCCTGCTTAGGCTGAATTAAAGTAAGTTTATCTTTATCTTTGAAGAAACTATCAACTAAAGATAGATTCCCATGTCCAGGGATTCCTAGAACATATTTTATACCTTCTTTTATTAAATATTTTGTGATTATCTCGCTTCCAGTATATCTAGGCATTTTAAGTTCAAATCAATATCTAAGTCTTAATTAAATATAATTTGATAAATCAAAAATAGATATAAGTTTGTTTATTATTGAAGAATGTTAGTAATAAGTTAGTGTTTGAAATTTGCATTGAAGTTTGAAAATTCAATAAGCCCCCTCGATTTATAAGGTAAAGATCAAGAAATAGACTTATATACCCTATTAACGATAATTAATTGACTTTACTGGAGGAAATCGTGCCTTCTATTTTAGAAAAAATCCGAGTTTTAGGAGAAAATTCAAAGTTTGATATTTGCGCCAGTACCGCTTCCAGTCGTACTGAAAAATATCCAAAACTTTTTGGAGATTCAAAAAATAGGATTGGAGATACAGCAAGTGCTGGAATTTGTCATAGTTATACCCCTGATGGTCGATGCATGAGTCTCTTCAAAACTCTATACACTAACAAATGTATCTACAGGTGTAAATATTGTTTTTCCCATATTTGTAAGCATGGTATGAGTTTTACTCCGGAAGAATATGCACGCACATTCATGAAACTCTATGCGATGAATGTAGTAGAAGGCGTATTTATTTCATCGGGAGTGTGTGGTAGTGCCGATGAAACAACAGATGAAATGCTAGAAGCGATTCGACTTCTTCGATTCAAATATAATTTTCATGGATATGTGCATTTTAAATGTTTACCTGGCGTAAGTTATAATTTGCTTAAAGAGGCAATATCTTTATCTGATCGTATTTCAATTAATTCGGAAGCCTCTACTAAAGAGTATCTTGCCGAAATCGCGGACCAAAAAGATTTTAACAAGGATATATTGACTCGTCAGCGTTGGATAAAGCAAATTCGTGTTAGACACAATAAAGAAACTCTTAAAATTATGAGAGATTTAAAACCAGATACTCAATTAATAAAGCAAGAAAAAATGATTAAAGATAGACGAGAGAATGGGTATAAAAAATTTCGATGGGATGGGGCTCCTATCCTCAATAGCGGTCAAACAACACAATTCGTGGTTGGCGCAGCTGAAAATGAAACTGATATTGATCTACTAAAAAGGATTGATTGGGGCTATCGAGAAATAGATCTAAGACGTGCTTATTTTTCTTCATTCATTCCAATTGAAGGTACACCATTGGCAGGGAAAAATGCAGCTTCATTAGCAAGGGAACATCGTCTATATCAGAGTGATTGGCTATTGCGGATTTATCACTATAAATTAAAAGATATAAAAGAAATTTTAACTGAGGATGGCAATTTACCTCAAGGAGATCCTAAAATTCATTTAGCAAGAGATTATTTTAAAGATCGTGGCCCCATAGATCCAAACCAAGCATCTTACAAAGAATTAATCAGAGTTCCTGGAATAGGTCCAATTTCCGCTAAACGTATAATCAATCTGCGAACTCGAAAATTTATATTTAAACGTCGACAAGATCTTAAATCTGTTGGTGTGGTGTTAAAACGGGCTGATCCTTACCTTTTAATAAGTAGTAAAAATCAGACGACTCTCCATGATTTTATCGATCTTAATGATAGTTCAATTTCACAAGGTGAATTTTAATGAGTAAAAACAAAAATATCCAAGATTCATTAGAAGTAATTGGAAGAGCTAAAGGATATTCTCATGAACAATTGACCATGAATCTCCCTCGCCATTCAAATTTTTCGAATGTTTTGTTGGAACAGATTAAAGAGATACCCGAAGTAATCTTACGTAATTCTGGTACTCCAATGGCGAAAAAGGTTAACCATATGATGCGAGAAGTGTTTACTGAGGCATATCGTGCGAAGCAATTTATACGGACAGAAATAAATAATCAAGGTGTGCTATTTGGAGTTGTGTTACTCAAGCATAGGGTTATAGATCTTGTTCTGGAATATTTTCATAAAAGATGGCCACAGTGTATAGTTTGCTTATATAATGAGCACAAACATAAAACTGCATTAATTGATGAAAAAGGAAAAATTCGTGAGTTTGACACTCCCCTAAAAGAAGTTGTAGAAAGTGTTAGTATAAATCGCCCTATTATACCATACTTTGATGATATCCAATTTTCTGGTGAAAATATCTTTGAGACTTTATATAGTTCACAGTTTATTTATGAACGTAAAAATAAGCGATACTTTAAAAAGATGATTCCTAATAAGTGTTTTAAATTACCTGGAATGAGAAATGGTGTAGAAAAACGTTTTCAAAATGAGAATATAAATAAATTTCTTTAAAAAGCCATACTAATATTATTCTACACCTACAATTTTAAACTATATTTCAATGTTACGTGTCTCCTTATCTGGATTTCCTATTTCGCTAAATTTTAAAGCTTAAATATTTTTAAAACGCATCTTTTTTTAATTTATCATTAGCATTCATAAATAAGGGTTAAATACCATTTAAAAGATTACTTATGTAAGTTAATTCCAGAAATGAATAATATCTCATAAAATCAAAACTTATATGATGTCTCTCTTTATCTCCCATAGGACTATTGAAATTTATATTTGAAAACCTTAAAAGCCTATGACGCCAAAAATCATATCTTTTAGCGGAAAAGGTGGCGTGGGAAAATCCACACTGCTGATTTTAATGTTAAAATACATCCTCGAAACGAAAAAATATAAAAATGTGCTGGTAATTGATGCAGATCCTGACGCAAACATCGGCGATATTATCGGGAAAGATATTAATTTTAAAGAAACGGTCGGCGGGAAAATGGCAATGCTTAAACATAAAATTCAAAAACGACAAATCCCTTTAGATGTTTCGAAAGACCAAATTATTGAATCTGAGGTATTTAGTGCATTACTCGAAATGGATGATTTTGATATTCTGGAAATGGGACGGAGTGAAGGGTCGGGGTGCTATTGTAGCGTAAATAATGCCTTAAAACGTATTATCGACATTTTATCCAAAAATTATGATATTGTTTTAATAGATGCTCCCGCAGGATTGGAATATTTTGCCCGAAAAACTGGTCAAGATGTTACTGATCTCATTATTGTAACTGACCCCAGCAAAATGGGATTTCATACCATGGAAAGGATTATTGAAGTGAGTAAAGAGGTTGAACTTAATTTCGAAAATATCTTAATTATTGGTAATAGATTTTCCGAAGATTTGAAAGATTTACTAATGCAACGTGTGGAAAATATCAAGGAGAAAAAAGTGAGATTTTTAGGACTATTGCCGAATGACGAGGAAATTAGTAAAATAAATTTGATAGGACAAAATTTGTTAGAGATACCCATTGAAAGTAAAGCATATAAATCAGCTAAAGAGCTATTTGCTTCTATTATTTAGATTATTGTAAAAAATAAATATAATAAAGATACAATTCGCTCAAAATAAGGGGTCTCAAAATTTAACCTTTAACTTAAAACGAGCCTCGATAAAGACCATATTCCAAGTCTCGCTATTCTCCTTGTATCCTGCTATTTTATACGAAAGTGGGACAAAACCATAACAAAAAAGCACTAAACAAGTAAAATGAGTTAATATTTAATAGAAGGTAAAGATTGGTTAAGCTTTTTCTTGGCGATAAACTGGTACGATTTTAGATGTGAAGTCTTCAAGGGTATAAGAAAATTCATCCTCACCTGAAATTTTACCTAATTCCAGTAAAATTTTTCTTGCTAATAACCAAAATGCTAACCCTAAAGCTTTCTTACCCCGGTTATTCGCTGGAACTGCGAGATCAATACCATTGAGCACATCATCGGTATCAAATAATGATACAACAGGTATCCGTGCTAATTTTGCTTCTCTAAGGATTACTTTATCTGCATGGGGATCAACAATCACTACAACAGAAGCGTCTTTGATGTAATCATCAATTTGAGGATTAGTAAGAGAACCGGGTATAAATCTATCAACTATTGCCTTGCATCCTAAAGCTTCACAAAATTTTCGAATTGGTTCTTTACCATATCTTCTAACAGATGTAACAATAACTCGATCACTTCCTTCCTCGATATATTTACTTAGGAATTTAGCTGCAATTTTTAATCGTAAATCGGTTTTGGTTAAATCAATAACATAAAGACCATAATTAGTCTGTCTGTAAATAAACCTCCTTGCATCCCCTGATAATAGTTTAGTACCAATATGTATCCCACAACTTAAGTACAATTGTTTCTGTTCTTCATCTTTATCAATAATTGCTTTTGCCGCTTCAGCTTCCTCCTCAATGCTTTCTGTATCTAGCAGATCAAGTTCTTCTACCAAATCGAGATCATCTTCGAAATCCTCTTCGAAATCCTCTTCAAAGTTAAAAACTTCTTTCTTTTCCTTTTCTTCGGTTTTTTTTGGATTTTCGATTTTTTTCTTCTTTTTAGCCAATATATAACCCTAAAAGTTAGTAAATTAATAAGTTAATTTAGTAATCTTAAATATGTTAAATAAAATACCATAATTTTAATATTTTATTAAAAGAAGTCAACTACTTGCTTTAGAACTAAAGGGTTAAAATGTGATATTAATTTCTATTTATAATAAATTTCAATTATTTTAAAACAAAAAACATGTGTTATGGTTTAAATTATGGTGTCGTATCGATTGATAATTGGAATCATCATTGGGATAATTTTCAGCTTTTTTACAATATTTTTCTTCAACATGCAAGATATTTTATTAGTGATTCAAGTTACAGCAGGCTCTGATTTTTTAAAATTAGTTACACTGTTGATTGGAGCAAATTTTAAATTTGATATTATTTCATTCTTTACAGGGACACCCTCTATTAGTGGTTTCTTTGCTCCGCAACTATTAGCAAGCATTTTTATAGGATATTTAAGTGGATCTATTTCTAAAGGATTAAGAAGAGGCTTGATTGCTAGTGCTTTAGTAATTGTAGTCGACCTATTAATTTGGATGTTACTTAGTGTAATAGGGGGAGAGGACCTAATGGCATTATTTCAAGGTCCCCAATTAGTTTCAACCATAGGAGGAATAATTACTGCTATTATTGGAGCACTCTTAGGTGGTCTTCTTGGAGGGTTTATAAGTGGTCCCTATGAGGAGACTTATTAAATCCCTTTTCTATTATTTATAAAGTTTATTTATTTTGATTTACGAGTAAATAAAGCATTTGACTAAACCTTAAAGCCTATTTTTAATTTATAAGAAATAATGGTTGATAATCAGACATTACCATCTAGGGAATTTGCGTTTGATTTATTAAAGAAAATGAAAGTTCCATACCATGTGCGTCGTCATTCTCTCAAAGTTGCTGAAAAGGCATTAGATATCGCTGAAAAGATAACTAAAGTAAAAATTAATCTTGATCTGATTGAAATAGGAGCATTATTACACGATATTGGCCGATCAAAAACACATGGATTTAAACATGCACTAATAGGTGGTAAGATCTTGAGAGAACGTGGTTTTCCTGAAGAATTGGCAAGAATTTGCGAAACTCATATTTTAGGGGGTTTAGATAAAGAAGATGCCAAAGCAGTTGGCCTTCCTGAAAAATATTTTTTACCCAATTCTATAGAAGAAAAAATTATATGTTTAGCTGATAAACATATGGCCGGAACTCGCGAGGTTTCAATTGAGCAAAGATTTAAGAAGTGGTTCTTGAAATATGGTAAGACAAAAATACTTCTAAAATCAAGAAAGAGAATTGAAAATATTCAAAAAGAAATACAAAATTTAACCTAATATATCCTTCTTCTTTTAGAAGGGAATTTTAAAAAATCTGTTAGATATTTGATAAAATTTTGTAATCATCATCAAGCATTAAAATTGTCTTTTTGGCAATTTTACATGCTTCAGCTAAAATTTTTATATCAACTTTATCAGGAGTATCTATTTTATTATGCGCGAATTTTATTGCATTAAAAGTTATTATATCTATAGCATCATAACCTCTTAGGTGAAAGGGAACGGTATCGGTATGTGCTCCTGTATTCAAATGAAATTTTTTTATAGATAAATTTTCTTTCAACGCAGCTTTTTCAAAATATTTTCCTAAGATAGTAGACAACTTTTTCCTAGGTAAAATTCCATATGACTTTATATATTGCACACAATTGTTATTTTTTCCCGGTGCTGATACCATATCAAAATTAATTTGAAAGGCTTTTCGTTTTTTCAGTATATCTTCGTATTTTTTAGTAAAAAATCTAGAACCCATAGTACCTAATTCTTCAGCTGAAAATTGGCAAAACCATAAGTTATAGTTATCTAAAGGTTGATTTTTAAAATATTCACTTAATGCAAAAACAATAGCCATACCAGACGCATTATCATTTGCTCCTCGCGATTTATTACCCGTATACAAAAACATTAATGCAATATTTGATATTGAAATAAACCCAACTGTAATCCAAATAAAAGGATCTATAATTAAAAATTCTAAATTTAAGATTTTTATTTTAATTGGAAATACCATTGAAAATCTAATCCATTCTACATATATTATTTGTATAATATAAACTATACCAAAAATGATACCACTAAATAACCAAATCTCATAAAAAATTATACGCCAAATAGTCCTAAAAGTTTGAGATTTGGAATCTAAGTGAGCAGAAATTATAATATTTCCTGTATTTCTTTCGTTTTTCATTTTTGCTGGAAGTTTTACGAAAACATTCGTTGCTTCTAATTTTTTGCCAAAATATTCACCCCAAAATCCAGGATCCTCCGGATATTTCAGACTTTTATAAATTATGTGAACTAGAACTGCCATAATTCCAATAAACAAAAATTTGATGAGGAAATAAATATATCCAAAGAATGAGAGGAATAGTATAAAAGTAAGGCTCATCATTGAGATAAGTTGAATTAATGTTGTTGAGTAAAAATCTGAGAATTCAAAAGGTTGTTTTTGAATTTGGTCTTTAATATATCCTATTTTTTTAAATGTTTTATAAGTGAGATCTACAGCTTTTCTTTCACCTTCTGTTCCAGCTAATCTGGGAAAGCTGAAGCTACTAACATAATTAAAAAGTTTAGTTTCATCAAAGGAGTCATTTTTAACAGATGGATTTTGGCTAAAATTCTTCAATTTTATTAGATAATAATTTTAAGTTGTGAATTGATTCTCTAAATATCCAAATATTAATAAAAATTTATCATTTATGATTTTTAATTATAAATCCTTTTTCTTTTAATTTATCTAGCACAATATCTTGAATTTTGTGCTGTCCAAATTCAATTATGTCATTGGTATTGACAATAAAATAATCTTCTTCCTTAGCTCGTGAAAGATAAAGATTTCTGACCTTATCCAAAAAAGAAATATATTCAAATTTTTCTAAGTTTTCTGAATCTTTTCTTTCTAATGAGATTTTAGGGTCAATATCTAATACAATTGTTAAATCTGCTTTTCCTGCAAATTTGTTAATGATTTTTACCCAATCAATAGATATTTCGTCCGATTGTAAAGATTGATACACTATAGAAGATTCGATATATCTATCAGAAATAACAATATAACCTTCAGATAATTTTTCTTTAATCTCCTTTTGATAATGGAAATCTCTGTCAGCCGCAAATAGTAGTGCATCGGTAGTAGGAGGTACATTTTTATCTTTTAAGTATTTCCTGACCAATTTTCCTATATCACTCTCAGATGGTTCCACTGTTAAATGAACTTTAAATCCTTTGCTTTCTAGAAATCCTTTAAGGAGGTGACTGTGAGTGCTTGTACCAGATCCATCAATTCCTTCTAATACTAAAAAGAAAGATTTTTGAGCCAAATTAATCTCTAATGATATTAATTACTATAATGAACTCAATAGAAAAATATTGTAAAACGTTCCTTAAATTATTAATTATTTTTTCATTACGTTCTTCGAATTCTTTTAGTCTAAATTCTGGATTTTAATGTAAAATAATTAGAATTATATTAAAAAAGTCATATTTATTACTTAAATTCTAAATCTATTTTTATTTAAGACAAATTATGACTCAAATAAGTTATTGTCCAATTTGTAGAAAAAATGTAATGACTAATAGAGGAAAATTTAGTTATTTGTTAGCTTTTCTTTTAGCATTTACGGGGATTGGTCTAATTATTTATATTTTGTATTATATTGATCGAAAACCAAATTATTGTGTTCATTGTGGTACAGTTTGTCAAGTTCCTAAGTTGGAAAATCAAATTGAACAAGAACAACATCAAAAAGAATCAATAGTATCCAAAAAAACTTATTTTTGTCCATATTGCGGAGAACGATTAGAAAGAGAATATGCTAAATTCTGTTATAAATGTGGCTCAAAAATATAATAATCAAAAAGAAATTTTATTTTGTCCTATTATTTAGTTAAAATAATTTGATGATTCGATAAGTAAAGCTTACATCTTATGCTAAAAATATTTTTCTCATGTATGGAATAAACATTATTTTCTTTTTCCCTACGTAGATGATTTTTTGTTCTTGATAAGATTTCAATAACTCTAAAATAAATTCGATCATTTTCAAGCCAGATTTTATCGACTAACAAATTAAGATCTCTATTGCCTTCTTGACTATATACTTGAAATGATTTTAGGTTTTCCGTCTTCAACTCCTCAAAATTGATCTACATAAGAAAGTATAAAATTAATTATAATAATCACACTTTTTCTAAAAATAAAATTTTACATTTTTAAGTTAAAAACTGGACTAAATTTTTTTTTTATATTACTATGTTTATTCATTATTTAACTGATATAGTTAAACAAAAATGAATGAAAAATAGTGAGTGAAATGGCTGCTTATGGGTATTGTCCTAATTGCAAAAAAAAAGTAACAACTAAACGAGAACAATTTAGATATTTATTAGCTTTTCTTTTAGCATTTACGGGGATTGGTCTAATTATTTATATTTTATATTATATTGACCTAAAACCTAATCATTGTATTCATTGTAATAGTGTTTGTCAAGCTCCTAAATCAGAAGATCAATTAGAACAAAAAATAGAACAAAAAGAAGAAATTGAATATCAAATTGCTAAGCAAACCCATGAAGTACAATTCAAGTTCTGTCCTAACTGTGGAGTGGAAGTTGGAGAACGAGGAGGAATAAAGTATTGTGCTTTATGTGGAAGTAGTATAGCATAAAAAATTTTTTTTTATTTTTTTAAAATTTTCATGAACTCATAAAAATATTTATAGGAATCTTCAAAGTGATCATCTTCTTTTGAATAATTTAACCCTTTAGTAAATATATCAAAAAATCCAATTTTGTCTCTACTTTGAATGATTTTTTTATAATCTTTTAATAAATCTTCAAATTCATCTAATAATTTGTGGAATTCTTTATTTTCCATCTGAATATCTGCAAACATTTCCATTTCTCTTTGAATAATGCTTTCTGCGAAAACTTTTTGGAGCAAAAATGTTGTTCCGGTATACTTTGTTAATTCGTTTAGTGGTTCATTCAATCTTCTTAAAAGATTTAGAAAAAGAATGTTGAACATATGTGGTACACCCAATATCATAGCTATTCTTTTATCATGTATTTCCGGTGTGGTTTCATTAATAATCAGACCATCAGATTTGAATAAATCTAATAAATTATTTACGATTTCGTTGTAATTTGCTGTACCACCTACTTTTAATACGAGTATAACATAATTCCTCATATCTTTTATCCCTGGGCCAAACATAGGATGGATTGAAAGACAATTTACGGGATATTTTTTCCTAGCTTCTTCATATACTTCAATTATGTTATGTTTTAATGATGAAATATCAAAAATTAATGAATTGGGTTTCAATAGAGGAACAATTGCTTTTATTATATCTACTGTGGATGTAATAGGTACTGTTAGCATTACGATATCAGCATCTTTAACACTTTCTTTAAGCGATAATTTATAATTTACATTTAATTGTCTTGCTGTTTGTTCTAGTTTTTGTTTATTTCGAGCATAAAGTATTATATTAAAACCATACTTTTTGAAATATTTAGCAAAAACTCTACCCATACCTCCTGAGCCACCTATTATTGTTAAATTTTTTCCTGACATTATTTCATCCCAAGATATTCAATTATTTTTAATTTCATTAATTCTAAATTAGGTTTTTTATTTGTCCACCATTCAAATGCTAATGCTCCTTGATTAACCAACATATCTAAACCACTAAGGGTCTGACAACCAATTTCCTTTGAATCCTTAATTAATTTGGTTTCTAAAGGATTATATATTAAATCAAAAACAAATAAATCTTTATGGATTATCTTTTTTGAAACAGGTGTTATGTCTATCATTGGAAACATACCAATAGGAGTAGCATTTATTAATATGTCAGCATTACTTATTTCCTCTTTTAATATAATTTCATCGTATTTCTTGCTTTCAATATTTATATCCATTTTGTTTTTCAATTCATTTACTAATTTTTTAGCTCGATCTTCGCTTCGATTAATTATAGTAATTTTATTAGTATTAGATGCTAAAGAGTATAAAATAGCTTTCGCAGCTCCTCCTGCCCCAATTAAAACAACATTTTTTCCAGTGATTTCACATCCGGCATCAAATAGAGCCTTATTTGCTCCTTCTGCATCTGTATTTCTCCCAATTAATAAACCATCTTCATTTTTTATTGTATTTATAGCTCCGATTTTTTGAGCAGTTTGATCAACCTTATCAATAAATTTCATTACTTTTTCTTTATATGGCAGAGTAACATTTATTCCTCTAATGTTAAGAGTCTTTAATCCTTTTATAGCTTCTTTAAGTTTATTAGGTGGAATATCAAAAGCGATATATAAATAGTCCAGACCAAGATCCTGGATAGCGGCATTATGCATAATGGGACTCATGCTATGCTCAATTGGGTGCCCAATAACACATAGTATTTTAGTACGAGCTGTAACAAAATTTTTTCCTGACATTTACAAACTAATCTATAAATTAATAACTATTAATATGTTTAAGGATAAAATTAATTTATAATTATTTAGCTAATATCAAGATAAAATAAGAAGGAAATTTGAAAATGAAAAAAGTGACTCTGGATCCTGGGATTAGTGTTTTTCCTATGCCTGCAGCAGTTATCTCTGTAGGAAAGGGAGATGAAGCAAACTTAATTACTCTTGCATATGTGGGTAAGGTGTGCTTTGAACCTCCAATTGTAGTCATCTCAATACAACCCAAACGTCATTCTTATCACTTAATTGAAAATCACGGTGAATTTGTAATTAATTACCCAACGATTAACCAATTAAAAGAAATTGATTATTGTGGTACCCGCTCGGGAAGAGATGTAAATAAATGGAAAGAATTAAATTTGACAAAAGAGCAAGCCTCTATTGTCCAAGTCCCCATGATAAAAGAATATCCATGGAATATGGAATGTAAGGTGATCAATAGAATTAAATTGGGTTCACACGTATGTTATTTCGGAGAAGTGGTGGCTACTCATTCAGATTCTAAATATGTTAAAGATAATGAGTTAAATCCTGATGCGTTTAATTTTTTTGCATATGTCTCAGGAAATTATATTGGATTAATGAAGGGAGTATTAGAAAAGCATGGTTTTTCTAAAGATCAATAATACTTAATTTAACTTATTCAAAAGATACCCTAAATAATTAGATGAACTATGATTAAAGATTCTATTGCCCTTATTGGATTTATGGCAACTGGTAAGACAATAATCGGTAAAGAATTAGTAATACAGTTAGGAAACGATTATCATTTTATAGAGACTGATCAAATAGTTGTTAAAATGGCTGGTAAATCCATAACTAGAATTTTTAAAGAAGAAGGAGAACCAACCTTTAGGAGCTATGAAATAGTTGCTTGTAAAAAGGCTTCAAAGTTAAGGAAAGCAGTTATTTCATGTGGAGGGGGTGTTATTTTAAATAAAACAAATATCAGAAATTTGAAAAAAAATTGTCATATTGTTTTGCTAACAGCAACCGTAGATGAAATTTATAGCAGAATAATGATGAATGGTAAAAAGAAGAGACCATTAATAGATAAAGAAAATCCTAAGAAAGAAATAGAAAAAATTTTACAATATAGAGAACCCTTCTATAGATCTGCTGCAGATATCACAATCGATACCACAAATAAAGAATTGAACGAGATTGTTCATGAAATTATAACTAAAACCAAGATAAATGAATGATATTTGGTTTGTACTTAAAAATTAAAGATAACATAATGAAAATTTATTGAAATAACCATATTTAAATTCAAAAAATCTTACTATTTTATAAAAAATAAATTAATCGAAAAATTATGACCGAATATAAACGTTTTAGATGTGGAAATTGTGGAGAAGAAAATCCTAGAAAATTACATGAAGAACCAGATAAGACTCAAGTGCTCTATTATTCCATGCAAGGCGCTCCTGTTTATAAAAAGAGGATCAAATGCGGAAGTTGCGGAAATATCTTTGATAAAAGCCAATAAAAAGAATTATTAACAAATAATTTTTCCTTTTTCCCATTTTTTCAATTTTAAAATATTTATAATGTTAATATTATTTTATTCTGAGCTTTTAACATATCTTTCATAATTAATTCCATAGCTTCTTTAATGTCGAGCATATTATCTGGTATGCTTCTTTTTGCATTAACACTTGCCATTAAGACTTCATTTAATCCACGAAGTATCATATCAGAAGAATACCATGGTCGTTTTGAGGCCCACCACTGTGAACATGAATGAATTCCCCGGTCAAGTAAATTCCTGGCATTATCGAATATTCTTTTTCTCTCCTCGTCCATACTTTCTCGATATTTCGCAGATAAATGAATTAACGTTAGGGCATACATAAAGAAGCGGTGTTGTTCTCTGTGGATTTCATTTTTGGGATCCAACCATAGAGGAAAAGGAACATTATGGGCTATATCATACGGCATTGTTGACCAGCTAGACGCACGAGGAGTTTGCTTGGGTCCTTTTGGAAAACGTTCAATAATTTCAGAAATGGTGCATATTTTGATATCATCTCTATGAGGTACACTCTCAAATAGGGGAATTAAAAAATTATTGATAGCGTGTTTGACGTGATGTCCAAAAGTTTCGCCATCCATCGCAAGAATGACATAATAATCCTCTGAGGTATGTTTATAATACAACCTAGAAATAAATGAATCAACATTATTAATTTTATCAAACGCACAGTCAATTGAGATATAATCATCACGGAAAATTAAATTTAAACCGTTTCTATGCTGTGATATAAAAGTTGTAGGGAAGTTGGGTAATGTATTTGCTATACCACTTAGAATTACCCAATTATAACCTAATTTCTTTATTGTGTCAATAACCTCCTCTGAAATTGCCATTTCTGGTGGAAAAAATCCATCTGGGTTATAGAATTTTCCAAAAAAATGGTGGTTAGTCTCATTGTTTAGTTTAATTTGGCGCTTAATTTCTGGTTCGGGAATTAAAGGCAGTAAAGGATGAAATTTCCCTGATCCTGTAAATTCTACTTGACCCCTTGATGCAAGGGTTTTAATTGAATTAATTAAATCCTCATAACCAAAATCATGAAGTTGTTCCGTTAAGGTACCATTTATATTTAATGTGATCTTTGCTTGAGAGTGATTATAAAGTGCATCCATTATAGGTTTATATGATTCATTTACAACTTGTTTAATTACGAGAGGAATCTGTACTGGTGGTTGATATATATGAAATAAAAATGCAAAATAAACAACCATATAATCAATATAGGGCAGGAATATTTTAATTTTCAGTATTTGTTTAATGTAATAATCAAAAAATAAGCTAGTCACTAAATAATAATTTGTATATTTTTTGGAGCGTGTTAATTTTTATTTGTCCTGGTGCTGTTGGTTCTTCCAATGCTGCATATGTCAGAAATGAACCTAATTTTACGCTCAATATTCTTGATAATATCCCTAATTCGCCCATGCAAAAAGAAATTACTTTTTTGTTATTTTTTGAAATTTCTTTACACAGTTCTAAAGCGACTAAATTATCTTCAAAATTTTGAGCAGTAAAAATAAGCTTATATATGCTCTTACCCAAAATGTCAAATTCATTGAGTTCATTTTTAATTATTCTTTCTTCAAATCTTAAAATTATTTCTTTCGCTATTTTATTTGGTATGGTTTCTTCAAAATTATGATAGGAAAAGATTAGATTTACTTTTTTCATGAATGATAAACTTATAATAGTGCTAAGAGTTTCAGTAGCTGAATTCATTTCTATGTCAAAAAATTCTGGTTGACTATTCATTAATATTTTTAAAATTTTTAATCTCTCAAACTCATCAATTTTTGTTTGTCCTCCTTCAGAATGATGTCTGAATGTTAAAATAAGACTGCTTTTATTTTTAATATAATTTTTCAAACTTTGAACAAAATCTTGTGTTATATTCTGAAAAGTATCAATATAATCAAACCTAAGTTCAATAAACTCAGGATTGAATTCCAAGGCTCTATCAATTACTAAGTTGATACCTCTTAAATTGTTAGATTTAATTGGAATAGGTATACAAATATTGTATTTCATTATATTCTAAAAAGAAAAATAAGAAAAATAAATTTATAGTTCTAAAATTTTTTTTATATCGTCTTCAGTTAAATCCAGTGTATTTTCCGCATTGACTTTTTTCACTAACCCTTTTTTTTCGTAATATTCGATTACTGGTTTGGCGTTCTTTTCATATGCGTCTAATCGGTTTTTCAGCGTCTCTTCAGTGTCGTCGCTTCTTTGCTTGAATTCTATTTCCGCCCCGCATTTATCGCATGTCCATTTGTTCTCCCCCGTTTGGACTTTTGGTTGCAATGTATATTTATTATAAATCTCACCGCATTCAGGACAGCCAAATCTTCCGAGAATTCTTTTTTTTATTACATCTCTGCCAACTTCCAATAGTAATAGTAGATCTATATTTGTAATTTTATCTAAAAATTCTGCCTGTTTTAAATTTCTAGGGTATCCATCCAGAAGCCATGATTTATTAACAAGTTTTTCTAGCCTATCTTTTACTAATTCATTAGTTAAACTATCCGGGACTAATTCTCCTTTATCCATATAATTTTTTGCCTTTAAGCCAAGAGGCGTTTGATTTTTTAAATTCTCTCTAAATATATCGCCTGTGCTAATATGATTGATTTCGGGAAAAACTTTAAGGATTTGGGATGAAAAAGTGCCTTTACCCGCTCCAGGAGGTCCGAAAAGAATTATCCTTTTCAAATTTATGTCACTCAATTATTATTTTTGATTATAATTATTGATTTTAAAATTTATAATTATTATTAAATTTTTTAACTAAATGAAGCAAACTATGTGAAACAAGATATTTTTCAATTGAATTAAAAAGTAAAAAAAATTTGCTTATTTATCTTTCTTCTTGAATTGTTTCTAAAGATTTTCCTTTTGGTTCATAAGGTTTTATTAGTAGAGTAATTAGAGGAATAATCATAAGTAGACCTGGCACTATCCAAAAAAGCACATAATATTGATCTGCTCCAGATGCCACGTTGGTCAATAACACTGAAGCTAAAAGAGGTCCAAGAACATAAGACAACCTTGAACCTAATGCAGCTATACCTGTTGCTGTACCTCTAATTTCTGTTCTAAACATCTCATTAAAATAAACCATAATCCAAGTAAAAACAATAGGCATAGATAGGTAACCTATCCATAAAGCTATAGGGCTTCTAGTAATTCCAAGCAATACAAAACCTAAAATCGAACCAATAGCCCCAACAATAAGAGTGACCTTTCTTGAAATTTTATCCATCAATATTCCAGATAAAATCGCGCCAATTAAAATCATAAGTCCTGCAATTAATATGATGATGTCCCAAGAAATATTTGGGAAATAGGGACTTATTTTAGGATCCTCAAAAAAGGTTTCTCCCCATCCAGCTCCGACCTTAAAAGCTACTGACCAAGCACAGTAAACTATGAAGGATGTTATTATATATATCCAATCTGTTCTATTGAATGACTTTATAGCCTTTTTCAACTTAAGAAATTCATGTCCTCTTTTCTCTTTTGCATCTGACCATCTTTTAGGTTCTTTCATAAAAAAGAGTAAAACTAGTAATCCCAACATGAAAAAGAAAAAGATCCCATAGGTCCATTGCCAACCAAAAGCCCTTGCAATGATACCTCCTACAATTGCATAAACAGGTATAAGACTTATTAATGTTGCTATACCTCCATAAAGTCCTCGCTTCTTTGCTGGTGATTCTTCAGTTACTGGGATTTCCCACATATTTGATGTAGTACCTGTTATAACAATCACGTATAAGACATAAAAAATCCAAATATTGAATGAGATGAAAGGAATTAGGAACGCTGGAACACCCATAACAAGTATTAACACTAACACTCCTTTTTTTCTCCCAAACGCATCTGTAAACCAAGCTATAAAGAACACAGAGAATGTAACTATACCAAAGATACCTTGCCAAAATGCAAAAAATTCCTTGGTTACAGAAAAATGAGTGTATATGTCTAAAATAACTTGGCTTTCCATTAAATTTAAGTTATTATCCATTAAACCAACTAAACCCATGAATATTACAATATACCACTGATATCTTTTTGATCTTAGTTTTTTTACTTCTAATTCTTCATCTTTTTTTTTAGCTAAAGCATCTATTTTTGACATAAACTTACTTTGATGTCATTCTATATAAATGTTATAGTTACTGTAGCACTACAATATTGGAATTAAGTAGTTATTATAAAAAGAAAAAACCTTAGGGAGGTAAGCTTAAATAGTATATTAAATTCTTACCCATTCATACAAATAAATTAAGTCTGCCCACCGCCATAAAGAAAAAAGTCTGGAATAAGTTTAGAACCGGGAACGACTGAATACTTGCCTAGATCTGTAATTCCATGCTCGATTAAAACCTCGTCATCTATAAAAAAGTTCCCTGTACATTCTCTACTGGGTTTCGTTAGTATGAAATATGCGGCATCGGCAACAATTTCTGGTTTTCTGGAATGGTTAACTGCGGCTTTTCCACCTAATAAATTTTTGACTGCAGCTGTCGCAATAGCGGTACGAGGCCATAAAGCATTCACAGCAATTCCATCTCTTTTAAATTCTTCAGCCATACCTAATACACACATGCTCATTCCATATTTAGACATAGTATATGCAACATTATTAGCAAACCATTTTGGATCCATATTTAATGGTGGAGAAAGATTGAGGATATGTGGGTTATCTGATTTTTTTAAATATGGTATACAAAATTTTGAACATAAAAACGTACCACGAACATTAACTGAAAACATCAGATCAAATCTTTTCATACTAGTTTCTAAGGTAGGAGATAAGGTAATAGCACTAGCGTCATTTACTAATATATCAATCCCTCCAAATTCCTCAATAGAAGCATTAACAGCAGATTGAACCTGATCTTCAAATCTGATATCTGCTATACAAGGAAGCCCTTTCCCACCAACTTTATTAATCTCTTCAACAGCTGTATATACTGTACCAGGCAATTTAGGATGGGGTTCTGCTGTTTTTGCCACAACAGCAATATTAGCCCCTTCTCTTGCAGCTCTTATTGCAATTGCTTTTCCTATACCTCTTGAAGCGCCTGTTATAAAAAGTGTTTTATCCTTTAGACTTATCAATTTTATCAGCTTTTGTATAATTTGATTTTTCTAAGATATTGTAATTCAATTATTTCTGATAATAAATATGATTTTTATTAATATTTTAAAAGTGAGGTTTGTACAAGTTCTATATATGAATGTGTTTAACCACTAAAGACGGAAAATTCAATATTTTTAATTAGAAATTCGATTTTCTTTTTTTCTATTAATGAAAGAAGCTTAGATATTGTACTTTTTATTGATTTTCCATAATAACTATTACCTAAAAAAGTATTAGATTTATTTAATACAGTAATTAATTCATATTTACTTCCTAAATGAAGATAAATTGAAATGTCATTTATAATCAAATAAGGGGTAGGGTTTTTACTATAAAGTGTTAGCATATTGGAGGTTTTTTTATAGTTATGACAAATATTTTCATAAAGTTCTTCTTTAGTTCTTGCGTTTATCCTCGGGGGAATAATTTCTCCTTCGGTGCTTATATTGATACAAAGAAGACTCTTGAAATAATAGTCCTGGATACGTCCTCCGGTCTTAAAATTATTAATTATTTTAAATTTTGGTCCAAATTCCAAAATTGTAATTTCTTTGGGATCTATATTTTTGGATTCTATGAGATATTTTACGAAATTTGCTGTAAATTGTGTCTTTCCTGTATTAGTTTCACCATACACAAGAAAATGATGTCCAATTATGTTTGAGTAATCTAATTCTTTAAATAATATCATAGAAATACAATTTAAAGTGAGTGTGGATTAAATAAAATCTTCTCTTGAAATTCCTGCTTTTTTTAAAGCTTTTATAATCATATATCCGAAAGCACAGCCAGGTATACTACTTAATGCCCAAGAACCCCAATAACCGAACAAAAATATTACGTCCCAGTTTGATGATAAGCCGATTAATGGTCCAATTAAATAAGCAATAGTTGCCCCTAAAAAAACCGTACCAATTGGTTCGGTTAAGGCTGCTAAATCTACCTTTTGAGGAAACCTCTTTTGTAAGTAGTAGGCTGTTAAACCAACAATAAAGGCTCCTGATAAATGTCCTGGAAAAGCATAGGGCGAACCTAATGCTAATACAAACCTTAAAGTTGCTAATCCTAATGCCGTACTAGCAGAGAATAATAAGCCTAATAAAACGCCTGTCATAGCATTTATCATATGAGCAAAAGGGTAAATTTTAGCACCGATAATTTGAATATAAATAAAGGGATTTGGGACCGCTAAAGCCAATCCGATAGCTATAAATATAGCTGAAGCTGCAATTTTTTTAGTTAATTTAGAGTCTCTTTCACTCATACTAATCAATTAACTATATGGTTAATCTATAAAATATATTTTTGATACTAATTATAATTATCTGAAAAGTAATTATCTTTAAAACTTAAACGTTATTTAAGTGCATAAAACTGTTTTTTCTTTCTAATATGAAAGACTAATAGTTCTTATTTCTCAAATAAATTATTTTTAGGGAGATAAATGAAGTTATGAAAATTGGAGATAAAGATATTAATCCTACTAAAATAATTTGTGTTGGTACAAATTATATGGATCATATTGAAGAAACTAAATTAGATATACCTAAAGAGCCTGTTTTGTTTCCAAAGACTCCAAACTGTTTAATATTAGATAAAGAGCCAATAATTTATCCTAAATGGTTATATAGTAATCGTAAATATAATAGAGTCGATTATGAAGCAGAATTAGCTTTCATTATAAAAGATAAATGTAAATATATAAGTCAAGATGATGCTTATAAACATATCCTTGGCTATTCTATTTTTAACGATGTTACTGCGAGAAAGATGCAGGCTAAAGATATTGTTTCAAAATTACCGTGGTTTCGTTCTAAATCTTTTGACACCTTTGGCCCCATAGGTCCTGTAATAAAGAATGTTAATGAAATAAAGGACCCTCACAATCTTGATATCGAATTAAGAGTAAATGGAGATATTAAACAGTCATCCAACACAATGCATTTATTATTTAAAGTTCCTGAGCTTTTGAAGTATATTTCAAAGTTCTTTACATTAGAACCTGGTGATATTATTGCAACTGGCACTCCTGCGGGTATTGGTCCTATACATCCGGGAGATTTAATAGAAGTAAGAATAGAAAAAGTAGGAATTTTAACCAATAAAGTAATCCTAGAAGATGAGGTTGATTAAATGGTAAAAATTGGAAATACTGAAATAAATCCTACAAAAATTATATGTTTAGGGAGGAATTACTTAGATCACATTCAAGAGACAAACGCTCCTATTCCAATCGAGCCTGTGTTTTTTGTAAAAACACTTAATACATTGGTTACTGATAATCAACCAATAATTTATCCAAAAATTTTATTTGAAAATGAAAATCTCAATCGCGTCGATCATGAAGTAGAACTTGCTTTTGTAATTTTTCAAACTTGTAAAAATATAAAAGCTAGATTTGCATTTGATTACATCCAAGGATATACGATTTTTCTCGATATAACTGCCAGAAGTATGCAAAAGAAGGATAGAAGTATCCACTTACCGTGGTATCGGAGTAAAAATTTTGATACTTTTGGCCCCATAGGTCCAAGAATTGCTCCATGTAGTGAAATTGAAAATCCAGATGATTTAGTAATTCAATTAAAAGTTAATGGAGTCGTAAAGCAATTATCAAATACTAAACATATGTTATTTAAAATCCCAGAGGTATTAGAATATATTTCAAGATTTATAACATTAAAAAGAGGAGATATTATTGCTACGGGTACACCAAGTGGAATAGGATCTATCATCCCTGGAGATGTGATAGAAGCTTCAATTGAAAAAATTGGAACAATTACGCACAAGGTAATTTTAGAGGAAGATTGAACTAAGATAAATATTTTTAAAAGAATTTTTTCTATATTACATGAAGATTATATGTAATCATAAGCTAAATTTTCTAAAAATTAAAGATTACATTTAAGATATTATTTACCTTTAAGATATTATTTATGGAAGAAATAACTGAAGAAATTAAAAAGGAAATTTTCAGATTAATAGTTATTCCTGGAATAGAAGTTGTGGATATTGCTAAAGAAATAAATAATAATTTTAAAACAAATCTTAATTATGAACAAGTTATGCAGATTTTATCCGAT
Source organism: Candidatus Odinarchaeota archaeon (assembly GCA_048885325.1). Lineage (GTDB taxonomy): Archaea > Asgardarchaeota > Lokiarchaeia > Sigyniarchaeales > SOKP01 > SOKP01. Next base: position 29,845 of record JBHLPZ010000014.1, read on the forward strand.
GAATACTTGAAAAGCAATTTAGATTATGGTAGAAGGTTATGTTGTCGATTTTAAATATTTAACTTACTTTATTTTTAGTAGTTTTAATAAAATTTTTTAACTTTAATTCATTTTTTTATTCACTAAGTTCAAAATATATTTCTAAAGGACTTAGGACGCAAATTAAAGCGGTTTCGATATATTATGGATATCGAGATGGAGTTAAGTATTATACTTTCTAATTTAGCGTTCTTATTCTTTTAATAATATTTTGAATTATGAATAAATATTGAAGTGGTAGAGAGATGAGTACAAAAGGAAAAATTATCGTAAAAGCACTTGTAACAGGTGGGAGCGCATCAGGAGGACCGCCTATAACTTAAAGCATATCGTTTTAGTGATTTTTTGGTAAAGGTCCGGCTGTGGGCCCAACTGGGATTAATATAAAGGATGTTGTCGATGCGGTTAATGATAAAACGATGATTTTCAAGGGGCTAACCGTTCCAGTTAGGAT
>JBHLPZ010000015.1:0-29865 GCA_048885325.1 Candidatus Odinarchaeota archaeon
ACAATACAGAGCTATTTAGAATTTTTACAAAATAAAAAACTAATGGGCTCGAAATGTAAAGATTGTGGTACATTATACGTCCCAGTAAGGAAGTTATGTATTAAATGTAACACATCTAACATGGAATGGGTTGAAATGTCTGGAGAAGGTGAATTAACAGCTTTTACAAGTATTACAGTAGGCACGCCTTATTTTATTGATAAAGGATATGATAGAAAAAATCCTTATTGTTTTTCAATTATTAAACTTAAAGAAGGTCCAATGGTTTCGGCTCAACTTGTCGGTGTAGAAGAAAGTAAACCAGAAACCATCAATATTGGAATGCCAGTAAAAGTTAAATTTTTAGAAACTGATATTAAGGGAGAAACTAAAATAGATTTGGGTTTTGAACCTATTTAAATTTCAATATATTTTTTATTTATTTTTTTCTATAATTTTTTAAGAGAAACAAGAATATTACCCAAAAATTTTAAGGTGGAATTTATAAAGAAATCATACAAAATTTTTGTCATAATCCTCCTAATTATAATAATGTCTAGCGGATTTTTGTTACCTTTACTTTTAATTAAAGGAACTAATATAGAAAATATTGATATACAATTGAAATTTGAGGGGGATAATGCATATATTTACACGGAGGAACAAATTTTAATAAATCAAACTCATTTTCGAATACCTGGCACTCAAGGAAGGAAGCAGTGTGTTCAATATTTTATAACAAAATTTCAGCAGATAGCTACTAATTTTTCATATGTATTACATAATTTCACGGTTCATTCAATAGAATGCCAAAATGTTTTATTCAAACTCAATGAAAATTTCAGTAATATCGTGATTTTAGGTGCACATTATGACTCTAGAGCAAGAGCGACAAAAGATCCAATAATAGCAAATAGAACAAAACCAGTTCCAGGTGCTAATGATGGTGCGAGTGGTTGTGCGGTATTAATCGAATTAGCAAGAGTTTTATATGAAAGAAGAATAAATCTTAGTTGCCAAATTTGGTTTTTATTTTTTGATGCAGAAGATCAAGGTTATGACTATGCTGCTGGAATAGAAAACTGGGATTGGTGTGAAGGATCAACGAGTTTTGTAAATAATATTAATAACTTCTATAACTCATCAAAAGAGTATTTTGATTGTATGGTTTTATTAGATATGGTTGGAGGTGAAAATTTACAGTTTATCAATGAGCAACACTCGACATCATCATTATTAGAAGAATTATTTGAGATAGGAAGGCAACTAGGATATACGACTCAATTTCCCGCGGATCCTTATTCGGCAACTATTATTGACGATCATGTTGCTTTTATCAATAACGGGACGCCTTCAGCAGATTTAATTATAAAATTTTGGGATAACCCTGAATGGCCTTATCACCATACTACTCAAGATGATCTATCTCATATTTCAAATATGAGTCTTGAGATCACAGGTCGGATTGTTGAGCAATTTATCTATAATAACTACTTAGATATACCATCTAACAATTACCAAGGTAATTTTCCATGGAAACAAGATGTTAATGTTTTAAATACAGATTTGTTGAGTTTTCTTATCATCATTTTAGGAATAATTGGAGTTTCTACGTTAGTGATTTTTATAATCAGAAGGGTATATGTTAAGAAAAAAGATAACCCATCAAGCTAGTTTCTTAAAAATACATTCTAATAGCAAGTGCTATTAAAACTATTGCTACAAACAATTGGAGATAAAACTTTGGCATTTTTTTTGAAAGTTTAGCTCCAATAATCGCACCTAAAATGGACCCTAACCCCAATAATAATCCTAATATTAATTCTACCTGACCAAATAGTAGTTTTGATAATGAATTGTAAATGGCTAAAAAGAATACTATTGACGTTGAAACTGCTGTAGCATAATGAATTGGAAAATTCAATAGGAGATTTAAGGCAGGAGTTATAATTACACCACCACCAATACCTAATAAATTTGAAGCAAATCCAGCTAAAAAGAAAAGAGGTATAGCTTTCTTTAAATTAGTTTTATAGTCAAAATTTTTTAAAAAAGAAAAATCTTCATTAAATAATTTGTTAATATTATCATTATTTGAACTTTTATATTTATGAATACTTTTATAGACCATATATAAACCAATAATGATTAATAATGTGGCAAACAATAATCTTAGAATAGTGTCATCTATTTTTACAAATAACAACAGTAATGTGCTTAATAAACATCCAAGTATTGAAAATCCACTAAATATCAAGGAGAGCTTTAAATTGGTTCTTTTATCTTTCAAAAACATTACAAATCCCGAAGCAGAATTTAATAAAATAATAAAATTAGAGGTGTCAATTGAGGTATTAATTTGATTGATTAGGATATAAATAATACTAACATAAAATACGCCACCCCCAGTTCCAGTCATTGTACTCAGTATCCCAGCGAGAGACCCTAATAATAATAGAATAATTATGATATCCCATGTAAAATACATTATAAGACAAATTATTATTTTAAAAATAAGAATTTTTTGAACTATGTTAAAATACAAAGAGTTGTTAAAACTAAGTGGTAATTTTACAAAAGAATTTTGTAAAACTATTAACAACAGCTCAGAATATAATCAAGCAGCAAAAGGGTGGGGAGTAGATTTTGAGGGATCTCTAATGTGGTTAATGGGAGCTAGTGGTGAGATTAAAGATGATATTAGGATATACCTAGACCTTAAGGATGGGAAATGTTTAGGAATAAAATTACTGGCTCCAGATGAAAATCCTCCACGGAATCCTATATTTGTCCTAAGAGCTCCACTTAATATTTGGAAAGAAATGCGTACAAAGAGAATCAATCCAAATCAATTTATTATGTCGGGTAGATTAAAAATTGAAGGAAATATTAGTCTTATAATGAGATATTCTAAAGCAGCAACGGAATTAGGAAAATTAGCTGGAAGGCAAACTTTTCTTAAAAAGTTATTCACTAGATATGATTTAGGTTAAGTAAATGATCCCTTTTTTTATTTTTTCACTCCTAGAATAGCCCGATGTTTTGATTTATCAATATAAACTTCTAATAAGCTAAAAGATTTAAAAATTTCATGGATTTCTTCTATAGTAAAAAAGTGATGAGGTAAATCTTTTTCTGGCCCTGTTAAAGGGATATAGGTTCCATTTTCTATTTCTTTTAATTCCCACTTATCTATTTTAGTTCCTCCATTTAAAATTGGAAAGGTTATAAATATGTAGCCTCCTTTTTTTAAAACCCTTTCGATTTCTTTTACTGTAAATGAAATATTTTTCATGAGATTATGATGAATTACTTGGATTGAAATAATAGCGTCAAAGAAGTTATCTTCGAAAGGAAATTTAGTTTCGATTCTATGTTGAATTAATTTTGCGTTTAAATTTTCTTTAATTAGCCATTGTTGGGCAATTTCTAGGCCTTTAGGAGCAGCATCTAGTCCATATACTTCAAAACCATATTTAGAAAAATAAACTAAATGTCTTCCTGTACCGCATCCAAGATCAAGTATCTTTCTGAATTTTCTTTTATGGAAAATCTCTCTAATTTTTTCTATATCAGGATGAGGTTCTATGAATACTTTACCTTTTTCAGTAAAAATAGAATTCCAAATGTCCATTATTAATAATTACTTATTTTTTTATAACTGGAAAATTGATTAAAAATTTTATCGCGATTTATTTTTACGGTTTTCTAATTCGTCCCAACACTCCCACATATAATGTCCATATCTTTGCTTAAATTCTTCAGCAAATTCATTTATCCTTGGCCGAATAAATTCATATCCATCTCGTATGCAATTATATGTAACAGGAAGTGGTCCTAATACTTCGCCATCTACTTGACTTACGTATGACTCATCATCGAGATTTATCATTTCAACTCTTACTTTTTTGCTCTGATATTCCTTGACATTTGGATGTGGTAGAAGAGTAGCGCTGTACATCCTTCTAAATTGTCTAGCTAATTTAATTTTATCAATATTTACGATACTTATATCAAAAAGACCATCTTCAATACTAGCTCTTTGGCAAATAAACATTCCTCCACCATAGGCTCCTGAAAGTCCTACAGCTGCCAAATTTGCTTCCCCTTCAAAAGTATCATTATCCATTTTAACGATAATTTCTTTATTTTCCCATGATCTTAATAAGTCAAGAATTATCATATTGTAATCTTTTTCTTTATTTTCATTTGATCTTCGAGCAACTTCAGAATCAAACCCTTGACTCCCTATACCTAGGAAGTATCTTTCGACTCCAATATCTGTTTTAGCAAAACCAATATCGCATTTACTTGAATATCCCTCAGCAATAATTTCACATGCTCGTTTAATATCTGTTCTGTATCCCACCGCAGCAGGAATATCATTTCCAGAACCCATCGGAATGAATCCACAAAGCGCTCCTGAATTCGATGTTATCGTTCCATGAAGTACTTCATTTGCAGTTCCATCTCCACCGGCAGCGATCACTCTATAGCCATCTTTGGCAAGGTTATCAGCTAACTCAATAGCATGGCCAGCATATTCAGTTGAATAAAGTTTGTATGAAACGTTTAAATCATCTAAAAATTTAGTAACAAGTTCAATATCTTGACCTACTTTACCTTTATTAGCAATTGGATTGTAGATTATCGCATGTTCTGCTTCCATAAAAAAACCTAAGATTATTTAGTAATATAACTTTAAATATTGAACTATTTAAATCTTTATTTAAATAAAGGTATTATATTAAAAAAGACTAGTTATGAGAGAAAATATTTACCCTTCCCTCCATTGGCATCCACAACCTGAACAAGTATATTTTTTACCATAAATACGTGGATAATGACATATAATATAGCTTTTATCTATAGTTTCATGAATTTTAAACCAGCTTTCATCACCACAGATCGGGCAAACTCTCCGACCTTTTGGTTTTGGAATTTTTAGTATTTCTCCAGAAAATTTGAAAAGAGGTTTACTTACAATTGATTTTATTAAATTCTTTTTTTGTACAAAATTTTTAATAACAGGTTCCATTTGCTCAGAGAGGCTTCTTTCTGTTTCAATTGGTACTTTAATAAACTTATCCTTATCATCATCTTCTATAATTTTAATATAACTCTTTGCAATAGAATTTATTTCATTTTTTTTGGGTAATCGATTATACTGTTCTTGAAAATTTTCTATAAAATGTTCTACATACACTTTCTCAATCTTAAACCCATTATCTTCTATTTCTCTTATAATATCGTTGATTATATAATCTTTTAATACAGGATTCTCCATAAACATTCTATTCAACCTCACCCTAGCGAAGGAATTAATAATAATGATCGAAACGATCCTCTAATATCTATAGATTAAGATGTGATTATATAAAATACTATCTCACTTTGATCGATTCAATTTTAATTTTTCATTTAAAAAAAATTTGTTGATATTTTTTAGTAGAACTAAAATAATTAAGTTCTTCCAAAACTTACAGAGGAAATTAATGTTGCGGTTATATTCTTCGGGACCACAATATTTTAAAGAAAATCTGAAAAATTATTATCTTTTTAGACAAAATTTAAATTTCCATATTTATTTATTTAGACAAAGTAAAGAAAATTATTTATATTATGAAAGAGAACAGCTCAGAGACCCTTCCTAAGAAAGAAAAAAAACGAATTTCTAAAAGGAAAGTAATAATTGCGGTAGTTTTAATCTCTGTAGCTTTTTTTGGCTCATTTTTAACATATTTCATACTAAAAGTTGCCTTAAATACTGAAACTCCTATAGTTGTTGTAGTGTCTGGGTCAATGAAGCCTACTTTAAACGAAGGAGATTTACTTTTTGTGAAAGGCGTCAATCCTGCTGATATTAGAAATGGTACTGTTGAAGATAAAAATGGTGATATCATAGTATTTGATGCCCACGATGTATGGTTTTCACCACCTGCCGAGCCTGTGGTTCACCGAGTTGTAAATAAGAGATATAATGTGAGTAAAAGTTACTGGGAATTTCAAACCAAAGGTGATAATGATGCGACCAATCCTCATATTGATGGTTATCCGTTTGAAATTTGGGTTCCAGACTATAAAATCTATGGAATTGTCTGTGGAAGAATTCCTTATATCGGTTGGGTAAAAATAGTTCTCACTGATTCAGGTTTATTGATCCCATTACTTATTATTGTTTCCATAGTTCTCATTATTAGTATTATACGAGATGTTCTAAAGGAAGAGGATGAAAAAGAAAAAAAAAAAAAAGAGAAAAAAAAAGAGCTTGAAACTGAAAAAGTTTCTTAACAATTATATCTTCAATTATATATTGAATGCATTAAAAATCCTAAATAAACGGATAATAAGATTTTTATGATACCAAATATTCAAAAGAAATGTTATTACTCGTAATTGAATAATTACGACTAAAACATCCATACTTACAAACAAAAAAAACAGAGAGGTTATAAACATGGCAAAAGAAGCAAATTCTGTCTTTGTTGGTCGCCGCCCAACTATGAATTACGTAATGGCGACTATGATGATCCTTAACAAAGGTGAAGAATGCACCGTTAAGGCCCGTGGAAGAGCAATCTCTCATGCAGTAGATGTATGTGAGATTTTAAGGAATAGATTCCTAAAAGGTACAGCATACAAAGATATTAAGCTCTCCACTGAACAATTAGAAGGTGAAAATGGTCAAAATAATAACGTCTCAAGCATTGAGATCGTATTAGCACCTCCAAAGTAAACTAATAGAGAATAATTATTCTCTCCAGTCACACAAAAAAACATCAATTTCTCTTTTTTTTTATATTTCTTATGATATGAAGTAAGGCTAATTTCAGGTTATTAAATATATTAACCTATTATTTAGAAATAGATATTCTATTTCAATAATCCTTAAGGTGATTTTAAAAATTTTTAAATTTCAACACTCCTTTAACTTTAAAAATCAGATGTTTGATACATTATTAAGATTATAATATATAACTTTAAAGATTTTGAACTAATCTTATTGTAATATATAAATGAATAACAGTTAAATTGAGAATATCAGAAAATTCAATATTTTAAGATGAAAACGACTGAAAAATTCTCTGCACTTCGTAATTGTATAAGATTTATACAAAATCATAAAAAAGATTTTAAGGAAGAAGAATCCGCTTTAACTATAGAAGATGGTGAAAAAGCTTTTGTTATTTCTGATAAGAGGATTTTCAAAATACCTGAAGTAAAAGAATTCCGAAAACTAGGTTTTGTAGATGGTGGTACTGAGCCTATAATAAAAGGTTCTGACTTTAATATCAGCATTTGTCGAATTGCTGGTATTATTTTTGATTCAGAGAAAATTATTACCCCAGAAAAGTTACCTCCTATTATAGAATTTTATTCAGCAACCATTTCTGAAGAGAATGATAATGGGGATATCGTTTTTAGAACTTCACTTTTTCCAAAAGAAAGAAGTTATAGCACTTATCTACCCCAAGAAGATATACTGATTCCCTTGAAAGATCCTTCAATTAGAATGCAAGGTAAGTTTTTGATGCCAATAGAAAATCATGGTGGAATAGCAATGCGCTTTACAGAGTGGAGTTATGCAAAACACTTAATTCTCAATGAATTGGGTAAAGGGGATATTTTTATTCGAGATGGATCATTACAAACTGGTTATCCTAAAGAGATTAAATTAACTAATGAAGTATATTCCGCAGGGATTAATAAAAATGTTTATATCACAGGACTTTCAAAATCGTGCCGTTTATTAAACCAAAGTGGAAATTCATTAAATTTTCATATAAATTTAATCGGAAATTCTAAATTTCCTAAGGATTCATGGTATTTTTACCCGATTAAAAAAATTACACGTGTTGATAATCAAGCAGATCTATTCTTTGTTAAATTTAATAAGGATTCGCTTTATTCTTTTCGATTTGATATTTATATTGAACAATCTAATAATTTAGATAAACAAGAAAGAGAAATTATACTATCTAATATTGCAAAAAATTCAAATGATCCTACTTTTTTAGGTTATCCTTATGGTCTGATAAAAGTAGATCAATTAGCAAGAATCTCAAAAAAGGAAGTAGAATCCTATAAAATACAATTATTAATTGAATTTGATAGAGATATTTTCAATAAGTTCATATTACCACGTTTACGGTCAATAGATGCTCATGACATCTTAAATAAAATTAGAAAATGAGAGATTTATTATTATGACTAATTTAGGAAGAAAAATCGGAAGTTTTGTTTCTGGTTCTTTTGTTAGACTTATATTAAGACAAAAATCTGACGAAGAATTTGAATTAGGGCAATTATTCGTAGCTGGAAAAAATAAATTTGATTATTCGATTTACCAAATTAAAGATCTTTACTATGGTAGCCAAATTCCAGACACCTCTTTAGAATTAATTGCTGGATACGGTTTAGAGCGAGAAGGAGTAGATCTTAAGATATATGAGCCAGAATTGAGAAATTATGTTTTAGCATTAGCAAAACCTTTAATAAAAGTTAGAGATAATGGGCTATATTTGCCAAAAAAACTCCCTCAATTCTTTGGAGATTTATTTGAAATTAGAGAAGATCATTTACATTTTTTTAAAGAAATGAGTATTAAAGACCCAATCACTTTAGGAAAAGTTAGATCTGGGTCTAAAACATTAGATATAGATGTTAATGTTAGTGCTTCTGAAATCCTACGACATCATGTCTTAATACCTGCAACTACTGGGAGAGGTAAATCAAATTTAGTTAAGGTTATTCTCTACAATATTATTGAAAATGATACTTGTGGAAAATTAGTTTTTGATCCTCATAATGAGTATTATGGAACTCCAAAGGTCAAGGGTCTTAAGGATCATCCAAAAAGTTCTGAATACGTAATATATTACACATTAAGAAGCATTTCTGGGAAATTAGATTTAAAATTCAATGTTCAATATCTATATCCAAGCCATGTTTTAGGTAGTATAGATATTTCTCAACCTCAAAGTGATACATTATTCACTTATTATAGGAAGTTCAAAAAAGAATGGATAAAAAAAATTTTTGATGAGGGCGTTAACTATGAAAAATTTGGTATAAAAGACACCACCATCGATGTCTTAAGAAGAAAGTTAACTCTTTTATTAGATTTTGATTTTGATGATGATGGAAATATAATTGAAAAAGGGATTTTCTCCTTAAGCGGTTTTGAATCTACAATTGAAGATATTATAAATTTCTTGATTGATGGAAAGACAGTAATTATTGATAGCTCGTTGTTTTCAGGAAATGAAGAAATTTTTATAGCTACTATTATTGTCGAGAGTCTTTTTAATCGATATAAGAATTATAAATTCAATGATAAATTAGAAAATAAACCTGTTATAACCATTGTGCTTGAAGAAGCTCCTCGAGTTATTGGTATCAAGGCATTGGAAGCTAAAGAAAACATCTTTGGTAAAATAGCAAGAGAGGGGAGGAAATTTAAGATTGGTTTAATTGGAATTACTCAACTACCAAGCCTAATACCTAGAGAAATTCTTGCCAATATGAATACTAAAATTATACTTGGTAATGAAATGGGACCCGAGCGACGAACATTAATAGAAAGCTCTGCTCAAGATTTGTCAGATGATAGCCAAACTATTGCAAGTTTAGACATTGGTGAAGCAATTATTACCTCTAATTTTACCAAATTTGCTATTCCAATAATAATTCCACTATTTGATGATTTGATAAAAGCGGGTCTAAAGCCTGAGAAAAAGATAAAGAAGGTGTCACCTGGATTCTCATAGATATTTATTTTTCTTTATATAGAACAAAATATTATTTAAATTAGTATATATGAAAGTAAAATTTGCTCATTTAGCTGATTGCCACCTAGGTGCTTGGAGAAATGAAAAACTAAATAGTATGGGATATAAGGCTTTTGAAACCGCAATTAACAAGATAATTGAAGAAAAAGTTGATTTTGTAATAATTAGTGGAGATTTATTTGATGTTAGCAATCCTAAAGTAGAAGTTATAGATCTAGCAGTTAAGGAATTAAAAAAATTAAGAGACTGTGAAATTCCCACATATGGTATTATGGGATCCCATGATTTTTCTCCTTCAAATAAATCAATGCTTAGACCATTAATAACAGCAGGATTATTTAATAATGTTTCTCAGGGAGAAAAGCCAGAAGATAATTTAATACTTAATTTTACTTTAGATCCGAAGACTAATATCAAACTAACCGGATTAAGAGCAAGAAAGCGCAGCTTAGAAATTCAAGATTATAACATATTAGATAAAAAGAATCTAGAGGAAGAAAAAGGAATTAAAATATTCATCTTACACACGATGTTAAATGAATTAAAACCTATTGAATTTAAAGATATGGAATCTGCTCCTAAATCCTTACTACCATCTAATTTTCATTATTATGCAGGAGGGCATCTTCATAAGACTGTTCCCGAAGAATTAAGAAAAGAAAAATCTATCATTAATATTTCAGAAAAAACTAAAATTATATATCCTGGAGCATTAACTCCTACTAATTTTAGAGAACTGGAAAAATACAAATATGGTGGATTTTGCCTTATTTCTGGAGATATAAATCATGAAACTCAAGAAGCTGATTTTAAAGTTAAATTTATTCCCTTAAATATTAGAGAAGTAATTAATATCAATTTTAATTGTGATAATAAGACTGCACTACAAGTAAAAAATACTTTGAAAGAAAAGATAGATACTCTAAGTGTGAAAGAAAAGATTGTCACTCTACGTATTTATGGAACTTTATCATCCGGTAAACCACATGAGATTAAAACTAATGAACTTATTCAATTACTCAAACAAAAAGGTGCTTATGAAGTTTTAATTAATAAAGTAGCGCTTTCCTCTAAGGAATATATATCTATTCGGGTTCCTATTGGAAAGACTAATGAAGAAATAGAAAATACGCTTATTTATGAACATGTTCAAAAAATAAATATTAAAAATGTCAATAAAAAAGATTTAGAGAATAAAATCCATGACTTATTATCAATCATAGGTGAGGAAAGAGAAGAAGGAGCTAAAGTAAAAGACTATAATGAAGAACTAATTACTAATTTTAAAAAAATCTTTCAATTAAGTAAGGAGGGAAATAGTTAAAGTGTTTATTGAATCTGTAAAACTAAAAAATATTAGAAGCATAAAAAACTTAGAATTAACGTTTCCTCCTTCAACAATGCTCTTCTATGGAGATATAGGAAGTGGTAAATCTTCAGTGTTAAAAGCAATAGAGTTTGGATTATTTGGGACTTTAACTGCAGCAGATTTAAGTGGTGACTCATTATTGAGAAGAGGTGAAAATAAAGGATCAGTAGAATTAACTTTTTCAATTGACAATAAGAAATACACCATCAAACGGAAATTGAAGAGATCAGAAAAAAATCAAAAGAGTACTATTTCTCAAGAAGTAGGATCAATTATTGAATTTCAAGATAATAATGCTTCAGAAATATCATATGCACCTACTGATCTGAGAAGGAAAATATTGAAGTTGCTAAACTACTCGACAACTCGCTACGAAAAAGCCCAAAAAATTCCTTTATTCAGATATACTGTATATACACCCCAAGAACAGGTAAAAGAAATACTTCAAGCAAGACCAGACGAGAGATTTGAAATCTTAAAAGAAGTTTTTGGCATAGAAAAATATGAGATAGCTCTTAAAAATGTCAATATTTTAAATGATTATCTTTACAACAGCATAAAAGAAACCAATATTTATCTAGACACTCTTAGACAACCAGAATTAATAATTCCTGAAAAAGAAAAGGAAATTGATGAGCAAAAAGAGAAAATTAAAGCAATCGTAAATATGGTTAAAGATAAGGAGAATGAAATCGAACTAGAGGAACGAAATTTTGATTCAATCCAATCAGAATTAAATGAATATTCTAAAAAAATAATAAAAATAGATAATTTTCAGCAAATCATTGATGAGGCTACTCTCTTTAAAGAAAAAAATGATGATTCTTTACAAGATTTGAAAAATGAAATTTTAAATTCAGAAGCAGAAATAGAAAGCTTACCGACCATAAAACTTGAAAGTGAATTTACAGAAGAACAACTTGAAAGCCAAATTAGAAATATTCGAAAGAGCCAGTCGGAAAAAGAGAAGGAAAAAGCAATTTTAGATGAAAAAGTAAATAATATCAATACACTTCTTAAAGAAGGAAAGTGCTCTTTATGTGGACAGGAAATACATGAAAAGGAAAGGTTTAATTCTGAGCTTAAAGAAATAAATGAAAAAATAAGACGATTTTCAAAAGAAATTAAAGACCTTCATTCTAAGATTGGTAAATTTGAATCATATTTAAAAAATTTAAGAGATTCTGCCATTATTCAATCAAAGAGGGAATCCTTGATTAAAGTAACGGATGAAAAGAGAAAGAGGGAAGTGGAATTAAAAGAACTAATTAATCAGTTAATGAATAAAATTGAAATCAATCAAAAACAAATACAAACCATTCTAAAAAAATATGAGATAACAGATTTAAAAAAATTTAGAGAGTTTGAAGATAAGCTAAATTCTCGATTTGCCTCTCAAAAAGCACTCTTAAAGAAATTGAAATCAGAAAAATCTGAAATTGAAAAGAAATTAAGTATTGAACAAGCCAATTTAAAATTATTATATTCTGAGATAGAAACATTAACTAAAGCTCTAAAAAAGGTAAAGATCCTTAAAGATAAAGTTGAATATTTAACTGACTTAAGAAGTTGGATTATTAATGAGTTTCAAATTCTTATAAGAGATATTGAAAGGGAAATAACTTCTGCCAGTGGGCAACAGTTTAACGAATACTTCAAAGAATGGTTTAGAATCTTAGTTGAGGAGGAAAATATTGAAGTAGAAATTAGATTGGATGATTTTGAACCAATTATAGTAATAAATGGATATAATTCACCATTTGGAGATTTATCCGGAGGCGAGAAAAGTGCTTTATCTCTGGCATATAGATTAGCATTAGATAAAATAATCAATGAAAGATATCAGGAAGTAAAAACAAAGGATTTGCTTATTTTAGATGAACCTACTGATGGTTTTAGCCAAGAACAAATAAATAAAATGCAAGATATATTTGAGAAACTCAATACAACTCAAATGTTTATCATATCTCACGATAGAAATCTCGATTCATTCGTAACAGATATCTACAACTTTCAAAAGATTAACCATCAAACAAAAGTGAAAAGGGAACAAGTTTAATATATTTTTCCTGCTCCTCCATGAGTTAGAGTTTCTCCTAAAGCTAAACGTACAAGATTACTCAATATATATGGTTCCATCCCTTGGGTTTTAGCTCTGGTCCTAAGGTTAAGGACGCATAATGGGCATAGAATAACAAAAGCGTCAGCGCCACTTTCTTTTGCATCCAATATGTTTCTCATCTTCCACTCATTCGCTTCTTCTTTTGATTTATTAGTCATTGACGTCATAACTCCCGCACAACAAAGCGCATTCTCTCTATCATATTTCCTATCTACTCTTTCAACTCCAATTAAAGCAAAAAGTTCATCTAATACTCTGTCTTTATCAAAACTATATCTAGATGCACATGGTTGCTGATAGGCAACTTTGAGATTTAACTTTTTTACCCGATCTTTGTTTTCAATAACATAATCTTTTAAATATTCAATAATATGGATTGGTTTAAATGATAAATGTATGTTAAATTCTTTTACTTTACTAGTTAACATTGCATAGCAATCATCATGGTATAATATTATCTCTTTTGCACCAGTTTTAGCAAGATTATCTACAAATTTTTGAGCATTCTTTTCTACCACACTGGGTTTTCCTCCATGAATCCATCCAAAATAACAGAAATAATCTCCCCCTTTTAGGATTGTTAAACCCTTAAATAGCTGATCTTTTATAACTCCGGGTAATATATCACCAACAGTACATAAACTTAAAGTTGGTTTATTAGGATCACCTTTGATCACCTTGGATGGCATTTGGGAAGCCATTTTCATCATACCTAGCCAATCTTTTGTGGTTTTAAAAGTATCCGTTTCTTCTTGTCTTTGATTAATTAAATCAAAAGGATTTGCACCTTCAGGACAAAACATATTACAGGCAGCACATGTAATACAATCTGATGTTACTGGAGATTGATTTCCATTTATTAATTTTTCAAATTCAATTTTCGCTTTCTCTTCTGAATATGATAAATAAGGACATTTTATTAAACAGTTACCGCAGATTGTACATTTATCTTTATAAAACATAACATATTATTAACATATTTTTTAATTTAAGATTTGAATACTTCATTTATTATGAAATTAATGTTTTTTTGGACTAAATCTAAAACATTACCACTAAACCCTCACTCGCTATATTTAAATACTGGAAGACCATGATCAAATTAGAAATCATTTGAAATTCAATTCTAGGGAATAATTGAGTTATGGATAGTATTTGGGGCTATTTCATTTTTGTCGGAACAATCCTCCTATTAATTTTTCTATTAGCTTATTATAGAAAAAAAAAAATAAAAAAGAATAAGAAATCTCAAAAAGAAGGCTCAACATCAAAATTTAAAACTCTTGATGGTCATATTGTAAGATCTAAGGGTGAATTAATTATTGATAATTACTTGTATATTCTTGGTTTTAACCATCTTTATGAAAAGAAAATAAAGATCTTGAAAAAAAGTGTCAAATATGATTGGTATTTACCAGATTATAACATTTATATCGAGTATTGGGGCTTCCATGGAAAAGATTATTTGAAAAGAAAAAAGGAAAAAATAAAGCTATATAAAAAAGCTAAATTAAAGTTAATTTCCATAGAAAACTATATGTTTTCAGATATTTATACTAATTTAAATAAAAAATTAAAACGTTTTATTAATAATGAGAAACTTAATTATCCAAATGTTTTGAAAAGGTATTGTTTTAATTGTGGGATCGTTTTGGATGATAGATTCTAACTTTTATTTTAAATAATCCTCAATATGATTGAATACTTTTTCAAGGATTTCTAGATTAGGTAAAAATGTTAATCTGATATGGTTCTTTCCAAATTCTCCAAATCCAGAACCAAAAACAGTACAAACTCCTTTTTCTTTAAGTAAACCTATGGCAAATTCTTTATCATCTTTCCATTTGTCAAATTCTTGAAAGTCTATTTTAGGAAATAAATAAAAAGCTCCACTAGCATTAACACAATTAATTCCTTCAATTTGTTTTAATCTTTTATATGAATAATCACGCCGTTCTCTTAACTTTTTAACCATTTCGCGTGTATGATTACTTTTAGTTTTAAAAATCTCAATTGCGGCATATTGGGCTATCGTACTAGCAGAAAGACGAGCTCTAGCCATTTTAGCAATTCCCTCTTTTAATTCAGATAATCTATTTTCTGGATCATGAAAGTAAATATAGCCCAGTCTCCACCCAGTCATGAGATGTGCTTTAGAAAAACCATTCATGCCAATTATTGGTACATCTTTACTTAGAGAAGCTGGACATACAAAATCCCTTTCATAAGTTATTTGCTCGTAAATTTCATCAGATAAAATAGGTAAGTTAAATTCACCAGCTAAATCAATGATTTCCTTTACTCTTTTCTCACTATATAACACTCCAGTAGGATTATTTGGAGAACATATTAAAATTCCTTTAGTTTTTTGATTTATTTTCTTTCTTAAATCGTCTATATTAGGATCCCAATCATCATTCTCATCTAATTCATACTCTACTGGTATTCCATCATAAAACTTCGTATTATTGATGTATAAAGGATAGGTTGGACCAGGTAAAAGAAACTCATCATTTTTTTCAATCAATGCTGCTAAGAGAAAATAGATTGCTTCCGTTACGCCTGTAGTAATAACAATACCGTCACTTTTTACTTCATGATTGTGCCTATTTGTTAGATATTTACTAATCTCTTCTCTCAATTCTAAAACACCTAAAGAATCAGCATAAAAATTCTTTCCATTTAAACTAGCTTTTGCAAGTGCATTAGAAATAAAATCTGGAGTTTTAAAATCATATATTACCGGGTCTCCTATATTTAGAGAAAAAACCTCTTTCCCGCTTTTTTTAACTTCATTTGCAATTACAGCAATATCCCTTATTGCATATTCAATATCATTTACTCTCCGAGAAACCATTAAAATTCAACTTTAATATTACGGCAATTATTTTGCAGTAAATATATTCTAAAATTAAATAAGTTTATTGTTAAGCTTAATTTAGAAATTATAACTTGACTTGCCAAAAAAAAGAGGATATTCTAAAATTGAAATTCTCGATTTCTTAATTTTGATACTAAATGGCCTCTGCTGAGGAGCTGAATTCCAAATTGAGTAGAATAATCTCGGGCAAAATCGGTTGCGATATTACAAACCATAATGCCGCCTTCAATTTCAGGAACATCAATACAAGCCTTATGAAGTTGCCTTAATTGGGTTATGGAGATTTCCCTTTTCCAATCACGAATGAATATTCCATACTTTCC
The DNA here is from genome assembly GCA_048885325.1 of Candidatus Odinarchaeota archaeon. GTDB lineage: Archaea > Asgardarchaeota > Lokiarchaeia > Sigyniarchaeales > SOKP01 > SOKP01. The sequence continues at coordinate 16,466 of JBHLPZ010000015.1, forward strand.
GTATTTTCCATTATCTACAACAGCACTAAAATCCCATAATTTTCCTGATTGCCCTTTTAACTTTTGGGGATTATTTATATATTTATATTTTTCAGAGAATACTTTCTCTGCTAATTCAGCTAAAGGGATATCTCCTAATATCATGAAATCACGAAATTTTTTATTTAAATGGATCGTTTATGTACTATTTAAATGTTATTTGTATAATTCTTACAAACCATCATAAAAATATGTAATATGCTCATAATATGCTTATATATATCAGAAAAAAAAGAATTAACACCCAAAATTCATGAGTTTAGGATTTTTAAATAGTTTAAACAGGGGATATTCACCATTAACATCAGGTCCCTCTTTTTTTACAAAGTTAGGAAGATTGAGTTGTAAGTATAAAAATAATTTATCAGCAATTATATTGCATATAGAATTGCATTCAATGAAGTTACTTGGAAGATATTGGCATTTTATATTATGTTTAAGGCAAAATTTCTTCATTTGTAATGAAAAACCCTCAGCTAGGAGAATATCAAACATATCCCATTTGTCTATAATACCTCCTAACTTACTTGGTGCGATAGTCCTTATTGATTGCTTCAAAATTTTGCTATTACCCAAACGTTTTTTTATATCTTTTATTTCTCTTTTAGCTTCAAATTTACATAGGAAATTATATTTTTCTAATAACCTTTCCGCTTTTAAAGCACTCTGAGGAATTGCAATTTCCCAACCTGATTGTTTTTTGCAACTTATTAAACTTTTTTCTGGATTTGAAAAATTAGTAGGATATATCCAACATTGAGGCGGTTTTATTCCAGACTCATGAACTTTACATCCATTTAATTTTTTATCGAATAAAAAACATTTTCCAGTTTTATCATCAAATCTTAATTCAAATGAGAAAACATTACTTCTAATAAAATCCTCCTTAGTTGCATAATTTCTTTTAATATATTCCTCTGCTAACACTTTAGGAACATCAATTTTTATAGAACAACAAGCACCAGCGCAATTATTAGGATTAGTGCAATCAGGTCCCTTAATAGCAGATTTCATTAATTTGTTAAAACTTTTGATAATATACCAGAAATATTTAATGTTTTGTGCCACCAAATTAATATAATAACCATAATAAAATATTAAAAGATCATTATTTCCTAAAATTTATATTTACAAAGTATATCTTTTTATTATTTGTTAATCACGCCATTCAAAGAATATCCGGTTGTTAAAATGTCCGATTTAATTATTATAGATATTACTGAAAACGAGAAACTACTATTAGATGGTTCTCTAAATCTTAAGGAGATTAAAGGTAATGGAAATTTATCAGTAAAAAATCCCTCAAATAAAAGTAGGCTTTGGAATTTAATATGTGATTTAAAGGAAATTGTTAATACGACAATAGATTCAAGAGAACTTAATGTTGGAATACTTAACCCCTCACAAGAATATACTAAAGATTATGAGATACAAAATTTAAAACAATCCTCATTGATTGTTAATGAAGAATTTGATACACAGAGAGATATAAATTATAAACTAAACAATGTTTTTCTTTTTAAAACTGATAATAAAAGTAGTATAAAAATTACATTAACTAATCCTTTTAAAATTCCAATATCAAATATTAAATTAAGTAGGGAAATTCCTAGTTTCATCCAGGAAATCGAAATAAAAGCGCCAAATGTAGGAATTGCAGGAGTAAAGGAAGAGTTAGGAAGCAGAACCCTAGAATGGGTTATTGTAAATTTAGATGGTAACCAAACTGCTGAACTAACTGTCTTTTGTAATGTTAATGTTAAAGATAAAGAGAAAAAAGCCCTAGGGACATTAAATATCTCTTACTTAATTAATAATTATAAGTTAACATTATTAAATCCAGAAATTCGTGGACTTACAGATTCAATGAGTGGGATTGACAGAGATGAAGGGGCTCAACCAGGTTCTTGGGATTGTGAAGTTGAATTCATAAATGAGTCAGAATTTCAAGTAAAATTAGAAGATGTAAAAGTGAAGCATAAAATAATTACTGGAATGGAGACTGTAGTATCTCAAACTCCTAATCGATTATTAAATCCTGAACAATCATGGACATATAATTTTCAAGTTGATTCAAAAGATGTTCCTGAACTAAGCTCAACCATCGAATTCACTCCACTATTTGTAGTTATAACCAGAGTTTTTGGGGAAATAAATAAAGAATCTACAATTTATCCTGTGTTAACCGCAACTATAGAAAAAGTTATAAATCCACCTGAAGTTGATGCATATGCTAATACTGATATACAAATTGAAAATGTAATTGCTAATAACGGGAGTTCTACTATTAATTCCATAAGAATCATAGATAATATTCCTCAAGATTTTATTTGTCCCTTGCTAAGTCAGATCACCATAAATTTACACGACATAGATATTAGTTCAAGAACAGATTTTACTAATAAAATAGAGATAGATCCTAGTGATCAGAATCCTGAAACACAACATACAATTACTATTGAGCTTTTTAATTTATCGGATCAATTCCTACCAAATTCTAAATTAAACGTAAAGTATCCTTTAATCGCGAAAAATCCAAGACCTCCTACTGAAACTCTCTATAAAACACCGGTAAAAATAGAAGTTAATAGTCCTGTAGAGGGAAAGTATTATGTAGATGAACCTTTAGATGAACCTGAAATTAAGGTTAAATTTGTAAAGCGAAAATTAAAGACTCTCAAAAGTATTAAACCTGGTATATCTGAAGGAGAATTCTCAATTTCTGTTCTTATTCAGAATAAAGGAAATGTAGAATTAGAAAATATTCTTATTAAAGATAAAATTCCCAAGGGTTTCAATTTATCACAAATCGAAATTGATGCTTATGAGGTTAATCAATTAGGTGAAGAATCAGAGTTACAAGTTAAAATAGCTGAATTGAAAGGAAACAATTCATTTATTCTCAATTATAGTTGCTCAGGTCAAGGAGAATACCCAAGATACGAGTCTGAGGTTATTGTTCAGGGCAGAGAGGGTCTTGATCAGACTCCAGAAGCGCCTATTCAAACACTAGAATCATCTTCTCTCACTGAAACAAAAGTAAGTGAAATAAGCATAGAAAAAAAAGCAGAAATTCATGAATTATTTAATGCAATCTTTAAAAAAGTAGATCAAACAATAACAGGGAATGATTTAAGTATATTTATAGAAGGAATGAGAGATAAAATTCCTCCTGGCCTCGTTTTACATCAATTTATGCAATTTGCTAGAGAAATAAGAACAAGTTCAGCAGAAAAAATCATTGTTGGGTCATTGAGGGATAAAGTATTAACAAAATTAAAGGAATTTAAAGATAAATTCACCTAGGATTTTATTGGACACTTTTTATTTTCTTTTTTTTTTTAATCTAAGCTTGTTTTTATAAATCAAAATTTTAAGAAGAATTGAAGATTCATTAAATCACTCTAAAAATGTAAATACAAAATATTAAAAGTAAGGCTTGTTTATTGATAATTTCTACAATCATCCTTGAACTATTATTTTCATTTAATTTAGTGTTGTATTGGATAATTTTCATCAAAATTAAGAATCAACATGCGAAAATAAAGAGATATTATAAAAAAGCCTTTCCAATAATCTGGGTATTAACTCTTATACCAATTTTAATCATTAATTCTAGTTTATTACATATTGTTTTTAATGAAAATATTAGCTACTTTCAAGAAATCTGGATTTGGTTTTTAATTTTAGGTATTTTTTTTGTAATTATTGGCATCAGAATTGCTTCAATGGCTATTAAAGAATATACGGTTAAATCAATTGAAGTTAAGGAACCAAAATTAATAAAAACAGGTATCTACTCAGTGATTCGACATCCTATCTATTTATCTTGGGTATTAATATTCATGGGCTGTAGTTTCGCTTTTGATTCTTTCTTAGCAATCCTTTTTATCCCTATTCTTACTGTACTTCTAGAAGTTCATTGCATTTTGGAAGAAAAATTTATTCTATTACCCAATTTTGGAGAAGAATACGATGAATATAAAAAAAAAATTCCATTTCGCCTATTTTCCCCTCCATATAGTTATTTATTAATAATTATCTCATTAGTAGTAATTTATATAGGATTGTTGAATTTTGTTTTAGGAAATTAACTTAATAGAGCTAAAAGATAATAAATTATTAAAGGAATTATAAAAAAGGTTAATCCTATTTAAAATATAATAATATTAGAAAGAGGTGTGAAACAAATAGCTAAAAAAATTGCAATTCTTGCAACTGATGGTTTTGAAGATGCGGAATTGTTATATCCTAAAATAAGATTGAAGGAAGCAGGAGTTGATACAGAAATTATTAGTTTACATAGAAGAGAAATAAAAGGAAAGCATGGATATCCTATCAAGCCAGATAAATTGGTAAGAGAAGCAAGGGTTGATGATTATGATGGAGTAATCATCCCAGGTGGAACTAAAAATCCTGATTATTTAAGAAGGGAAAAAGATGTACTAGATTTTGTTGCCAAAATTAATGATCAAAACAAGTTAGTTGGTGCAATTTGTCATGCAGGGTGGGTCCTTATTTCTGCTAAAATTATAAAGAATCGTAAAGCAACCAGCTACTTTGCTATCAAAGATGATATGGTAAATGCAGGTGCTAAATTTGAGGATAAGCCTGTTGTTGTTGATGATAATTTAATAACATCTCGAAAACCAGACGATTTGCCTGATTTCATGAAAGAGGTATTGAATTTTCTCGAATAAATTCTTTAAAAAAGAGAATTATTTAATTAAATTAAACTTCTTTAATTTTATTTATTTCATCTTTAATATCTTCTTGTAAATTTTCCAGGTCTTCAAGATATTTCTGTGATTTAGTGTTTTTATTCTCCTCAATTTGCTTCATTGACAAATTATATGATTTAATTAATTGATTTAATGATAATTCAATTTTTTTTAGGTTGATTTTGATCCCACTTTTGTATTTCTTAAAAATATCCATTAATGTCTCAGAATTTTCAATAAAATTCGTCCATTGCTCTAATTCATGATCATCTTTTAAAATTTCTAATGTATTATACAAATTTTCTAGGAAAGCTATGAAAATATTCCTTGGTTTTATCTCAAGTGATTGACTTCTTGATTTAGGTTCTAGATTAAGTTTTTCAATAATATCCTTAGCATATTTAACTGAAATTCGGTTTTCACTTTTTTTCAAATCATTAGATGAAGTTCCAGCATTTGTCTTATCAAAATCATCAATATCTGTGATTAATTTTAATTCATCTAACTGAATTTTAGTAATTAAAGGAGTAAATCTTACCGAAAGATGTTTTTTTCCATAAAAATCATTATTTAATCTTAATATTTGAGTATAGGTTTGTATAAATTCCTCTCCAATAGGTGCAAATAAAACACCATAATTATGATCGAGTTGATTTAATAATGGATATATTTTTTCTTGCTTAATAGCACCTGTTACTAATATTTTCTTCCAGGGCCCCATCTCTGGCATACCAATTAAAGGATTTTTTACGATTACCTTTATTTTTTCATGCAATCCAAGATGTTCTAAATTTTTTTGAGTAATCTTAGCAATGCTTGAATTTGCCTCAAGAATAACAATTTTCCCTTTAGGGGCTAATTTATGTGCTAAAACTGCTATATAGCCACTTTTTGCTCCCAAAATCAATAAATCATCATCTTCCTTTAAGATTAAATTTTGAAGCATAATGGTAATCATATGAGGTGCTGAAATTGTTCTTAAATTTTCAGGACGTTCTCTTTCATAGTAAAAAAGAACTGGTGCGTCATCATAAATCCTTACGGAGGGTAGAATTTCCTTTGGGACAAACTTTTCCAATTGTACATCTAAGAAGGCTTTAAAAAGTCGAATATCTTTAAGATAACCATTATATAGTAATGACAATAAGAGTTGAATTTTTGAATAAAAGACTTTATTTCTCTCCACGATAATCAACAAAATAATGATAAATCTTATTATTATTATATCTTTTTATATTAAAATATTATAAACTTCTATTTATCAACACAACACAAAATTCCTTGACATGTTTGTATTAACTGCAGAAAATTTTAAAGAAGCCAGAATTACATTATTTTTAATCTCGATTAATATTATAGTTTTTATCTCGTTTAGTTTTGTTAGAGAACCAGATTATTTTCTCTTATTAGCACAAATTAATAATGAAATTATTAATCATTATGAATTATGGCGTCTCATTACAGCTATGTTTCTACATGCTGATATATTACATATTTTTTCTAATATGTTCGGTTTATTATTATTTGGAGCATTTTTAGAAAAATTCTACACGAAAATATCATATTTACTATTATATTTTATTTCTGGACTAATTGGAAATCTATTTTCATTAATATTGCTACCAATAGATACAATAAGTTTAGGAGCTTCAGGTTGTGTTTTTGGATTGATAGGAGCTGCCATAATTATTATTACAATGCATAAAGATAAGAGTATATTAATTTTGGGTATAGTATACGTGTTGCTTTTTATATCATCATCATTTTCTCCAGGGGTTAATTACTTTGCTCATATTTTTGGATTATTAGGAGGGCTTTTTTTTGGATATATATTAAAGAAAAAAAAACAAATAAAAGAAGATCAATACTAATGGATTTAAATTTTATTTTTTTTCTTTTTAATTGCTTGTTCCATTGAAAAATCTCGGGGACAGCGGTTTGTCAATGGACATATATCGCATTTTGGACCATTAGGTAAACATATTTCTTGTCCAAATCTTACAAACAGACGATTAACGCGAATCCATTGGTTTGTAGGAATTAGTGCTCTTAGTTCTTTTTCTGTATCATTTGGATTTTTAGTTTTAACCCAACCTATTCTATTACTTATCCTATGCACATGCGTATCTACAGGTATAGCGGGAATTTTAAATGCATATACTAAAACACAATTAGCTGTTTTAGTACCAACACCAGGAAGGCTCAATAAATCTTTAAAAGTATTTGGGACTTTTCCCTCATATTTTTCTAATAATAACTTAGCTACTTCTTTTATACGAGCAGCTTTAACTTTATAAAATCCTGATTTATAAATAAGCTGTTCTAATTCTTCTATATTGGCATTAGCTATTTCTTGTGGAGTGCTATATTTTGAAAATAGTGTTTCAGTAGCTTCTTTTGTATTTCTATCTCTGGTTCGTGCTGATAAAATTGTAGATATCAAAATTTTAAAAGGATCTTGTTTTTTACTTGCTATTTGATCTAAATGAGCTTCACCTTTAAGAATTTGCTCAATTTTATCAAAAACTTTTGCTTTCTCCATAAAAATCCATTATTATGAAATTTTTTCAAATAAGTAGATTTTTCTTTTAACTATTTGATCTTTTTTCGCATCAATCATTGTTCTTACTTGTTTTTTCCGAAACTGTAGTCTTTTATTGGATTTATTAATAATTCGGCTAATATCTAATAGAGGAATAAGTTTAAAATTAAACTTATTTGCAATTTTTTCGATATTTAATTGAAGATCTCCACCATCTAAAGTTTCAATAATAGGAGATATAATACATATGCGCCCATTTTCTTTAAGCACTTTATAGGACTCTCTAAAGGTAAATCGATAAATTGGCTCCAGTTTATTTTCAATTAGTTCTTTAACCTCAGAATAATAAGGTTTTTCACTATAAAAAGGACCTAACTCTGGTTCGGTACAAATCCCATCAAAAAAGTTTTCTTTGAAATTACTTGATAAGTCTTCCACATCTGTAATTTTGATTCTTTCCGTGAATAGTAATGGGATAGGTTCTTCTAACTCATACAATAACCAATTGACGTTCCTAACTGTGTTTTTTACTTTTACTTCATCTATATCTGAACCATAAATTTGGAAGTCTTGAAGTAAAGCAAATAATAATATTGTCCCATTTCCAACAAAGGGGTCAACTATATTCTTTCTATGTCTATCATCGAACAGGTTTAACAAATTTAACATAATTAATGACAATTTTGGCGAAATACTACTTTTGAATTCCTTGAATGGCCTTTCTTCATCTATTTTCCTTTTAAAATTAGGATCGTCGCAAGTATATGTTCGTGCAATATATAAACCCTCTTCAGTAAAGCCAAATATTAATTCCGCTCGATCCTTATTTAATAAACCATATTTTATAACATGATGAGGAAAAATGGGATTTAATGTCCCCTCTTTGATATATTTTTCTGGATATTGATAATAGAGCGCCTTTTCAGCCCCCTTTTTTTTTAAAATCTCCATTATTTCTTTGTTAAGAAATGGTAAAAAATGTTTTATTAATACTTTTGGGTAGTATTCATTGTCAAAAAAATTTGGATAGATAGATACAGCATAGAAAATTCTTTCATTTTTAATTTTGGGAAAAATTTTATCAAGATTTATACTTATGACATCTAATATCTTTTTCCGTAGTTTTTGAATTTCCTTCAATTTTTCAATTTTTAATGGAAAGGCTTTCAAAACATCATGAATATGGATGAAATCATATACTTTTCCGATTTTTTGAGTCCCTCCTAAAATAAATTGAAATTCCATAAGGTCATTTACATAATGTTTATCTAATTTTTCAAATTCTACAATAGCCACATTAGCGGAATAGTCTATAATTCTTCCTTTATACTTTGAATTCTTCAAAACATTATCTAATTCTGCTAATGAAAGTTGCCAATTTGATCCTAAGACCATTAAAAATTTTTCCATGATTTGCGAAAAATAAATTGCTTTGGCTTAAGAAAGAAGCATATTTTTTCTACTTTATTGTTATAATCAATCAATTTCAAAAATATATTTAATAATTGAAATGAGATCAGACTTTCTTGCATTAGGTGGTAATTCTATATCATATTCTTTACAGAACTTTTTTAATTCTTTAACTGTCCAATCATTTAAGTCTTCTGGTAATTCAGCTAAAGCCTTTTCCTTTTTTTCTTCTTCCTCAAAATTGATTGATCGCTCGTATTTTTCACCAGTTAATTTCTCAATTGCTCCAATAATACCTTCTAAATCCTCTTTTTTTCTTTCTGGTATAATTTCTAGTAATTCCTCCTCCTCAGGCTTTTCTTGTACTTCTAAAGCTTTCTTAATTGCTTCTAAGTGTTCTTTTTTCTTTTCTAATCTCTCTCCTCTAATTTTTATGATTTCTTTCATAATGTTATTATAATTATCCTTGAAATATTTAAGACTAATATTAATAAGATCGGAGAAACTTTCCCAATCTTCTTTATTTATTATCGATTCTGCCCAATGAAACAAATCTAGTTGTAAATCAATTGTAATTGCTTTGCCTTCCATTTCAATATCTGTAGTTAACCATCTCAAAATATTTGCTAGAAAAATATCATTATCAAAAGCGCTAAAGCCGTATTCTCTCCCTAATGATGAGAATATTGATAAGGTTCCAAAAGCAACAACTTTTCCTTTAAAATATTCCACAGCTACCATTAAGTTAATTTTTGGACAATCCTCTTCAGCCCACTCATCTCCATCTAATTTTTTTCTCCAGCAATTTATTCCGCCTTTGACTAGAGGTTCAATTTTGATATCTTTTTCATCTTCTAAAAAATCTAAAACTTCTATAGAACATGGATTTGATAAAACAATTTTTCTTACTTGTTCAGTAATAAAATGCGGTTTTAGATTTTTTAGCAATGGTCTTTTCTGTAAATTAACGTATGTTACCGAATCATAAATTTCATCAGTAGCAAATTTAAAACCAAATTTACCAGTTAATTCGTTTAAATTCGTACGATTTAAATAATCTCCACCTCGAGCTCCAATGATTAATAAACTTCCACCATCTTTCACATATTTTTCAAGAATATCTAGTTCCTCTGGACTAAGATTTACATTTTTTGGAGTAGACATAATAACGGCATCGTAATTCTCTAATTTTTCCGAAGAGTAGAATCCTGCTTCAATTTTTCCTAATTTATAACCTGAATTAAATAGGAATTGAGTAAAATCAGCATAACTAGATGCTTCTAACATCAGCATGTTATTATGACTATAATCAAGCCCAATTGCTATATCATTTCTCATGAGTAGTGATCATATCTTTTTTTTATTCTTTTTAATAATAATAATTCCCATTTTTAATTTCTTTTATATAAAAATTTTTATTAATCTCATATAAAACCTTATAATATAATCGTTTTATAATAACAGAGTTCTTAAGTTAATTTCTTATAGATAAAAAAAGAAAATTATTAAATTTTAATTATAATATTTTTCCTAGCTAGTAAGAGAGTAATTCCCGTTTCTATTACGATTGGAAGGACTCCTATTAACAACATGGTTACAACTGGGTATGCAACAAGAAAATCTCTCATGTTTTTTGTAAGCAATCCTACATATACGTCAAATACAAATGCGATAATAAATAATAAGAGCAAGTTTTTCCCATTTCACTTAAAACCGATACTTCTCAAAACCATAGAAAATAGTAATTAGAAATCCTGCTGCCGCTATTGCCAATAATGACAAAGATCATTTATGATTTAAATCTAAAATTCAAATTGAAATTTTAACTTTAAGTAATATAAAAATTCCGCCTACAACTCAGTTTTACAGAGATAATATTATTAAATGATTAAGTTGAAATTAGTATAATTGAAAGAAACATTGGTAGATTTATATGAAAAAGAGAGAAATTTTATCTACAACTTTTTTCATTTTTTTAATTCTTTTCTTGATTATGGATAGTGCATTACTTCTTCCTAATGAAGTCTTAATTGCAGCAGATTTGGGAGTCAATTTTGATGCTATTGGCATTTTAATTGGGACCTACACGATAATTCGTGGCATCTCAATTTTAGTTTTTGGTTATTTATCGGATAGAATTAATAGAAAGAACATTTTAATTATCTCAGGGTTATTATGGGCCATTCCTGTTATATTTTACATATTTATCACAGAATATTGGCAGTTACTAATTTTTAGAGTAATTGCTGCTATTGCTACAGGAGTAACTGCACCTTTAACAATTTCTTATTTAGCAGACATGATTTCTCCAAAATCTCGTTCAAAATCCTTCGCAGTATGGGGATTAGTTGAAACGTTTGCTACTTTATTTGCTAGTTTTTTTGCTCTGGCATTCAATCTTATAGATTTTGAGGCAATTGGAGGCACGCCTAATGAGAAAATTATTTTCATCACTACAAATTACCCAAATCTTCTCGATACTTGGCGTTTACCATATTTTTACTTAGCTATTTTAGCTATAATAATTGTAATCCTTAACTTTTTTGTTGTAGTAGAACCGAAACGAGCAGGGAAAGAAACATACTTTGAAGATTTAATATCAAAAGAGAATCTTCAATATTCCTATAAAATAAAAATTTCTGATTTAAAATATATATTCAAAAGAAAATCCAACTTCTTCTTAATCTTTAACTTTTTTGATGTAATTGCTTCTGGTTTATTAGTTGCTTATCTTTTTCCATATTTCCAACTTGAAATTGGTGTAAATATTATTGACTGGAAAGTTATTATTCTTTTTCTGATAATAATTATTTTTGGTTTGATTTTAGGGCAATTCTGGTTAGCTCATTTGGGTGATCGAAAAGTTCAAAAGGGAGATCTTTCTGGAAGGGTGAGAATTGCAGTTATTTGCTCTATTTTAAATCTACCTTTCCTTTTAATTGGTTTTGTAATGTCGCCAAATATTGCTAATCAATCATTCTTCTTCAATTCATTAATAGTAAATGAGACAGGTTTTTGGGTTTTATGGATTATTTATGCTGCATTTTTAGGTGTAGGTATGGCATTTACATTCGGAATTGCCCCTAATTGGTATTCTTCAATGATAGACGTTAACTATCCCGAACATCGTGGGACAATGATAGCCGTAGCATCTTTTATCGACACAGTAGGCCGTGCTATTGGAGCATTGATAGGTGGGTTTTTGCTTTTAATTATCGGAATTACATTTACAATAATTTGGACAATGTTGGTGTTTGGAATTATCTCCATTGGATTCTGGATTCCACTATTCTTTACTGCGCAAAAAGATTTTGATAACGTTAATGAGTTTATGAAAGAACGAGCACGAGAAATGGAAAAAAAGCGATAAAGAAATTAAATTTCATGGTTCTTTTATGATTCACTTTCTCTTATTGGAAGTATTTTTTCAACCCACTTTGGAAGAATAAATCCAATATAAAAAAACAAATTTGACATTACTAGGATTATTCTCATAATAATTAATAGGACTTGGTCCATCTGTACAATTGCATCAAAAACAGCTGATATTCCAAATAAAATAAACGCGGCTAATAAGAACCTTCCTTTCCATAAAAGATGAGGTGTTTCTTTTTCCTTAATTGATTTGATTGCAAAATGTATCCCAGTTATACATGCAGTTAAAATACTCGCACCTAAATAAACTAAAACAAATCCTTTATAGTCGATATCCATTGGATTATATGGGTCTTTTATCCCTAAAAGTGATTCTACAGGAGCTCCTGGAGCAAAAAAAAGAAAATAAAATAGATAAATTTCAAAGGCTATTGAAAAAATAGCATATAAAGATAGAATTATTTTCTTCTTCTTTGGTTTTACTGTTGTCATATAAACATTGAGCCATGCTAAAATAGCGATGGGGATGCATACGATGCCAACTAAAACATAAATTTCATAATCTAATGGTTTATTGTTTATTAACCAGTAAACATATCCTAATCCGCTTGGATACCATGGAGATAACGTAAATATAATACACAGAAAGAAATTAAAAACTAATAAATCTTTTACTTTAATACTCTTTATAAGGACAATAAATCCGAAAAAAAAGCCAATACAAACAGACAAAAGTGCTGTAAAACCTGAAAGTTGAGCTAAATCTAATTCGCTGATAAAAAACATAATAAGATCTTTTTAATTATACTATACTTAATTACATAACTGATGCAACCAGATTAATATAAATCTTAGTTTATGAAAAACATTTTAAGTAAATTTTAAAAAAAATTTATTTTTTTGAAGCTAAAATATCAATTACAGTATGGAATAAGTTAGGACCATAACTTTTTACATATCTCTTCGATAGTATTTCACATTTAATCTTCTCTATATCAGCTATATCCTTAAATTCTTGAAATAATAACAAATAATTTTCGCTTTCAACCACACCTTCATAATGATATATTGTGCTATTTTCTTTTAAAAGAGTCAGTGCTTCTTTAATATATTCTTTTGGAGCAGGAAACACCCCCATAATAACCCTATCTGCTTTAATTCCAGATTTACTTAATTTTATTACTTCTTCCTTACAATTACCATGAATTGGAATGATAACATCTTCAAGGTGATTAAATTTAATATTTTTAACTAAATAGTTATAAGATTCTGGGTTTAATTCAATACTATAAATTCTAGCCGGATTCGCGTGT